>JAFZNN010000026.1 GCA_017550895.1 Clostridia bacterium
CATTCATTTGAATGTCCTCCTTTTGGTTCTTGAATGCAGTTGGTAGCCGCATTCTTATTCTACCAAAAGGAGTTCTTTTTGTATACTCACCGCTTAAGCTCTTTTGAACCCCCGGCATTGCCGGGGGTTTTCACTGATCAATAAAAAAACTGCCCGCATGTAAAGGCAAATCCCTTTACATGCGGGCTTTGTGCTGTCCGTTTTCAGTCGTGCCGCTCGTCGGCGTTGGAGTACTGTTCGCAGAAGCGCCCGGCGAAGGCGGGCGGCTCTGCGGCGACGTAGAGATGGGAGACGTCGCCGTATTTGCTCATGCGGAAGCAGGCGATCCCCGGGTGGCGCTCCTCGGTCCAGAGCTCCGTGACCGAGGTCGGCGCGGCGGCGGTCCCGTGCCACAGGACCATCGGCGACAGGCCGAGCAGGTGCGCGACCATCACGCAGGTGACGCCGAAATGGCAGAAGAGGGCCAGCGTGTCGCCGTTGGGCTGCGCCGCGCGGTAGAGCAGGCCGTCCCGTTCGTAGCCGTGGGCAGCGAGCAGGGCGTCCAGCCCGTCGATCACGGCGCGGTGCTTTTCCGCCGCGTTGCCGCGCCGGACATCCGGCAGCTCGAGCCAGCGGTCCTTGTCAAAGCTTTCCGGGAACTGCGTCCAGTCGGTCGGCAGGCGATCCCACATCCAGCGCTTTTCTCCGTCTTCCGTGACCCGGTAGGCGTCGAATTCCTCCAGCCAGTCGCAGACCGCTGCGGTGCGGCCGGCCGCCTGTAAAGTGTAGGCGGCGGTGCGCTGGGCGCGTCCGAGCGGGGAGACGTAATAGGCCTTGACGTCCATGGGGGCGATCCGCGCGGCGAGCAGCTGCGCTTCCCGCTCGCCCTTGGGCGTCAGGCTGTCGATTTCATAATTCGGGTCGCCGTGGCGAATGAATAACAGGCGCATATCAATCGGCTTCCTTCAGAAATTTTTTCTCATCCTCCGGCAGATCAAGGCCGATCGTGCCGCCGGGATTCATCAGGTAGTCGGGGTCGAAATGATCCTTCAGCACGCGCAGCACTTCGAATTCGTTCCTGCCCAGATACCCCTCCAGCCAGGGCGCGAACATCTTGCCGATGCCGTGGTGATGGCTGATCGCCGCGCCGGATTTCTGAATCGCGTCGAGGATCGTCGTGTGATAGGCCTTGAATGCGTCGGCGTCGCTCATGCGGGTGATGAAGATGAAATAGAGGTTGGCGCCCTGCGGATAGCAGTGGCTCATGTGCGTGGTGACGATCGTATTCGGCAGGGCGTGGCAGACCGCGCGCACGTCGCGGTGCACCTGCGCCATATTGGACCAGTTGACCGTGCATTCGAGCGTGTCGGTGCAGATGCCGAAGTCCATCATCGTGTCGCGCAGATAGGGGTCGGTGAAGCGGCCGTGCTCCCAGCTTTTGCAGACGTAGCCGGTCAGGCTCATCGCGCCGTGCTTTTTGGCGATGCGGCGGATGTTGCGCGCCACATTTGCGGAGAAGCCCTTTTCGCCGTCCGTAAAGCCCAGGAAGAGGCAGCGCTCCATGTCTTTGAAGCCGAGCTTTTCCAGCAGCGGATGCAGCGGGGTGTCGTCCACGTTGTAGAGCCGCAGCATCAGGCTCGTTTCCTCCGGGTCGGACAGACGGAACACCGAGGAATAGCCGCATTCGCACTGCATCATCTCGCGCGCGGCGTCCATAGCGGTCGGCCAGTCCTTGAAAATATAAGAGAAGCGCTTGCGGTTCTCCGGCATATAGCGGAAGACCTTGAGCGTTACCTCGGTCAGCACGCCGAAGGCGCCCTCGCTGCCCATCATGATCTGGTTCAGGTTCGGTCCGGTCGCCTCGCGCGGATAGTGGCTCGTGACGATCGGGCCGGCGGGCGTGGCGTATTTCTGCGAGAGCACGATGTCGGCGATGCAGCCGTAATAGGTGCTGTTCTGCCCCGCGCCGCGGGTGACGACCCAGCCGCCGACGCTGCTGTATTCAAACGACTGCGGAAAATGGCCGCAGGTGTAGGCGCGCTTTGCGCCGAAGCGGCTCTGCGCCTCGTTGAGCGCGCGTTCGAGCGCCGGACCGGACAGACCGGTCTGCACCGTGATCGTCTGATCCGTTTCGTTGAAATTCAGAATTTTATTGTAGCGCCGGCGCATATCCATCGAAACGCCGCCCTTGATCGGCTCCACGCCGCGCGTGACGGAGCTGCCGCCGCCGTAGACGTAGAGCGGGAGCTTGTGCGCGACGCAGTAGGCGACGCACTGCTCGATCTGCGCCGCCGTGTCGGGATAGACCACGACGTCCGGCAGGGAATCGAAGCGCTTTTGCCGCATGCGCATCAGGTCGTAGGCCGTCTGCCCGTAGGCGACGGAGAGGCGGTCGTAGTCGCCGGTGCTCACGCCGCCCTCGCCGAAGATTTCCTTGAGCGCCGCGAGATGCGCCGGATCGATCCGGCTCGGCTGATCGAGTTTCACTGTGTCCAGACCGACGTCGCCGCAGTACTGCCTGAAATCGTCGTCGGTCATTTGGAACGTCTCTTTCATCAGCTTGTAAAGAGACTCCTTCGGGTATTTCACAAAGTCCGGATCGCCCCAGCGGAAGATGGAGCGGTAGGAATCGGCGGGGGCGGCGGTTTTGATCCAGGCGGGCTCAAAGCCCTTGTAAGGTTTGCTCATGGCCGTTCTCCTTCCTCAGATAACAGACTGCTTGTTGCGATCACGTCCACGCCCAGGCCGCAGACGTTTTCGAGGATCACGTCGCCGCGCGCGGCGGGGAAATCCACCGTGACGGCGTTGATCGCCGCCATCACGTCGAAGATTCTGTCCTTCGGGATCTCGCCGCGCACCCGCACGGGCAGCACGGGCGCCGCCGGGAACGCGGTGGCCGCGGTCGTGCAGAGCGTGCGCATCGGCTGCGTGGTTTCCGCGATGGCAAAGGCCTTGCCGCGCGGGCAGGCGTTGCCGGTGACGGACAGACCGTCCGGCGTATCATTCAGCGTCATCGTGCAGCCGCGCGGGCAGACGATGCAGACCAGCTGTTCCATCACGCGCCTCCTTCCAGTGAATCAAGCTGCGCCGTGAGCGCGCCGCCGGCGGGCAGATCGCGCAGATCGACCGTCAGGCGCTCCATTTCGGGCGGGCGCAGGAAGGGATAGGTCTTTTCAAACAGCACGGCGTCGCCGCACTGCAGACGCAGCCGGCTTTTGCCCATCGGCGCGCGGCTGCGGAAATAGAAGGTCACGGCGGAATTGTCCGCGTTGCGGTCAATCTGCTGCGGCACCAGATACAGCAGCTCTTTGCCGATTTCAATCGGCGCAAGGTCGCGCGCCGCGCCGCAAAAGGCGGCGGCCGCCCGGCCGGCCTGCTCGCCGCTTTCGGACACATAATCGACCAGGTCGTTCACGTGCAGCGCGTTGCCGCAGGAGAAGACGCCCGGGCAGCTCGTCATCAGGCTGCCGTCGCAGACCGGGCCTTTCGTGCGCGGGTCGAGCGCGACGCCGAGCGTTTCGGCCAGCTCGTTTTCCGGAATCAGACCGACCGAAAGGATCAGCCCGTCGCAGGCCACAACGGATTCCGTGCCGGGAATCGGCCGCATGGCGTCGTCGACCTGCGAGATCTCCACGGCGGTCAGCCGGTCTTCGCCGAACACGCGCGTGACCGTGTGGGAGAGATAGAGCGGGATGTTGAAATCATGCAGGCACTGATGCAGATTGCGCGTCAGGCCGGAGGGCGTCGGCTTCGCCTCATAAACGCCGAGCACCTCGGCGCCCTCGAGCGTCAGCCGCCGCGCCATGATCAGCCCGATATCGCCCGAGCCGAGGATGACGCATTTTTTCGTCGGCAGCACGCCGCGCAGATTCGTCAGGTGCTGCGCCGTGCCCGCGGTGTAAACGCCCGCCGGGCGCGTGCCGTGGATGGCAACCTGCTTTGCCGTGCGTTCCCGGCAGCCGGTCGCCAGAATCAGCGTTTTGCTTTCGATCGCCGTCACGCCGTCGCGGCTGACCGCCGTCAGGCAGAAGCCGCCGTCCGTCAGCGGTTCGATGGCCGTCACGTAGGTCAGCGTCATGGCGTCGATGCCGGCTGCGCGGAACTGCTCGATAAAGCGTTCGGCATATTCCGGGCCGGAGAGCTTCTCCTTGAAGCGCACCAGGCCGAAGCCGTCGTGGATGCATTGCTTGAGGATGCCGCCCAGCCGTGCCTCGCGCTCGATCAGGAGCACCCGCGCGCCTGCCGCATCCGCCGCGATCGCCGCCGCGAGCCCCGCAGGGCCGCCGCCGATCACGGTCACGTCATACCGTTCACGCATCGCCGCCGCCTCCCTTCGTTTTGCCATAGGCCAGCAGGGAGCCGCCGCCTTTTTTGGTCACGTCCGAAAGCGGCACGCCCTGATGCGCGGCGATGATCTGCATGACCAGCGGCGAGCAGAAGCCGCCCTGACAGCGCCCCATGCCCGGCCGCACGCGACGTTTGACGCCGTCCACGGTCGGCACGCACAGCGGCGCGTTGAGCGCGTCGAGGATCTCGCCCTTGGAGACCTCCTCGCAGCGGCAGACGATCTCGCCGTAATCCGGATTCTTTTCAATATAGGCCGCCCGTTCCTCCGGCGGCAGGTCGCGCAGCGTCGGAACGCCCTTGCGGTGCGGATCAAAGGCCGGATTCGGTCTGACTGCTTCGTCGCCGCCGAGCATCTGAACGGCCATGGCCGCCACGTCCTCCGCCACGGCCGGCGCTGTGGTCAGGCCGGGGGACTGGATGCAGGCGCAGTGGATCAGATTCTTCGTTTTGCGTCCGGGCTCGATGACGAAATCCTCCTCGAAATTCGCCGCCCGCACGCCGGTGAAATAGGTGATGATGTCCCGCTCGGTGAGCGCCGGCGCGGTGCCCTTCTGCTTGGTGAACACCGTTTCGATGCTCGCGCGGTCGGTCGCGTAATTCTCTTTTTCCCAGGTCTCCACGGCGTCCGGCCCGGCCAGAATGTTGCCGTGGACCGTGTTCAGCAGGCCGCCGCCCTTGGTGTGGCCGCTGTTGACCTCCAGCTTCTTGATGGAAGCGATGGAGGAGAGCAGCCCGCCGGCTTTTTTATCCAGAATGGAATTCGTGCCGCGGCGCGGATGGATCGAATAGAACCGGTCGCCCGCCATGCGCGCAACCTCCTCGGCGAAGACGCCCGCCGCGTTGACAACGACCTTCGGGCGCAGCGTGCCGCGCGTGGTTTCCACGGCCGTGATCCTGCCGTCTTCCACGGTCATGCCGGTCACGGCGGTATTCAGGGAAATCTGCGCGCCGTTCTGCACGGCGTTTTCACCGTAGGCGATCGTCAGCCCGTAGGGGCACACGCATCCGGCCATCGGATTGTAAATGGCAAATTTGAACGACGGGTTGAACTGCGGCTCGCGGCGCAGCAGCTCCTTGCCGGAGATGACGACGGAATCGTCGATGCCGTCGATGTGCCGGCGCTTCCAGACGTAGGCGCGGATGACCGGCTTGAGCGCCGCCTGATCGAAGCAGACATACTGCCCGCAGCGCTTGAACGGGACTTCGAGCTCGCCGCACACGCGGTCGAACATCCGGTTGCCGCGGATGATGTAGTGATGCTTGAGCGAGCCGCGGCCCAGATCGATGCCGGGATGCACCTCGCCGTCGTTGCGCCCGGAGGCCTGCATGGCAAGGTCGCTTTCCTTCTCCACGAGCAGCACGTCCAGCTGCCGCCGCGTCAGCTCCCGCGCGATGCTCGCGCCCGAAATGCCGCCGCCGATGATCAAAACGTCCGGCGTCCGGCCGTCCAGCGCCTCATCGCGCAGCGCGGGCAGACGCATCGGCGCGATCTCGGCGCCGGTAAAGCGCACGTCGTTGACCACGTGCAGGCCGCGCTTGCGGTCCGCCGCCATCGCGCAGGCCGCGACGATTTCGGCCCAGTCCGCGCTCTCGCCCGTGACGGTGCGTATGCCGTCCGCCTGCGTGACGGCGAATTTGCCGCCGTAGGCCGCGCGCAGTTTTTTCTGCAGCTTGCTGAGCTTCAAATCCGGCAACTCCTTTCTTTGGGAATCTATCATAAGAGTAAATACTTCGGTATTGATAATTCAGTATACCAATTCCGGCTTGCCCGGTCAAGTGCCGCACGGCGATTTGTGGATTATTACCAAAAACCCGCGCGGATTTTTTACGCGAAAAGCGCAAGAACGGGATTGCATTGCCCCTTAAATCGTTTATAATAAAATTAAACTATGGCGGCCTGCGCGCCGCCGGAAAAAGGAGTGGAACCGATGGAAAAAATCAAGGTCGGCATCATCGGCTGCGGCGGCATCGCCAACGGCAAGCACATGCCCTCGATCAAAACCGTGAAGGAAGTGGAAATGGTCGCTTTCTGCGACATCATCGAGGAGCGCGCGGTCGAGGCGGCGAAGAAATTCGGCACGCCGGACGCAAAGGTATATACGGATTATAAAGAGCTGCTCAAGGACGAAAGCATCGTCGCGGTGCATGTCTGCACGCCGAACCGCTCGCACAGCTTCATCAGCATCGACGCGCTCGAGGCGGGCAAGCACGTCATCTGTGAAAAACCGATGGCCAAAACCTACGCCGAGGCGAAGGCAATGTATGAGGCGAGCGTGCGCACGGGCAAGATCCTCACCATCGGCTATCAGTCCCGTTGGCGCGGGGATTCGATGTATCTCAAGCAGTGCTGCGCAAACGGCGAGCTGGGCGAAATCTATTATGCCCGCGCGGTCGCGCTGCGCCGCCGCGCCGTGCCCACCTGGGGCGTGTTCCTCAATGAATACGAGCAGGGCGGCGGTCCGCTGATCGATATCGGCACCCATTCGCTGGATCTGACGCTCTGGATGATGGACAACTACAAGCCGAAAATGGTGGTCGGCACCAAATACAAGAAGCTCGGGCAGCAGAAGAACGCCGCGAACGCCTGGGGCGACTGGGATCCCGAGAAATTCACCGTGGAGGACAGCGCCTTCGGTTTCGTCGTGATGGAAAACGGCGCGACGGTCAGCGTGGAATCCTCCTGGGCGCTGAATATCGCCGATCCGCACGAGGCCATGACGGTCGTCTGCGGCGACAAGGGCGGCGCGGATATGTTTGACGATCTGCGGCTCAATTATGTCAAAAACGGCCGGCAGGTGATCGAGCGGCCGAGCTTTGCCGCCGGCGGCGTCGCCTTCTATGAGGGCGCGAGCGACAAGCCCGAGGTGCTGGAGTGCCACTGCTTCTACAACGCGATCCTGCACGGCGGCGAGATCGTCACCAAGCCCGAGCAGGCAATGGTCGTCACGCAGATCCTGGAGGCCATTTATAAATCCGCCGAGACCGGCAAACCGGTCTATCTGAACGAGGAGGATTGAAAATGAAAATTGCGGTTCAGGTGTATTCCGTGCGGGATCATATCAGCGACCCCGCGTCCCTGATGGCGGCGCTCGCCGAGATCAAGCGCATCGGTTATGACGGCGTGGAATTCGCCGGCTATTACGGCGCGGACGCCGCGCAGATCCGCGAAACGCTCGACGCCGTGGGCCTGACCGCCGTCGGCGGCCACATCGGGCTGGATGATTTCAAACCCGACAAACTGGAAGCGACGCTCGCGTTCCAGCGCGCGCTCGGCGTGCCCTGCGTGGGCGTGGGCGGCGCGCCGCACAGCACCCTTGCGGAATGCGAGGAGACCGGCAAGGTGCTCGGTCATGCGCAGCAGGTCAGCGGCATGCCGATCTATTATCACAATCACAGCGAGGAATTCATCCCGCTGCCGGACGGCCGTCTGCCCATCGACGTGATCGGTTCGTTCTGCACGCTGGAAATCGATACCTACTGGAGCTTCCACGCGGGCGTCGACAACGCGGCGTTCCTGCGCTCCCATGCGGACAATATCGTGCATCTCCACGTCAAGGACGGCGTCGACGGGCATCCGAAGGCGCTCGGCGAGGGGAACTGCGACCTGGACGCCGTGCTCGATGCGGCGAAGGATATGGGGCTGGAATGGCTGATCGTGGAAAACGACGATCCCGAACCGACCGGCTTTGAGGACATCGCCCGGAGCCTGGCCTACATCAAATCAAAACTGAACTAAAGGGAGGAAAACGGTATGAAACTCGGTGTGTTCACAACGCTGCTCTCCAATCTGTCCCTGGAGAAGGCGCTGCAGTATTTTCAGTCCCTCGGCATTGAAATGGTCGAAATCGGCTGCGGCGGCTACCCCGGCAACGCCCATGCCGATCCGCAGACGCTGCTGAACGATCCGGCAAAGCTTGCGGAATTCAAAGCGCTCATTGCGAAATACGGCATGGAGATCAGCGCGCTTTCCTGCCACGGCAACCCCGTGCACCCCAACAAAGAGATCGCCGCGACGTTCGACAAAACGATCCGCGACACCATCCTGCTCGCCGAGGCGCTCGGCCTGCATCAGATCAACACCTTCTCCGGCTGCCCGGGCGACTGCGAAACCGCGAAATACCCCAACTGGGTGGTCTGCCCCTGGCCGAATGACTTCGGCGAGATCCTCGACTGGCAGTGGAATCAGGTGCTGATCCCCTACTGGAAGGATCTGGTCGCCTTCGCCAAGGCGCACGGCGTGAACAAAATCGCGCTCGAGCTGCATCCCGGCTTCTGCGTTTACAATACGGAATCCCTGCTGCGCCTGCGCGAAGCGGTCGGCCCGGAGATCGGCGCGAACTTCGATCCCAGCCACCTGATCTGGCAGGGGATGGATCCCGTGGCCTGCATCCGCGCCATGGGCGACGCGATCTTCCACTTCCACGCGAAGGACACCAAGATAGATTCTTACAACACCGCCGTCAACGGCGTGCTGGATACCAAGCCCTACGGCGACGAGATCCATCGCTCGTGGATCTTCCGCTCGGTCGGCTACGGCAACGATTACGCCTACTGGAAGGATATGATCTCCAACCTGCGCATGGTCGGCTATGATTACGCGCTGAGCATCGAGCACGAGGATTCGCTCATGAGCCAGAACGAAGGCCTGTCCAAAGCGGTCAGCTTCCTGAAGGAGGTTCTGGTCACCGAGCCCACCGGCGCGATGTGGTGGGTATGATACTGGGAATTAGGCGTTAGGTATTAGGTGTTAGGAGAGGTTGACGGGAGCAGGAATCTGAATCCGGAAACCGAAAGGAAACCGCCCGCGGGCCGATTGGTCTGCGGGCGGTTCTGTGCGTTTATCTGATATAGGTTTCGATATTTGCTTCGGTGATGAAATAGCCGTCCTCATCATAGGAAAGCTGCTGCTCCTGCGCGCCGGAGGGCGTCACGGCGTCCATCTGCGCGTTGTATTCTTCTTCGGAGATCGGGTTGTCGTCCGCGTCGAAGAAGATTTCGTTGCCGTCCTCGTCAAGGTCGCCCTTGCCCTCCCAGACCGACTCGGCCTCGCCGTCCCGGACCTGATAGAGGTTCGCGGTCCAGGCGCCGTGATTGCCGTAGCTGGAATAGATCATGCCCGCGCGTTCATAGTAGAAGAAGTTGCCCCAGCCGCCGAATTCGCCGATTTCCTTCAGGCCGTCGAGCCAGGTCAGGATCTTCCAGCCTGCGGCATGGTAGCTGCCGTCACAGACCGCAAGCTCGGGCACGTCGTCGGCGTCCAGATAGATCAGCGCGAATTTCGGCTCGATCCAATCCTCGCTCTCGTAGGCGGCCAGATAGGCGCGGTAGGCGGCCTGCCATGCCGCCGGGTCGGCGGTCGTCGCCGCCTCGGTCGTCGCAGCGGAGGTTTCCGTTGCCTGCGGCGCGGTCGTTTTTGCCGGCCGGTCAGACGGCGACGTGCGCGCCTGCGCGGAAACGGATGTTTTTGCGGCGGCGGTGGTTTCCTCCGGCGTCGGCGAGCCGCGGCCGCGGAGCACGACCGTCACAACGATTGCGGCGGCCAGCACGGCGCAAAGCGCCGCGAGCACGGGAACCAGTTTTTTCATGCGATCACCCTCAAAAGACAGATTGCGCGGACACAGCGCCGGCTTTGTTCATCCGAAACACAGCGCGCCGTGGCCCTGCCCCCATGATACCCGCAAACCGGAAAAAAGTCAAGCAAAACCCGCCGGACGATCCGCACCCCCCGCAGACCGGACGCCGGGGAAGGCGCGCACGGCAAAACGGAAAGCCCCCGCGCCCTTTCCAGATGAAGAGTTATGCACTGCCCGCGGGATCAGTTGCAAACCCCTCAAGGAGAGAGGCCAATATGTTTTTCACCGTTTGCATGTGTAGAAACATTCGCGGCGTGCCGCCGCGCGGAATGCTGAGGGCAGCATTCCCTACAAATTGTCGCCGGTATATGCGATTTTCGCGGCACACATCTGCGTGTCCATTCTTTGGAAATGAAATCAAGTGATTTTAAAATAGCAGATGGAGGCAGGACGGGCGAACACAGTTCGCCCCTACATGGGTACCGTTCATCGCCGTCGGTTCCTGCGGATTCCATGGCACACATCAGCGTGTCCATTTTTTGGAAATGAAATTAGGTTAAATAATTATCGCAGGTGGAGGCAGGACGGGCGAACACAGTTCGCCCCTACATGGGTACCGTTCGCTGCCATCGGTTCCTTCGGATTGCGCAGCACACATCAGCGTGTCCATTCTTTGGAAATGAAATCAGGTTAAATAATAATAGCAGGTGCAGGCAGGACGGGCGAACACAGTTCGCCCCTACATGGGTACCGTTTGTCGCCATTGGTTCCTGCGGACTCCGCTGCGCGCATGAATGCAAGTTCTATAGTCGCGCAATTCATTATTGGGTGTAGGCAAAGCTCGCCTGATATTCCGCCTTCCGCATTGAAACCGGGTGTGGGCGAAGCCCACGCGACATTCCGCCTTCCGCATTGAAACCGGGTGTGGGCGAAACCCACGCGAAATTCCGCCTTCCGCATTGAAACCGGGTGTGGCCGAAACCCACCCGACATTCCGCCTTCTGCATTGAAACCGGGTGTGGGCGAAGCCCACCCGACATTCCGCCTTCCGCATTGAAACCGGGTGTGGGCGAAGCCCACGCGAAATTCCGCCTTCTGCATTGAAACCGGGTGTGGGCGAAGCCCACCCGACATTCCTCATTCCTCATTCCTAATTCCCAGTCCTTCCTCCTTTCTCATTTTTCTTCCTCATTCCTATTCCCTATCCCCTGCTACCTAAATCGGCGCCGGCATCCATTCAGGACGCCGGCGCCGCTGCGTTGATTCTGTTTTTCGCTCAGACCACGGCCTTTGTGGCGAGCCAGTCTGCCCATTCCTTGGTCGCGCTCGGCGTCAGGTGGACGCCGTCGCCGGTATACTGCGTATCCAGCGCGCCGTTCGCGTCGTCAAACAGCTCGTTCATGTCGATATAGAAAATCGTTTCGCCGTCGGCAAACTGCGCGATCTTGCTGTTGAAATCGTCGATCTCCTCGTTGCTTTCGTCCGGATGGCGGGCGGCGTAGGCGGGCGTCACATGGAGATTCGCCTGGATGATGATGTCGGCGCCGGGCTGCGCGGCGCGCACTTCCTCAATCAGCGCCTCGAATTTGTTCACCGTCTGCTGGCGCGCATAGCCGATCTCATTGAAGCCGAGCATGATGTAGATATGCTTGAACTGATAATTGTTGATCAGGTCGACGAAATCGATCTCGCCGATCCCGTGGTTGACGGGCGCGGGCTCGCTGTGGAGATTGTAAAGGCTGGTGCTCACGCGGGAAAAGATCGTCGGCGTGGTCAGCGCGTTGTAATTGAGCAGATCCTCCGTGCGGGAATCGCCGATGAAGAGCGTTTCCTCGAAGTAGCCCTCCGGCGCCTGCCCCAGACGGCGGCTGCCGGGCGCGGCGGTCGTCGTTTCGGCCGTTGTCTGCGTCGGTTCCGTCGCGGGTACGGCGGAGGTCTGCGCTGCGTCGGTCGGCGCAGCCGTCAGCGCCGCTGCGGACGTCGTTTCGGCGGCGGGCAGATCCCCGCGCTTGACGCCGCAGCCGGTCAGGAGGATGGTCAGCGCTGTGAGCAGCGCAAGGGAAAGGCAAAGATATCTTTTCATCAGTATGCTCCTTTTTCTCTCAATAGGATGTCACGAAGGCGTCGATGAGCCGGGCCGCGCGGTCGGCCGCGACGGGCAGAAATTCCGCGTAATCCATATGGCCGCTCCCGTCCGCGCAGTCGCTTGCCGCGCGCACGACGCCGAAGGGCACGCCGTTGCACACGCAGACCTGCGCGATGCTCGCGCCTTCCATTTCGCAGGCGATCACATCGGAAAAGGTTTCCGTGATCCGGCGTTTCTTTTCCGGATCGGCGATGAACTGGTCGCCCGAGGCAATGGTGCCGCGCAGGCAGCGCACGTCGCCGGCGGCCGCGGCGGCCGCTTCCAGCGCCGCCGTCACGGCGGGATCGGTCTTCAGGTAGACGCAGTCCGGCCCGTACAGATAGCCGGGCGGGTCGCCCAGGGGCGTGGTATCCATATCATGCTGCACCAGCTGCTCCGCGACGGCGAGATCCCCGATGCGCAGGTCCGGATGCAGGCTGCCGCCCACGCCGGAATTGATGATGCAGTCCGGCGCATAGGTCAGGATCATGGCCTGCGCGCCCATGGCGGCGGACACCTTGCCCACGCCGCACACGAGCGTCACCACCGGCTTGCCGTGCAGCGTGCCGCTGACGAATTCCATGCCGCCGATGACTCTTTTTTGCGTCTGCTCCATCCGGCCGCGGATGGTTTCCACTTCGATGCGCATGGCGCCGATGATCCCGATCATAAAAAAGCCTCCGTCTGTTTTTTCTCATTCTATCACGGAACATGAGAAAAATCAACACGGAGACCATGAAAATATGCTGCACTGGAACTGCGGAAAACCGGGAAAAATCACCAAAACGCTGCGTCAGGCAATGACCGCGACGGGGCATTCGCCGTCATGCAGAACGGTCGTCGCGTATTTAAAACCGATCTCAAAGCTGCCGTCCGGCTGCGGGATCGCGTAGAGATTCCGCTCGGTGAATTCCGCCGCGATGTCCTTCTTATGCGTCATCATATTGAGCACGGTGAAGAGATTTGAAAAGAATTCGATCGGCACAACAAAGGGCGCCGCCAGCAGCACGCCCGAGGCGAGCGGCCCGACGAACGGGATGAAAAACATCGGCAGCGCGATGAACGGCCCCGCGAACATCGCCAGAAGCTCCGCGCCGGTGGGCTTCAGCAAGGCCGACGCATTCTGAATCCTCCAATCCACATACGCGGCGCGGTATTGCTCGAATTCCTCGGGCGTGAGATAGCAGACGACCGTTTCTTCGGGCGTGTCGGGTGTGTCGGGCGTGTCGGGTGTTTCAGGCGTTTCCGGTTCCTCCGCCGACGGGGCGGCCGGTTCCTCCTGCGCCGCTTCCGCCGCGGTCCAGCCGCACTGGCCGGTTGCCGGCGCGTCGTCGAGCGCGAAGGCCTGCAGACCGACGGACAGCAGCAGGGTCGCTGCGAGCAGCAGGGCGATCAGGCGTTTGACAGGTTTCATTGGAATCCCTCCGTTTTCATTCGATGGCTTTATTCTACGCCGCCCCCGCTTAAGATTCCAGTGGGGATTCCCTTAAGATTTGCAGAAGGCGCCTTAAGAATTCCTTAAGATCAGCGTCAAATCGCACAAAAACCGCCCGGAATTTTCTATCACGGATTTTCATTTTCCGATTGCGCCGGCGCTGCGGATGTGCTAAAATATATTAAATATAAACTTTTTAAATAGGAGGCGGTCCTTTGCAGCCGGAAACCGTTCTGCTTTTGCTGCTCCTGCTGCTTGCCGCCGCTGCCGTCGGTCTGCTGATCGCCGTGCTCGTGCGGCAGGGGCACGACCCCGCGCGCGGCTTCGCCCGGAAGCTGGATGATGAATTTGAACGCAGCCGCCGGGAAACGCGGCAGGCGGAGCAGCAGCTGCGCGAGGAGCTCGACCGAGAGCTGGATCAGATGCGCGATCAGCTGGAGGCGCTGCGGCTGGAAACGGCCAAAAACCAGACGGAGCTTGCGCACCGCGTGGCGGATGCGCTCAATCAGATCCGCATTCAGAATCTGGAGCAGACCAATCAGCAGAGCCGCGCGCAGGCGGACGCGCTGGAAACCCTGCGCCGCAGCAACGAGGAAAAGCTCGAGCAGATGCGGCAGACCGTGGAGGAAAAGCTGACCGAGACCCTTTCGCAGCGGCTGGACAGCTCCTTCCGCACCGTTTCCGACCGGCTGGAAAGCGTCAACAAATCCCTGGGCGAGATGAAGGAGCTTTCCGGCGGCGTGACCGCGAACGTCACCGCGCTCAACCGCGTGCTGACCAACGTGAAGGCCCGCGGCACCTGGGCGGAGGTGCAGCTCGCGTCGATCCTTGATCAGACGCTGCCCGGGCAGTATGAAACGAACTTCGCGCCCGATCCCGCCGCGAAGGAGCGCGTGGAATTCGCCGTGCGCATCCCGACGGGCGAGGGCGGGGGCCTGACCTATCTGCCGATCGATTCCAAATTCCCGATGGAGGATTATGTGCGCCTGTGCGACGCCGCCGACCGGGCGGACGCCGAAGGCCTCGCCGCCGCGCGCAAGGCGCTCGAGCTGCGGGTGCTCACGGAGGCGAAAGCGGTTTCCAAATATATTCAGGTCCCGCGCACGACGCCCTTCGCCATTCTCTATCTGGCCACGGAGGGGCTCTACGCGGAGATCGCGGCCTCGCGCACCGGCATCGCCGAAAAGATCCAGCGGGTCTACGGCGTGATGCTCGCCGGGCCCTCCACAGTCACGGCGCTGCTCAATTCCCTTTCGATGGGGCTGCGGGCCGTGGCGATCAACGAGAAGGCCAACGAGGTGCGCACGCTGCTGGCCGCCGCGAGGGCGCAATATGAGAAATTCGGCGCGCAGCTGGCCAAGGCGCGCGCGAAGATCGACGAGGCCGGCCGGTCGCTGGACGAGGCGGGCAAACGCAACGAGATCATCGCGAAAAAACTGAAAAACGCCGATGCGCTGGGGGCGGAGGACGCCGCCGCCGTGCTGGGGCTGAACGATACTGAAAAATAATTTGCGAAGGAGAAAACATATGAAAGACCCGAAAGAAATCCTTGCTCAGATGACACTGGAGGAAAAGGCTTCTCTGCTGGACGGCAAAAACTTCTGGGAGCTGAAGGCCTTTGAGAAGTACGGCATCGAATCCTTCTTTGTCTGCGACGGTCCGCACGGCCTGCGCAAAAAGAACTATGACAAAAACGGCTCCAGCCTCTCCAACAGCGTGCCCTCCATCTGTTATCCCACGGCGGTGACCACCGCCTGCTCCTGGGATCCCGACCTGCTGCGGGAAATGGGCGTCGCGCTGGGCAAAAAATGCCTGAGCGAGCGCGTCGGCGTGCTGCTCGGCCCCGGCATCAATATGAAGCGCTCTCCCCTGTGCGGGCGCAACTTCGAGTATTTCTCCGAGGATCCCGTGCTCGCGGGCGAGCTGGCCGCCGGCCTGATCGAGGGCGTGCAGTCCCAGGGCGTGGGCACTTCCCTGAAGCATTTCTGCGCCAACAGCCAGGAAACCCGCCGCATGACCGGCGATTCCGTGGTCGATGAGCGCGCGCTGCGCGAGATTTATCTGACCGGCTTTGAAATCGCGGTCAAGAAGGCGAAGCCCTGGACCGTGATGAATTCCTACAACAAGATCAACGGCATGCACGGCTCCGAAAACCGCCACACGCAGGTCGAGATCCTGCGCGACGCGTGGGGCTACGACGGCGTCGTGGTCAGCGACTGGGGCGCGGTGAACGATCGCGTGCTCGGCCTTGCGAACGGCAACGATCTGGAAATGCCCTCCTCCAGCGGCAGCGGCACGCGCAAGATCGTGGAGGCGGTGCAGAACGGCACGCTGGACGAGGCCGTGGTCGACGAACGCGCGCTGAACATGCTCAACCTGATGAAGAAAGCGCTGGACGGCATGCAGCCCGGCTATCAGTATAACGACGCGGACGACCAGCCGCTTGCCCGCCGCGTGGCAGCGGAATCCATGGTCCTGCTCAAAAACAACGGCATCCTGCCGCTGAAGGCGGACGCGAAGCTCGCCGTGATCGGCGATTTCGCCATCGAGCCGCGCTATCAGGGCGCCGGCTCCTCGCAGATCAATCCGACGCAGCTGGACAACGCGCTGACCGAGTTCACCGCCGCCGGCTTCGATTATGAATATTCCCAGGGCTATGAGCGTTCGCTGAAAAAGGCGAAAAAGAACCCCGCCCTCATCGCCGCCGCGGCCGAAACGGCAAAGAACGCCGACGTCGCCGTCGTCTTTATCGGCCTGACGGAGGACTTTGAGTCCGAGGGCTTCGACCGCCCGCACATGCAGCTGCCCGAGGCGCACAACGCGCTCGTGGAGGCCGTCGTCAAGGCGAATCCCAACACGGTGATCGTCCTCTCCGGCGGTTCGCCCGTGGAGCTGCCGTGGTATGACAGCGTGCCCGCGATCCTGAATTCCTATCTCGGCGGCCAGGCCGGCGCGGGCGCGGTCGTCGACCTGCTCAGCGGCAAGGCGAATCCCTGCGGCAAGCTGGCCGAGACCTATCCGATCAGCTATGCCGACACGCCGGCGTTCAACAACTTCCCCGGCAACCCGGCGACCGTGGAATACCGCGAAAGCATTTACATCGGCTACCGTTATTATGAAAAAGCGGGCGTGCCCGTGCGCTTCCCCTTCGGCCACGGTCTGAGCTACACGACCTTTGAGTATTCCGACCTCCGGCTGGATAAGGGCGCGATGAACGAGAACGACACGCTCACCGTCACCTTCAAGATCAAAAACACCGGCGCCGTCGCCGGCAGCGAGATCGCCCAGCTCTACGTCGGCGACCGCGAAAGCACGATCTTCCGCCCGGTCAAGGAGCTCAAGGCCTTCAAAAAGGTCACGCTCGCGCCCGGCGAGGAAACGACCGTCGCGCTCACGCTGGACCGCCGCGCCTTCGCCTTCTTCAACGTCAACACCAACGACTGGTGCGTGGAGAGCGGCGAATTCGATCTCTTCGTCGGCGCCTCGAGCGCGGATATCCGCCTGCAGGGCGTGATCAACGTGGGCGCTGCCGCGGCGGAGATGCCCGACTACCGCAAAACCGCGCCGGTCTACTACACCGGCAAGGTGCAGGCGGTGCCGGACGACCAGTTCGTCGCCGTGCTCGGCCGTGAGATTCCCCCCACGGTCAAGGATCAGAGCCTGCCGATCGACGTGACCGACAACTTTGAAAATGCCGCGCACACCAAAAACGGCGCGAAGCTTTACAAGACGCTGAAAAAGTTCGTGCCGGACGGCTTCGCGAGCGCCATTGCGCTGCAGACCCCGTTCCGCGATTTCATCAGCATGAGCGGCGGCGTCTTCAGCGAGGACATTGCGGACGGCCTGCTGAAAATCCTCAACAGCGAGAAGGGCGGCATGCGCAAGATCCTCAAAAATATCCCCAAGGCCATCAAGGGCATCGACCCGTTAATGAAGAACATCTGACACGGAGGCGTTATAGAAATGAAAAAGACATCTCTCTGGATCAAGGCGATCAGCGTCGTGCTGGCGTTGAGCCTGGTGCTCGCGGCGATCCCGATGATGGCAAGCGCGGATGACACGTCCGTGCGCTTCGGTCTGCTCAGCGACGTACATTATTACCCGAATTCACTCAAGGGTGACAGCGGCGACGCCTATCAGGAATTCACCACGCTGAAGGGCAAGGAGTACAACGAAAACAACGCCCTGCTGGCCAACGCGCTGGACGGCTTCAAGCGGCAGGCGGACGAGGACGGTCTGGATTTCGTGCTGCTCCCCGGCGATCTGACCAAGGACGGCGAGCTGGAGGGCCATAAGGAGCTGGCGGCGAAGCTGGAAGCCTTCGAGGAAGAGACCGGCATCCCGGTGTACGTCATCCCCGGCAACCACGACGTCAACAACTCCGACGCCTGCACGTTTGAAAACGGCGTCAAGGAGCCTGCGGCGAAAACCGGCCCCGCGCAGTTCCGCGAGGTCTATCAGAACCTCGGCTACGGCGAGGCGCTGGCAACCTTCACGCCCAAGCCCGGCAACCAGGGCGGCATGCTCTCCTACACGGCCGATCTGGGCGAGCACTACCGCCTGATCGCCGTGGACAGCAATGAATACAGCGTGGACAACGGCGCAAAGAGCGAAGAGCATATGACCGACGGCCGCGTGGGCGACGATCTGCTCGCGTGGATCGTTGAACAGGCGGATCTCGCCACGGCAGAAGGCAAAACGATCATCTTCATGCAGCACCACAACCTGATTCCCCACATGGATATTGAGGAAGCGACCTTCTGGGCGTTTGTGACCGAGGACTGGCAGCGTGTCGCCGACGCCTATGCCGACCACGGCATTCATTACGTTTTCACCGGCCATCTGCACGCAAGCGACACCAGCAGCTACATCAATGACAACGGTGAGGAGATCACCGACATCCTGACGCCGACGCTGACGGGCTATCCGAACTTTTTCCGTATCGTGGATTTTTCCACGGATCGCGGAGAAGTTACAATGGACCTGCACAATTATGACATCGACGAGTATCAGCCCGTCGTCAGTGACAGCGGTTTCGTTTACGAAAAGCCCTACCGTCTGTCCGCTTCCTTCGGCCAGACCTTCGGCGAAAGCGCCGAAGACCCCAACATCGAGGGCTACATCATGAATATCCTGACCGCGCTGATCGGCGGCCTGTTCGGCGATATTCAGGAGGCCGGCGGCCTGATCAAATACCTGTCCTTCAAGGGCGTCGATCTGGAAAGCATCATTCAGAACGCCCTGGGCACGGACGGCGTGGCCATCGGCGATTTCAGCATCCTGACCGTGAGCAAAAACGTGATGGGCTTCCTGAATGATCTCGGCGACCAGATCGACGAGGTCTACATCAGCCATCCGGAGGAAACGCTCGCAAAGCTGCAGGCGCTGATCCATGAGCTGCTGGAATTCAAGGTCAGCACCTATCCCGCGACATATGTGACCGACATGCTCGGCGCACAGGTCGAAGCGGACGGCTGCACGCTCGGCGAATTCGCCACCGCGGCGCTGCTTGCCTACTACGGCGGCGACGAGGATCTGATCGACAACTATCCCTTCATAAAAGATACGCTCGACGGCTTCGACAGCGGCAAGAGCGCCGAGGCGTTCTTCACCCTGCTGCGCAAGGTGCTGGTCAACGAGCTGGTCGAGGATGAGCTGCTGACAAATCTGGATCTGAATCTCGACGCGCTCTTCCCCTTCGGCAACGCCTTCTTCATTCTCGGCAAGGTGCTGCAGGGCGTGCTGAACGTCTTCCTGGGCGGCGACAACTCCTTCAGCAACGTGATCGACTCGATCCTCAGCCTGTCCGTGATCCCGGAGGGCTACGGCTCGATCGATGAGATCATCGACACGCTGGTCGTGAATGAATACATGACGCCCAGCCAGTACGAGGCCTGGGGCCACACGATCGCCTGGATGGTCGGCAGCCTCGTCACCGACGACAATCCCTATGAAAGATTTGACAACAACATCACCGTGACCTATGCCGGCCCCGTCGACGTGCCGGCCACGCGCGAAAACTACCGTCTGCCCGCCAACCTGAATCTGACGCTCGGCGACGATTCCGCCACGGCCGTCACGATCACCTGGCTGACGAAATACAGCCTGACCAATTCCGATATCGAGCTCGTGCCCTACAGCGAAGCCCCGCGCTTCACGGGCGAGCCGACGACCGACAGCCGCGTGCGCGCCCAGAGCGAAGAGGTCGAGCGCGGCTATCCCGGCGCGGATCTGGGCATCTTCGGCCTGCTGGACTACATGACGGAATACTGCAGGCACACCGTGACGCTGACCGGCCTGGAGCCCGGCACGAAATACTGCTACCGCGTGGGCGACGCCGCGCGCGGCTGGTGGAGCGAACCGGGCGTGATCGAAACGGCGGGCGGCAGCGACGCCTTCACCTTCCTGACCGTGACGGACGCGCAGTCCCAGCGGGCCGACCACTATGCGGATCACTACGCCGCGGTGATCGACGCCGCGCAGACGCTTTATCCCGACGCGAAATTCATCGTCTCCGCCGGCGATCAGGTGGATCTGGGCAAAAACATGAAGCAGTGGCAGCTGTTCTTCAACTCCACGGACGCCTTCGCCAGCCTGCCCTTCATGCCGACGACCGGCAACCACGAAAAGGCGACGGCGGCGATCACCTCGCAGTTCACCCTGCCGAACGTCCCCGAGCAGGATCTGGAAACCGGCGTCTACTATTCCTATGATTATAACGGTGTGCATTTCACCGTGCTGAACACCAACGACGATGACGACAAAAAGCTCAGCGACGCGCAGGTCAACTGGCTGATCGACGATATCCGGAACGCCAAATCGGACTGGAAGGTGCTCGTGCTGCACAAGGCGCTGTATTCCAACGGCTCGCACTATGACGACAAGGAGGTCGCCGGCTTCCGCAATCAGCTCAGCGCGCTGCTGCCCTATCTGGGCGTGGATCTGGTCGTGCAGGGGCATGACCACGTCTATCTGCGCACCGACGCGATGAACGCCAACGCCGTCGTGCCCTCGAAGACCGGTCAGATCACCTACGGGGGCGAAACCTACGACGCGAAATACGATCCGAAGGGCACGGTCTATTCCATCTGCGGCACCTCCGGCGTCAAGGTCTATCAGACAAAGGACACCGCGGCGACCGACAAGCTCTTCCCGCGCGCGGAGAAGATCATCGACAGCGACAAATCCATGTTCGCGGCCGTGACCGTGGACGGCGATACGCTTTATTACAACGCCTATCAGGTCGCCGACGGCAAGGCCGAGCGCGTGGACAACTTCGCGATCGTCAAGAGCGATCCGGGGTCCTCCCCCGCCGACAGCGCCGGCGCGCTGGGCACGCTGTTCGCAAAGATCCTCTCCAAGCTCAACATCAAATACACCTGGAAGCTGCTCAACGCCGTGATCGGCATTTTCAGCAAGGTGGCGCAGCTGCTCCGCCTGCCGCTGTAAATCTCATGCACGCATCCGCCGCCCGCAGGTCTTGTGCCTGCCGGGCGGCGGTTCCACAACATCTATATGGTATAAAAAAGTATTTAAAAATAAACGGCAAAAAACAAAAAAAGAGCTTGACGGCGGGGGTTTTCTGTGGTATGATGTCTTTACCTCTGCAAGAGGGTTCTTTTTTTGCGCCCTGTTTCAGAAAGATGCAGAGGGAGGCTTGAGACGCGCCGCGTTGCCTGATAGACCCGGCGTGCGCTTAAAATTCCGAGAAAATGGAGGTGCCGCAAATGGCTGCTAACGGTAAAAGAGTGAAGATCACACTTTCTTGCACCGAATGCAAACAGCGAAACTACAACACGATGAAAAACAAGCAGAACACGCCTGACCGTCTGGAAATGAACAAGTACTGCCGTTTCTGCAGGAAGCACACGGTCCACAAAGAGACGAAGTAAGGCAGGGAGGAACAACCGATGGCAAAGAAAGAAATTTCCCAAGCTGCAGAAAAGGTTGCCGCCGCCGAAAAGAAAAAGGACAAGAAGCCTGCCAACCCGAATGGCAACTGGTTCCAGCGTGCCGGCAAGGCAATCAAAAAGTTCTGCAAGGATCTCAAGGGCGAGATCAAGAAGATCATCTGGCCTGACGGAAAGACCGTTCTGAAATCGACGCTGGTCGTGCTCGCGGTCGTCGCCGTGTGCGCAATCGTGATCTTCGGCGTGGATCAGCTCCTCGCGTGGCTGATTTCCCTGCTCAAGGGCGCTGCCGAGAAAGTCGCGGCTTCCGGCGCTGCAGAGGATACCACTGAGGCCGCAGCGACAGCCGGTCTGATCGGTCTGCGCAGTCTCTTCCTCGGCTGACGCGGGGGGAGCTCAGATGGCGCAGGATGCAAGATGGTATGTCGTCCATACCTATTCCGGTTATGAAAACAAGGTTGCCACCAACATCGAAAAGCAGGTGGAAAACCGCAAAATGCAGGATCAGATCCTCGAGGTGAAGATCCCGACGGAGACCGTCGTGGACGCTGAAACCAAGAAGGAAAAGGTGCGCCTGCTCTTCCCCGGCTACGTCCTCGTGAAGGTGGTCGTTTATTCCGATGAGAATAACCGCCCCAAGATGAGCGACGAATGCTGGCTGCTGATCCGCAACACCAGAGGCGTGACGGGCTTTGTCGGCCCCGAAAACAAAGCGATCCCCCTGACCGACGAAGAGGTTATCAGGCTCGGCGTCGAGCAGAAGGTCGTGGAGGTTTCCTACGCGGTGGGCGATACGGTCGAGATCATCGACGGCCCGCTCGAAAGCTTCACCGGGATCGTGGAGTCCATTGACCTGGAAAACAGTCTGGTCAAGGTCTCCGTCACTCTCTTCGGCAAGAACACCGTCGCCG
>JAFZNN010000027.1 GCA_017550895.1 Clostridia bacterium
AACGCAGGCGTTGTCCCCCACCCTGCGGCAGACGCCGTCCGCCGTGCGGACCTCGATCCAGTTCCACTCCGCGTTCAGGAAGCGCGGCGGGTTATGGCCGGTCAGCGGGACGTTGCCCACGGCGACGCGCGGAGCGTCGGCCGAGGTGCTGCCCGTGCCGGGCGTGCGGAAGGCGATGGTCTCGCCCTTCTCTACGGCTTCCTTCACCGCCCGCGGCGCGATGCCGCGCACCCCGTCAAACAGCCTGTTGCCGTTGCCGTCGATCGGCGCGGATTCGTCGCCGGGCTGCGCCTCGCCGTACAGCAGGCGGCCCCAGCCGGCCGCGTAAGCGTCCGGGTCCAGCTCGACCACCCGGTCGGGCGCTTTGACCTCGCGCGGCGCTTTGAACCATTCGCCCAGCTCCACATAGCTCTGCGCGCCGGGCCGCAGCAGGCCGTCCGGACCGCAGAAGCCGAAGTCGCTCATCTCCACGCGCCGGAAGCCGCCCGGGAACCACCACGGCGCGCTGCCGCGCACGTTCGTCAGCCTGAACATGCGGTAGATGCGGCGCAGGTAGGCCGTCTGCTCCTCTTCCTTCCAGGCGTAGGGCCGGCTGCGCTCGTTGTCCCATACCAGGCCGCGCCAGCGCACGTCGGTGAGGCTCATGCCGTACTCCGACCACACCACCGGCTTGCCGCCCGTGGTCATCTGCATCGCCAGCGTCGTGGCGGCGGCGGTGTACAGGCCGTTTTCGTTGTTGGCCACGTCGTAGCCCTCGGGGCTGGCGAAGTCGATGTGCTTGTTGGTGCCCGTGATGGCCGCTGAGTTAAAGCCGACCGAGCCCATGCGGTAGGCGATCAGGTGGCGCGGGTCGAAGGAGCGGATATCGGAGGCGGTTTTGTTCCAGGCGCGGCTGGCGAAGTCGTCGATGAACCGCCGGAAGGCGCACACCTTGACGCGCCACGGGCCTTCCTGCCGGAGCTCCGCCTGCGGCGGCGTATCGATCCCGCCGTCCTCGCCGAAATCCACGGGCACGCCCCAGTCCGCTTCCGCCGCGGCCAGGCTGCCGTACTGCTCGTCGATCCAGGCCGCCCAATCGCGCCGCCACGTGCGCGTGAACTGAGCGCCAAAAAACTTCCCGCCCACCTCCCAGGCCAGGTCGTGGCTGAACATGACGGGATTGTCGATCAGCCCCGCCGCCTTCATGAAGACGCGGAACACATCGGGCTGGTAATGCAGGGGCGAGGTGAGGTTGCAGTAGCTCAGCGACAGCTTCATGCCGTGGCGCTCGCAGCGCAGCACGAAGTCCTTCAGCGCGTCGAGGCCGCGGCCGAGCACGGTGGCTTCCAGCCGGGTGAACAGGCAGTTGAAGCCGATCTCCTCCATCATGGCCAGGTCGCGCTCCACCTCGAGCGGGTCGTAGTTGCACGGATCCAGCCAGCCCTGCCAGTAGTCGTCTCGCTCCAGGCCGGGATAGTACAGCGGCCAGTAGTTGATGCCGAAGGCGTACCAGGGCTTGCCATGCAGCCAGAACTCCCCGTCGCGCATGGTGACGAACTCGTCGTCCGCGGGCGCAGGCCGGTCCTCAGGCACCTCGACCGCGTGGACGATGACGTCCCGCGTCTCCCCCTCCGCCATCAGGCGCGCCTCGACCTCATACGCGCCGCAGTCGTCCAGCCGGGTCTCAAGGCTGACGGGCGTGAGGTTGTTCGGCATGGCCAGCGTCCCGACGGTCTGTTCCAGCACGACGCGGCCCTCGCGGCGCAGGGTGAAATGCACCTCCACCTTTTGGAACACGGCGGACTGGTTCATCACCCGCGCGCCGAGCTTCACCGTATCGCCCGGGCGGGCGACGAAGCGGTCGCAGCCGCCGTCGAAGAGGTACAGCCCGCGGCTGAGCGTGGCGAACAGGTCGCGCAGCAGCGCCTTCATGCCCGGAATGGCCATGATGTCCTGCCGCTCAAAGCCGATGCTGGCGGTGACGCCGCCCCGAGACGTGGGCATGACGTAGCCGAACATGTTGCCGTCCACGTCGATGCGCTTCATCCGCACGTCCGACAGCATGACGGACACCGCCGCGCCGCGCCGGCCCTGCGCGCGGCCGCCCTCGCCCATGGCCTGCACGATGGGAATGAAGCGGTTGCGGTATTCGCGCTCAAAGCCCAGGCCGTGGGGCCGGACGCCGGCGCACTCGACCGGCTCGCCCGCCTCCGCCTCCAGGCGCGCGCGGGTCACCGTCTGGTCGGGTTCGGTGTCGAAGCGCAGCGCGTCCGCGACGCGGTACACCTTATAGGACGGCACGACGCCCTCCATCACGATGGGGTGCATCCGGCCCGACACGGCGGCGTCCAGCGCCTGGTCGTCCAGCGGGACCTGGACGAACCGCCCGTCCTTTTTCTCGATGAGGTGCGCGAACAGCGGGCCGCCCAGCACGACGACGCGGCCGCCCTCCCGCCAGAAGGCCTCGATCGGCTCCGCGCACATCGCGGGCACGGAGGCCGCGTGCGGCAGTACCAGGATCGCGCCCAGCGCGGTGATGTTCTTCTTGCACAGGTCCTCCGCGGTGATCTCATAGGCGTCGTAGCCCAAGGCCATCAGCGCGCAGATGACCTCGCGGGCGGCCTCCGGGCAGAAGCCGGGCCGCTCGTCCATCAGCACCGCCACGGTGTGTTCGGGCCGCACGACGCACCGCGCCGCGGCCATGCGCCGCATGTATTCGACAGATAGCGCCTGCATGTCATTCGCTCCTTTCGTCCAGCGCGCGCTCGATCGACTCGCGCACGCAGCGCGCCAGCACCCGCGCGCCTTCGTCGGTTTCGTGGATCAGGTCGTCCTCGCGGATGTATTCGGGATGCGCGGCCATCACCGCGTGCAGATCGTCGATGGGCACGCCGTGCCGCGCCATGACCTCAAGCGCCACGGCGTTGTAGGCGTCCACGTCCTCGTTTTTCACCGTCGGCAGCTTCGGGTTGACGCAGGTGGTGGTGGCGAACACGATCTTCGCGCGCGGGAACCGGGCGCGCAGCTCGAAGATGATGCGCTCGAGGTTGCGGCGGTATTCCTCCGGCGAGGCGAGGCATTCGCCGTCCATCGTGCGGCGGGTGACGTCCCACAGGCCGTTGTTCCAGTGCACCGCCACCACGTCCTGGGGGCTGTCGGCCAGCTTTTCCCACTCGAACAGGCAGCGCAGCGTGTACAGGCTGAAGCGGCCGTTCTCGTTCGGCCACACCACCTTCATCCGCCCCGCGAATTCCTGCTCCACATATTTGGCGTAAAACATGCGAATCGAATCGCCCAGCAGCAAAATCGTGTCCATTCCTGTCCTCCTGATGAAGTTGATCCCTTTGGCCGCCCAAGCGCCGCCGGAAATCAGTACGCGGAATTGCGGTAATCGGTGGGCGTCATGCCGGTCTCGCGGCGGAAGGCGCGGCTGAAGTAGTTCTGGTTGCCGAAGCCGGTTTCCCGTGCGATCTGCTGGATGGACTCGTCCGTGC
>JAFZNN010000028.1 GCA_017550895.1 Clostridia bacterium
CTGCCCGCCGGAGAGCTGCTGCGGATACGCGTCCGCCTTGTCGGCAAGGCCGATGCGCTCGAGCAGCGCCATCGCCTTCTGCTCGGCCGCCGCCTTATCCATTTTCAGCAGCTTCATGGGCGCAAGGGTAATATTGTCGATGATCTTCAGATTCGCAAAGAGATTGAACTGCTGAAATACCATGCCGATCTTCTGCCGCGCGAGGTTGATGTTGAGATAATTCTCCGCATAGATCTGCTTCATGCGGGTTTTATAGGCCTTGCCCTCGTGCTTTTCATGCAGCAGATCCTCCGCGCGGATCTTTTCGAGCAGCGCTGCTTTGCCAAGCTCCGGGTTTTCGGACGCCAGCTTCTGATACGTCTTTGACAGCTCGATCACGTCGTCATGACGGTAAGGATCCACCGGCGTGACCAGCTTGTTTTCCAGCCAGACCTCGCCGTAGGTCGGCTCCTCGAGCAGATTCAGGCAGCGCAGAAAGGTGCTCTTGCCCGAGCCGGAGGGGCCGATGACCACAACGACCTCGCCTTTATCGATCTCCGTGCTGATGCCGCGCAGCACTTTGTTGTCGCCGAAATACTTATACAGGCCCTCGACCCGGACCAGAGCGTTTCTGTCAGTGGTCACTGTTGCGCAGCCTCCTTTCGAGCCGTCTGACCAGCTTGGTGAAGACGATCACAACGACCAGATAAATCAGCGCCACCGCAATCAGCGGCATAAACGCCGAAAACGTGCGCCCGCGGATCAGGTCGCCCGCCTTGGTCAGATCGCGGATGCCGACGTAACCGGAGATCGAGGTTTCCTTGAGCAGCACGATGAATTCGTTGCACAGCGTCGGCAGCACAATCTTGAACATCTGCGGAATGACGATATAAATCATCGTCTGGATATAATTGAAGCCCAGGCTTCTGCCGGCCTCAAACTGCCCCTTGTCCACGCTCATGATGCCGCCGCGGAAGATCTCCGCCACCTAGGCGCCGGAGTTGATGCCGAAGGACATGATCGCCACCAGGGTGCTGT
The DNA here is from genome assembly GCA_017550895.1 of Clostridia bacterium. Classification (GTDB taxonomy): domain Bacteria; phylum Bacillota; class Clostridia; order Oscillospirales; family Acutalibacteraceae; genus CAG-177. Next base: position 1,018 of record JAFZNN010000028.1, read on the forward strand.
TGGTGGAGGACGCGAAAATAATGAAATACATGATCAGCAATTGCACCACCACGGGCGTGCCGCGGATCACGGTCAGATACAGACCGCAGATGCTGTTCAGAATCGAAAGCAGCCGGTAGCCGATGCCGCCCTTTTTCTGCATAGATTCCTTGTTTTTATCATAGCTGGACCGCACGGTCGCGATCACAACGCCGATGGCGATGCCGATCAGCGTTGCAAAGAACGTGATGATCAGCGTCATCTTGAAGCCTTCGAGCAGCCAGGTCCAGCGGTCGCCGGTGATGAAATTCAGCCGGAACTGATCCGCCAGCCTCGCAAACCATTCATTCATAAACAAGCACTCCTATAAAACAACGATGCGGATGACGGATCCCGTCATCCGCATTGATATTACAGACCTTTGCTTATTCGGCAATATATTTGCCGATGATTTCCGCAACCTTGCCCTCTGCGGTCAGCTCCGCGAGCGCGGCGTTGATCGCATCCAGCAGCGCGGTGTTGGTCTTCGCCACGCAGATCGCATAATTCTCCTCGGTATACGCGGTGTCAAGGATCTTCAGACCGGGATTGGAATCCACATAGGATTTCGCGGGCTCATTGTCGATGATCACGGCGTCCACTTTGCCGGCGACCAGCGCCTGCACGGCGTCGTTGCCGGTCTTGAACTGGGTCACGTGATCCTCGCCGACGCCGCCGTTCTCCACGGTATCGGAAACATAGATGTCGCCCGTGGTATCCTGCTGCACGCCGATCATGATATCCTTCACGGAGCCGTCCTCATTGAAGAAATCGTCAAAGCTCGCGATCTCGCTGCCTTCCTTCACGATGATGGACTGCACGCCGGTCGCATAGGTCGTGGAGAAATTGACGCTCTGCAGACGCTCGTCGGTCACGGTCATGCCGGCCATGCCCATATCGAACTTGCCGGACTGCACGCCGCCGATGATGGAGCCGAATTCCACATCCTGGATCTCCAGCTGCAGGCCGAGCTTCTCGGCGATCAGGCCGGCGATCTCAACGTCGATACCCGCAAACGCGCCGTCGTCGCCGACGAACTCATAGGGCGGGAAGGATGCGTTGGTCGCCATGACAAGCACGCCGTCCGTCGCGGTCAGCTTCGCCGCAGGGGCTTCGGTCTCGCCGTTCGCCGCGGTGGTCGTATCGTCCGCCGGAGCGGGCTTCTCGCCGCAGCCGGCAAACAGCGTGAGCGCCATGGCTGCAACCATCACGATTGCAAGAATTTTCATCAGTTTTTTCATAATCGAACCTCCATATTATTTTAGGTCACTTGCTATTATACCATTGAAACCGGAAAAGTCAAGCAGATTTGTATATTTATGCACTTGCGCGCAGGCTTTTCAGCAGGTTGCGAAAGTCCTCCGGCAGCGGCGCGGAAAATTCCATTTGCTCTCCCGTCACCGGATGCGCAAACCGGCAGGCCGCGCAATGCAGCATCTGATGGCCGATCTCCGGCATGAAACCGCCGTACAGATTGTCGCCGGCCAGCGGGTGGCCGAGATGCGCCATGTGCACGCGGATCTGATGCGTGCGGCCCGTTTCCAGCCGCAGGCGCACCAGCGAGGCGCCGGGGAAGGTTTCCTCGACCGTCCAGTGCGTCACGGCCGGCTCCACGCCCAGCGTATCGGAGCAGGCGCGCAGCGTTTTCATCGGATCGGGGCGGTAGATCGGCGTTGTCACCGTCCCCTGCGGCGCAGGATGCCCCTGCACGAGCGCGAGGTATTCCTTCCGCACCCTGCCGGCCAGCTTGCTCGCCGCAAACGGATGCAGCGCGCAGACCACTGCGCCGGAGGTGCCCTTGTCCAGCCGGCCAACCGCGCGGAAGGTCGCCTGCTTCCCCTGCTGCGCAAGATACGCCGCCATTGCGTTGGCCAGGGTGTCGCCCTGATGATTGTGCGTCGGATGCATCGCCATGAACGGCGATTTATTCACCACGATCAGGTCGTCGTCCTCATAGAGGATCTCCAGCGGCGCCGCCAGCGGTTCGACGGTCGCTTCGTCCCCGGGGATCGTGATGCGCACCGTATCGCCTGTATGCAGCAGATCAATCGTGCGCGCGTCAGCGCCGTTGATCTGCAGGGTGTGCGGCGTATGCCGGAGCACACGCACCAGCCGCACGGACGCGCCGCAGCCGCCGCGCAGGAAATGAAAGACCTTCCGCCCGTCATAAGCCGCCGGCACGGTATATTCGATCACGCGCAAAACGCCGCCTCCTTTCCGGATGATACTTTCATATTGTAGCAGAAAAACAGAAAAAGTACAAGCGCCGGTTGCAAATCCGGCTGAAATATGATATGGTAGAAGCAGAAACGGAGGGACGTCCATGAAAAAACTGACCGCGCTGCTCCTTGTCTGCATTCTGCTGCTCCTGTGCGCCTGCGGCAGCAAGGAGAACCCCGCCGACGGCAAAACGACGACCGCAGCGGAAACGTCCGCCGGCGAAACCACGACCGCCGCGCCGGATCCGACCATGCCCAGCGGCAAAGCCGCCAATCTTTCCCTTTTGCCGGAGGAGTTCCCGGAGCTTCCGAAGGGCATTGTCAACCTTTCCGTCAGCCATCTTTCCGGCACGGGGCAGCTCACCGGCTACGCAATCGACCGCACGCGCATTTCCTTTGACTGCTATGAACCGGTTTTTTATCAGTTCACCAATTCCCTGATCGCCGCCGGCTACACCGGCAGCTGCAGAAACATCCTGACCAACGATCTTTACAGCCTCGGCTTTGCCGGCAGCTGGCAGGACGGCAAGCACATCATCGTCATTGACAAAAGCGAAAAGAAGGACGGCAATCTTCTGCGCTTTACGCTGGATTTCTCGGATTACACCGACTGCTTCCCCCATGTGCTCGGCAACATTTTCCCGTCCTTCAAAGCGGCCTCCCGCAGCAAGGGGAGCTACTACGGCTACGACTTCGCGACCGGCGAACAGACCGAAACCTTCCGCAGCCTGAACGCCGACGCCAAATGGCAGTGGCAATTCCGCTTTGACGACGCCTTTATCGGCCTGACGGAGCAGGATTTCCGCGATTATATGGACAAGCTTGAGGAAAACGGCTTCAGCGGCAACGTGTCGCAGAATGTCCGCGACGGCTGTCAGGTTTATGAAGCGGATATCGTAAGATCCTCAGAGGAGGGCGATTACGGCCTGTTCCTGATGTACAACACCTCGCTGCTGACCCTGGACGCCGTTTTCACCAATGATCCCGGCTACTTCCTCGGCGAGGACTGGAAGAGCGAAAGCTGAACTGCATTGCAAACCGCAACCCGCTTCGGGCGCCGCCCGGGGCGGGCTTTTTCATGAAAAACCCGCAGGGGTCCGGAAACCTCTGCGGGCGTTGCGTTTTCAGATGGTCAGCAGGCCGAAGCCCTGCAGGATGCCGGTCACAAGGATGGCGAAAATGAAGAGCGGCGCGATCCATTTGACCATGGCAATATAGAAATTCTTCATCTTGAACGGGCCGTTCAGTTCCACCTCGCAGATAATTACGTCCGGCTTGATCGCAAAGCCGACCAGGATGCAGGTGAACATGCCGACCAGCGGCAACAGCACGTTGTTGGAAATGAAATCCAGGAAATCCAGAATGTCGAAACCGAGAATCGTGAAATCGCTCCAGATGCCGAAGCCGAACGAGCAGGCTACGCCAACGATCACGCCGTAGACCGCGACGATCGCCGTCGCCGTGCCGCGCTTGCAATGGAAGGTGTCAAGAATACCGGAAACGATCGCTTCCATGATCGAAACAGAGCTGGTGATCGCGGCGAAAAACACAAGAATAAAGAACAGCGCGCCGATCAGACTGCCCATCGGCAGCTCGTTGAACACCTTCGGCAACGTGACGAACATCAGTGACGGGCCGGCGCTCAGCGCCGTTTCGTCGCCGCCGGAATAGGTGAACACGGCGGGAATGATCATCAGACCCGCCAGCAGCGCGATCGCCGTATCAAACACTTCGATCTGCCGCGCAGCCTTCTCGATCTTCTCCTCCTTGGAGAAATAGGAGCCGTAAGTGATCATGATGCCCATGGCCAGCGACATGGAATAGAACAGCTGACCGAGCGCCGCCAGGAACGTCTTGGCATTCAGCGCCTTGAAATTCGGCAGCAGATAATACTTCACGCCGGCCAGCGCGCCCGGACGGGTCACAACATAGATCGACAGGCCGACCGTGAGCACCAGCAGCGCGGGCATCAGGATCCGACTGAGCTTTTCAATGCCCTTGTTGACGCCGAAAATGATGACCAGCATCGTGGCACCCGAGAAAATCAGGAACCAGAGCACCGGTTCGCCCGTCGCGGAGATATAGGATCCGAAGAAGGCGTCGTCCGCAGCATCCGCCACATGGTTGGTCAGCATGGTAAAGGCGTATTTCGTGACCCAGCCGCCGATCAGGCAGTAATAGGGATAGATCATCACCGGGACGATCGTTGCGAGCACGCCGAGCCAGGCCCATTTTTTGCTCAAAGCGCCGAAGGCCTTGAGCGGACTGAGCTGCGTGCGGCGGCCGATCGCGATTTCCGTCACCATCAGCACAAAGCCGAAGGTGATCGCGAGCACCAGATACACCAGCAGGAAAATACCGCCGCCGTATTTGGCCGCCAGATACGGGAATCGCCAGAGATTGCCCAGACCGATCGCCGAGCTGGCTGCCGCCAGAACGAAACCGATCTTGCCGGAAAACTTGCTTCTTTGCTCCATTCTGATCACCTGATCCTTGTTTATTTGCAGGGAAAAGAAAAAGCCGCCTCTGCTGAAGCGACTTTTAAATTGCTTATCTCTCGTACCCTGAAAACTGAACAAAGGGGAGATAAGGAAAGGTAAGAAATGGGAGTGAGGATGAAGATTCGATATGGACAAGCCCTCGACCTATTAGTATTGCCAAGCTGAACGTATCGCTACGCTTACACATGCAACCTATCAACCTCATAGTCCTTGAGGGGTCTTACTGGCTTACGCCATGGGATATCTTATCTTGGAGGCGGCTTCACGCTTAGATGCTTTCAGCGTTTATCCGTTCCGCACTTAGCTGCCCGGCTGTGCCACTGGC
>JAFZNN010000002.1 GCA_017550895.1 Clostridia bacterium
GGCCGTCACGCTGCCGACCGTCTATGACCGTTTCTCCGAAACCGGACGCTTCGAGGCCTTTGAATTCCGCTGGAAGGCGGGCGACCCGAAGCAGCCGCATATCTTCTGGGATTCCGACGTTGCGAAATGGATCGAGGCGGCGGCCGACCTGCTCGCGCAGCGGCCCGATCCCGCGCTGGAGGCCGTGATCGACCGCGTGGTGGAGCTGATTGCGCTGCACCGCGACCCCTGCGGCTATTTCAACATCTATTTCACGGTCTGTGAACCGGAGCAGCGGTTTCAGCGCCGCACCGATCATGAGCTTTACTGCGCCGGCCATCTGACGGAGGCGGCGATCGCCTATGCCCGCGCCACCGGCAAGGACCGCTTCCTGCGCCTGATGCAGGATTATATGGCCTATATCAAAAAGGTCTTCATCGAGGAGGACAGCGCGGCGTTTTCAACGCCCGGCCACGAGGAGCTCGAGCTCGCGCTCGTCCGGCTCTGGGAGGCGACGGGCGACGAACAGTATCTGGAGATGAGCCGGTATTTCGTCGATCAGCGCGGCGTTTCGCCCAAGGATATCGCCGGCGGCCACAACAATGACTACGATCAGTCCGACCGGCCCGTGCGCGAAATCACGGAAGCGGTCGGCCACAGCGTGCGCGCGGTCTATCTTTACTGCGCGATGGCGGATCTTGCCCGTCTGACAGCGGACGACGCTTTGCGCGCGGCCTGCGAACGGGTCTTCCGCAACATCACGGAGCGCCGGATGTTTATCACCGGCGGCATCGGCTCCGCCGCCCGCGGCGAGCGCTTCACCGAGGATTTCGATCTGCCCAACGACGTGGATTATGCCGAAACCTGCGCGGCGATCGGCCTGGCGTTCTTCGCGCGGCGCATGAGCCTGCTTGCGCCGGACAGCCGCTATGCCGACGCGGCGGAGACCGCGATCTACAACGGCGTGCTCTCCGGCATTTCCCTGCGCGGCAACGCCTTTTTCTATGTCAATCCGCTGGAGATCAACCTGAATCAGCACCGCATCGAGAAGGACTGGTATCACCGCGACGATCCCCTGCTTACGCAACGCGTGGAGGTTTTCAGCTGCTCATGCTGCCCGCCGAATATCGCGCGGATGATCGCTTCGATCGGCGATTTCCTTTATTCTTATGACGAACAGACCGTGTTCGTCCATCACTATTTTGAAAGCAAGGCCGCGTTCGACGGCGTGACGCTCACGCAGGAAACCGGCTATCCCTTTGACGGTGAAATCCGCCTGCGGGTGCAGGGGCTGCGCGGCAAAACGCTGGCGCTGCGCCTGCCGGGCTGGGCGGATGCGCCGCTGGTCAACGGGCAGGCGCCTGCCGACGTGCGCATGGGCTATGCCTATCTGCCTGTCGAGGCGGACGACGTCACGGTTGTGCTTTCGCTCGACCTGACGCCGCGGCTGATGGCGGCGGATGTGCGCGTGCATGCCGATCGCGGCAAGGCGGCGGTCTGCCGCGGCCCGCTGGTCTACTGCATGGAGCAGATCGACCAGACCGCGCCGCTCGGGCAACTGGCGCTCAGCGCCGATCTGCAGCCGACGGTTGCGCAGGACGACACGCTCGGCTGCCCCGCGCTGGAGGTCAACGGCTTCCGGGAGCTGCCCGCAGCCGCGCTTTACAGCCGCTATCCCCCCGACCGGCAGCCCTGCCGTCTGCGCATGATCCCCTATTTTGCCTTCGCCAACCGCGGCGAAAGCGACATGCAGGTCTGGACCCGGATCTGACTGCGGAAAGGAGATGCTTTGCGTGCACCGCCTGTTTCCCCTGCTGCTCGGCCTGTGGACGGCGCTGCAGCTGGCGCTGCCCGGCCTGCCCTATGCCTTCCGGCCGACGCTGAAGATCGACGCCGCCGCGCCGGTCGCGCCGGTCACGAGCCGCGCATCGGGCTTCCTCTACGGGCTCGCGCAGGCCGGCGTCCCCGACCCGCTGACGGTCGAAAGCCTGGATCCCGCCAGCGTGACGCAGAAGGTGCTCGGCGGCCTGCAGCATCCAATCGGCGATGTGGACGAGGTTGCGCAGAATCTCGACAGCTGCGACTATATCACCGTCTATCTCAACGACGTTTACGATACCTGGTATTACGATGAGGGCAAGATCCGCGCCCTGCGCAAGGCGGGCAATTACGACAGCGCCGCCTATGTGCGCGAGGATTTCCTGCCGCGCATCGCGGAGCCCGTCCGTCAGCTGGGGCAGACGCCCTATGCCGACCGGCTGGTCTATTGCCTTTTCAACGAAATGGACAACGGCGTCTGGTTCGGCACGCCGAATGCGGACAACCCCGACTGGCTGATGTTTGACGACGCCGCGAAGACGCGCTTTTACGCCGCCTGGGAGGAAACCTTCCGCTTCGTGCGCACCATCGTGCCCGACGCCCGCATCGGCGGCCCGGGCAACTGCGGCTATGACAGCGCGAATATCCGCGCCTTCCTGACCTACTGCAAAGCGCATGACTGCCTGCCGGACGTGATGATCTATCACGAACTGGCGGTGGATTCCACCTATTACTGGCAGGATCATTATGACGATTACCGGGCGTCCGAACAGGCGCTCGGCCTCGATCCCCTGCCGATCATCGTCACCGAAATCGGCACGATGGAGGATTGCGGCGCGCCGGCGAAAATGCTCAACTATCTCGTGGCGGCCGAAACGACCGGCGTTTACACCAACACCGCCTTCTGGCGGCTGGCCGACAACCTCTGCGACACCGCCGCGGACACGACCGTCCCCAACAGCAACTGGTGGCTCTACCGCTGGTATGCCGATCTGGAGGGGCAGCGGCTGCGCACCGATGTGCTGGATGTGACGCACGCGGATTTTGAAAACACGATCAAATACGGCTTTTCCCGCTTCCACCAGCGGGGCCTGACCGGGCTGGCGGCGCTGACGGATGCCGGCGACCGGCTCGATGTGATTGCGGGCGGCTGCGATACGGACGGCCACCTGCGGCTGGTGCATCTGAACAAAACCGCGCTCGGCCGACGGCTTCGCGTGCGGATCGAATGCGTTTTCTATGAAGGGCTCTGCGGCGCAGTCTGCAAGCCGACAACCGTCGCGGACTATGCGGCTTCGGCCGTCGGCGGCCGGCTGCATATCCCGCTCGGTGAAATGGATCCGACGGCGGTCTATCATATCACGATCACGCCCGATACCGGCGCGCCGGACCTTCGGAATGACGCGCTGCCGCAGCGGTTTGAGTTTGAGGACGGCGTGCGCACGGGCGGCTGTTACACTTACGACAGCGCCTACGCCACCACCGGCGCACAGGCCGGCATGGTCGGCGGTCTCGAGCAGCCGGGCGACAGCGTCACCCTGCCCTTTACCGTCCCCGCAAACGGTGATTATGAACTGAAGCTCATTTACGGCAAGGCGAACGACGGCCGCACGCCGGATGACCGCATTGACGGCAAAGCGTTGCTCACGCTTGACGGCGCGGAACGCTGTCTGCCGCTGCCGAACACGATCCGCAGCGAATATACGGAAACGATCACCCTGACCGAATCGCTCACCGCCGGCGCGCATACGATCACGCTCGCGCATCTGGAGGGCACCTTTGTTGTTGACAGTCTTCTGGTCTGCCCGCGGGATCCGGATCCCGCCATCGCCCTGCTGCCCGACGCCGACCGCACCGCGCCCGGGACGACGGCGTATCTGGCGGTCGCGCCCGACGACGGCTTTTATCATCTGACGGCGGATCGCGCCTGCGCGTTCACCGTGGACGGCGCACGCGGTCAGACGGCGGCGGACGGCACGGCGCGCATCGCGCTGCGACGCGGCCTGAATCTGCTCCTGCTGCAGGGCGACGGCGTTGCCTGCACGGCCGCCCCCGCCGCTTTGCCCGGCAATACAGAAACCGTTCTGCCCGCCGACATGGCGCTGACCGCGCCGGCGACGCTCGAAGATACCGCGCGCGGGGTCTGCCTGACCGGCATTTCCTGCGACGGCGGCAGCGCGGCTTTCACGGTCCATGCACCGGCCGCCGGGGATTACCGGCTGACCGTCGCCTATGCCAACAACGCGGAACGCGGCGTGCACAGCTATAACGTCGATCTGATCGAGCAGTATCTGACCGTTACGGTCAACGGCGATGCGCAGGAGCTCTGGTGCCGCAACACCTCCAGCTGGCAGACTGTCCGGACCGCAACCTGCAATGTGACGCTGGCACAGGGCGAAAACACCGTCACCTTCACCAACACCGGGCGGCACCGCTTCAACGGGCAGCCGACGGAAATCCCGCATGTTTACGGCGTCACGCTGCGCCGGGCCTGCGCATAAGCGGCGCGGCAATAATCAAAGAATCTCTTTTTTCCGCAAACGATTTGTGCTATAATAATAATAGAAACCGGGCAGCCGGGGCGCGGCCGCATGCGCTGCCCGAAAAAACAGGAGGATTCACGATGGAAAAACTCAGACTGATGATCGCGGGCGATGAATACATCATCAGCACCGACGACGCGCCGGATTATGTGGAGGCGCTCGCGGCGGAGCTGGATGAAAAGATCAGCAAGCTCGTGCACGAAAACGCCCGCATTTCCGTGACGCAGGCCGCCATTGTGACCGCGCTGGAATATGCCGATCTGGCAAGGAAATCCGCGGATACCGGCGACCATCTGCGCTCTCAGATCCAGGAATACCTGGAGGATGCGGCGCGCGCGCGCACCGACGCCGAAATCTCCAAGCGGGAGGCGGAGCGTCTGGCCAAGGAGCTGGCCGCGCTGAAATCCGGCCGCTGATGCAGCCTGAAATCCTCGCGCCGGCCGGCAGCCCCGAAGCTGTCACGGCCGCCGTGCGCTGCGGTGCAAACGCCGTCTATCTCGGCGGCAAGGCGCTGAATGCCCGCCGCAACGCCGCCAATTTTACGGAAGAAGAACTGCGGGACGCCGTCGCCTATTGCCACGCGCGGGGCGTGAAGGTCTATCTCACGCTCAACACGCTGGTCGGCGACGCCGAACTGCCAACCGCATATGCCGCCCTGCAAAGCGCCTGCGACGCTGCCGTAGACGCCCTGATCGTGCAGGATCCCGGACTCGCCGCCCTTGCGCGACGGGTCTGTTCTTCTATGCCCCTGCACGCCTCCACGCAGATGAGCGTGCAGACCGGCGGCGGCGTGCGTCTGCTCGAGAAGCTCGGCTTCTCGCAGGCCGTGCTGCCCCGCGAGCTGACCGCTGACGAGATCCGCGCCGTGCGAAGTGAAACGACCTGTGCGCTGGAATGCTTTGTGCACGGCGCGCTGTGCATGTGCGTCTCCGGCCAATGCCTGATGAGCGCCGTGCTCGGCGGTCGCAGCGGCAACCGCGGCCTGTGCGCCCAGCCCTGCCGCCTGCCCTTCGGCGTCAACGGCGGGCAGGGCCACGCGCTGAGCCTGAAGGATCTCTCCCTGATCGAGAATCTGCCCGCGCTGCTGGCGGCAGGTGTCACTTCATTTAAAATCGAGGGGCGCATGAAGCGTCCGGAATATGTTGCCGCCGCCGTGACCGCCTGCAAAAACGCGCTGGCCGGCACGGATGATCCTGCCCTGACAAGCGCGCTGCGCGCCGTTTTTTCCCGTTCGGGCTTCACGGACGGCTACTATAAAGACGCCCGCGGGCCGGCAATGTTCGGCGTGCGCGAAAAGGAGGACGTCACGGCCGCTGCGCCGGTGCTGTCCTCACTGCGCGCCCTCTATGCCCGGGAAACACCCGGCCGTCCTGTCTCGCTGGACTGTCAGATCCGGGCGGGGCAGCCGGCGGCGCTCACGGCGAAAGCCGGCGGCGTTGCCGTCACTGTCACGGGCGACGTCCCGGCGCCGGCGCAGACCAGATCGCTCACGGCGGACGCCCTGCGCGCGCAGCTCTCAAAATGCGGCGGCACGCCGTTTTACGCCGATGCGATTCAAGTCACAATCGACCCGGGCCTGTTTCTTTCCGCCGGGGCGCTCAACGCGCTGCGGCGCGCGGCGCTGGAACAGCTGGAAGCCGCGCTGCAGCCCAAAGCGAAGCCCATCGCCCCCGCGCCGTCCTTCCGCTTTGACCGCCACTCGGCCGGATCCCCCGCCGTCCATCTGCGGGTGCGCACGGCATCGCAGCTGCCCGCCGATCTCTCGGGCGTGCGCCGCGTGATCCTGCCGCTCTCCGTCGAACCGGACACCGTTGCGCAGCTGGCGGCGCAGGGCATCGAACCCGCTGCGGAGATCCCCGCCGGCGTGTTTTCCAATGGGGACCGCTTCGCGGAACGTCTGCGGCGGCTGCGCGGCGCCGGACTGGCGCTGGCCGTCGCGTCGAACCTCGACGGCGTCGCCGTTGCGCAACGCGCGGGGATTCCCTTTGCCTGCGGCTTCGGCATGAATCTCTACAACACCCTTGCCGTGGAGGAAGCGGCGCGTCTGGGCGCGGTCGACTGTCTGCTCTCCTGTGAGCTGACGCTGACGGCGGCGCAGGCCGTCGGCGGGACCCTGCCGCGCGGGCTGCTCGTTTACGGCCGCCTGCCGCTGATGCTCACGCGCAACTGCCCGATCCGCACCCGGCTCGACTGCGCCGCCTGCGGCGGACAGAGCGCGCTGACCGACCGCATGGGCGTCTCCTTCCCGGTCGTGTGCGGCGACGGCTGCAGTCAGGTGCTCAACTCCCGCCCGCTGTGGCTGTCCGACCGGCTGCCGGCGGTGCGCAATATCGACTATTATCTGGTCTATTGCACTACGGAAACCCCCGCGGAAACCGCGGCCGCTCTGCGCGCCTGCCGCGTGCCGACGCCGCCGCCCGCCGTTTTTACCCGCGGTCTATATTATAAAGGCGTCGAATAATTCGCTTCGGCCATTGTTTTTTTCAGCGCAGTATGCTATCATTCCCTTGACGTGTTCATCTGAGAAAGGAGCATCCCCTATGAAAAAGTACGGAAAAATCCTCTGCGCGCTGCTTGCGGCGCTGCTGCTCTTTGCAGCCTGTCTGCCCGGCGTGACCGCCGTGCAGACCGAAGAACCCGCCGATCCCCCGGCCGGCACATCCCGTCAGACCCCCGCAGAAGCCGCGCACCTGCAGTTCGGCGCGGACGGCAGCTTCCGCATCCTGCTGCTGCCGGATATTCAGGACGGCAAAACGCTCTCCCCGATCACGAAGCAGTTCATTCAGACCACGGTGAAGGCGCAGCAGCCGGATATCATCATCCTGACCGGCGACAACATTTACGGCTCCTGGACGAAGGATCCGGCGGGCGGCGAGCAGGGTCTGCGCGACGTGATGGAGATGCTGCAGGAAATGTATGACGAAGGCTACGGCGCGCCGGTCGCGCTCACCTTCGGCAACCACGACGA
>JAFZNN010000029.1 GCA_017550895.1 Clostridia bacterium
ATGATCGCCGCGGGCCGCATCCTGCGCGAGGTGAACGGGCTGATTCAGGACCCGAACACCGGCCTGTGGTACTACGTGTCCGCCGGTCAGGTGGCGGACTACACGGGTCTTGTGATGTATGACGGCGCGTGGTGCTACGTGATCAACGGCGAGCTGGCGCTGAGCTACACCGGCCCCGTCGAGTACGACGGCGCGACGTTCAACGTCGTAGGCGGCCAGGTCGTGGCGTAACGCCGCGCCTTACGGTCAAAACGGCATAACGAAACCCCCGCGAGGCTCGCGCTTCGCGGGGGCGTTTGCTTTGCGGGGCCGCTTCCCTATGCTTTTCGCGCGTTCTCCGCCTTCTTCAGCACGTTCCACAGGTTCAGCCCCGCGATCTTCGCGATATCCTCGCCGGTATATCCGTGCTTTTCCAGCAGCCCGATCAGTCCGGGGAAATCCGCGGGATTGCCTAGGCCCTCCGGCCACTCGTCGATGCCGTCGAAATCGGAGCCGAAGCCCAGCGCGTTGATGCCGCCCAGCTCGGCGATGCCGTCGATGTGGCGGAGCACGTCGTCCAGCGTCGCGCCGCCGCCCTCGCGCAGGAAGCAGGAATAGAAATTGACGCCGATGAACCCGCCCCGCTCGATGATGGCCTTCGCCTGCTCGTCGGTGAGGTTGCGGCTGTGGCCGCACAGCTTTTTCAGGTTCGAGTGGCTGGCGATGGGCGGGAGGGCGGCGTGCTCCGCCACATCCCAGAATCCCGCCTCGTTCAGGTGGGAGCAGTCGGGCAGTATGCCCAGCTTGTCCATCTCGCCCAGCAGGCGCAGGCCGAAGGGCTTGAGCCCATCCGTCGGGCCGCCCTTCGCGGGGGAGCCGATCTCGTTCTCAAAGTTCCAGGTGAGCGCGATCATGCGCGGCCGCGCGGCTTCGTCGAACTCGCGCAGCCGTTCGAGGCTGCCCTGCAGCATTTCGCCGCCCTCGATGGAGATCACGCCGTGCGGCGTTTCGGGCGGCACGTCCGGCAGATCGTTCAGATACAGCGGCACGTTCAGCTTGTCGCGCGCCGCCAGCATGGCCTGTCCGTTTTCATAAGGATGTCCCTTCACGCCGCCGCTTCCGGCGAACAGCGCGAACGTCTGAACGCCCACGCCGCCCCGCGCCAGCCGATCCGGCGTGATCATGCACGCCTCCGGCGCTTTGCCCTGAACCGCTATGCTGTAGAGCGTGTCGCAGTGCGCATCCGCGATAAACATCTGATAAACCCTCCTGTCTCCGGTTCTACTCGAACCACGTCATTCTCTGGTTCACATAATCCGATATCGTCATCATCTGGTTCACGACATATTCGTCCCAGCGGGAGCCGGTAACCTCGTTCGCCGCGTTTACGAACTGCTCGATGGAAGCGATCCTGCCCCGATTGTCCGCGACGTAGCGCGCGAGGCATTCGATGAAAGCCTCCCGGCCCATGAGGTCGCGCATCTCGTGCAGCACGGCGGCGCCTCGGTCGATCACAACCAGCTCGTATTCGCCCGTCGTTGTGAAGCGGCTCGCGCGGCTGTCCGGCGTGAGCCCGCCCGGTATGGTCATCTGCAGCGCGCTCAGCACCTGCCTGTTCAGCCGCTTCAGATAGCCGTCGTAACCTTCCTTTTCCTCGAAGAAGAGCAGGGAGGCGTAGACGGCGAGCGTGTCCGTGAGCCAGGGCTCGTTTTCGGGATTGCATCCCGCCTCGACGCCGAACCACTGCTTCGCGCACAGCCGCGCGATGGTCTCCTCCAGGTCGTTCCGCTTCGCCAGCGCGCCCGGGGGAATCTGAACGAGGCCGGTCTTCGAGGAACCGCGCAGACAGTCGGTTTCCATCAGCTCCAGCTCCGCGAACGGGCACGCGCCACAGAAGCCCTCGTAGGTCTCCATGACGCGCAGCGCGGCCTCCAGGATGGCCCGCGCCGCGGAGCCGGTGTTGGCGTAGGCCCGCACGACGAAGCCGGAGGCGGTTGCGCCGCCGCGCTCGTTCATCTTGCGGCTGAACGCGAGCGAGAGATCGCGCGCGCCG
>JAFZNN010000030.1 GCA_017550895.1 Clostridia bacterium
CCCGGCTCAGATGGCCGAGCACGAAGCGGGTCGTGCCGCTTTCCAGCAGCTTGACCGCCGTTTCGGCGCAGCGGTCATTGCAGAGATGGCCGCGGTCGGAAAGAATGCGTTCCTTCAGAAAATAGGGGTAGGGGCCGTTCTGGAGCATGCGCAGATCATGGTTGGATTCGAGCAGCACCAGATCGCTGCCGGCAACGGCGTCCATGACGGTCTGCGTCACGCAGCCGATGTCGGTCGCCACAGCCAGACGTCTGCCGTCCGGCGTGGTGACGGAGAAGCCTGTGCTCTCGCGCGCGTCATGCGGCGTGCGGAACGCACGCACAAAAAAGCCGCCGACGTCCGTGCCCTGCGCGGGCAGGACGTGGGTGCCTGTTTTCGGGTCGATCGCCCGCAGCGCTTCCATTTCCGCAAGCGTGCCGGCCGAGGCGTAAACGTCGATGCCGTGGCGTTTGGCAAAGACGCGCACCCCCTGAATGTGGTCGTTATGTTCATGGGTGACGAGGATCGCCGCGATCTGCGACGGATCCACGCCGATTTCCGCGAGCGCCGTCTCCGCGCGTTTTGCGCTCACGCCGATATCGATCAGAATGCCGCCGCCCGCCGCGCCGATGAAGGTGCAGTTGCCGCTGCTGGAAGAGAACAGAGAGCAGAATTTCGCCATGATGTACCGCCTTGCCTTGATATAAAGAATGGCTTCCGGAGTTGTCGCGCCGGAAGCCTGTTTGAACTGTCAGAATTAAACTGCGTGCGCCGCGTCGTTGTCGGGGAAGCGGATGCGGCGGATATCCGCGCCGAGCGCGGCGAATTTTTCAACCACGTTCTCATAACCGCGGTCGATATGGAGGATCTCTTCGATCTCTGTGGTGCCCGTGGCGGCGCAGCCCGCGATCAGCATCGCGGCGCCGGCACGCAAATCGTCCGCCTTGACCGGCGCGCCGCGCAGCGCTTCCACGCCCTGCACGACCGCCAGCTGGCCTTCGACCTTGATGTTCGCGCCCATGCGGTTGAGCTGCTCCGCGTAGCGGAACCGATTGGACCAGATGCCCTCGTTGATATAGCTCGTCCCCTGCGCGAGCGCAAGGAGCACCGCCATCTGCGGCTGCATATCGGTCGGGAAGCCGGGATGCGGCATGGTTTTGATGCTGCAGTGGCCGGGCCGGTGATCCAGAGAAACGCGGACGGCGTCGTCGAATTCCTCCACCTGCGCGCCGCACTCCACCAGCTTGGAGGAGATGGATTCCAGGTGCTTGGGGATCACGTTTTTGATCAGCACGTTGCCGAACGTGGCGGCGGCAGCCACCATGAAGGTGCCGGCTTCGATCTGATCGGGAATGATGGAATAGGTGCAGCCGTGCATTTTTTCGACGCCGCGGATCTTGATGGTGTCCGTACCTGCGCCGCGCACATCCGCGCCCATGGAGTTCAGGAAGTTCGCCAGATCGACGATGTGCGGCTCCTTCGCCGCGTTTTCAATCACGGTCATGCCCTCCGCCTTCACAGCGGCGAGCAGGATGTTGACCGTCGCGCCGACGGAAACCACGTCCAGATAGACCGGACTGCCGATCAGACGGTCGGCGTGGGCGTCGACGATGGCGTTGTCTTCGATGGAAACGTCTGCGCCGAGCGCCTCAAAGCCCTTGATGTGCTGATCGATCGGCCGGGGGCCGAGATAGCAGCCGCCGGGCATGGCGACCTTCGCGCGGCCGAAGCGGCCGAGCAGCGCGCCGATGAAATAATAGGACGCGCGCAGAAACTTTGTCATATCATGCGAAATGACGAAAGAATTCACCGCGCGGGCGTCGATTTCAATGGTGTTCGCGTTGATCAGGCGGACCTGCGCGCCGATGTGGCGCAGGGTTTTCATCATATGGGAAACGTCGCTGATAGAGACGGGCAGATTTTCGATCCGGCAGATATCCTGAGAAAGAATTGCAGCCGGGATAATGGCAAGCGCGGCGTTCTTTGCGCCGCTGACGGTGACTTCACCGCGCAGCGGGCGCCCGCCGCGGATCACGAATTTTTCCAAGCGTCAGTCCCTCTTTTCCTGGTTTGCTGCGGCAGCCTGCGCCGCCGTGCATGCGAAACGGAAATTCCATATCAAAACAAAAAAGATAATATCAAAACAAAAAAACAGCAGTGCCGGCAGGCGCTGCGGCTCCGTCTCCCGCAGGGGGAGAGGTCGGCGCAAACGGCTCATGCAGTCAAATATTATAGCACAGTTTCCGTGGTTTGAAAAGCCCAAACGGCAAAAAAATTTCATAAAATCCCCTGTTTTTTGCATGTTTTTTTGAGAATTCCGTCGAAAACCGTTGAAAAACGCGGAAACTATATATAGTATAGCTCAAAATCAGACGGGATATATCGTGGGTCGGCCTTTAGTAAAATCTAACAAAACCCGTAAACAGTTTTTGGTTGCTCTGTCTTTGGATGTTTTGCCGAATCACCGCGCGAAAGCAAAGGAAGAAGGCGGCCGTCGGGCAAAATGAGAAACCGCAGCGCGGCTCAGAGCGGAAATCCGAACAAAAAAGCAGCTGTTGTTTTGTAGTTTTTTTACAAAGGACTCTATGGCATGCCGGCGGCGTGGAAACGGTTCTTGACAGGGAAAAACGGGATATTATTTCCAAAATCGAATAAAATGTGTTCAGAATTCACAATAAGTTAATAAAATCTCACAAAAAAATTGCACATTTCTATTGCAAAATGTAAGCGCATTGTGTAAAATGTATATATTACGATGGTCAATTTGTCTAAAAAACCAATGAAAGTGCCGTACGCGGTCACCTTGCGGAGGACTCATTGTGCAGTCGGCAGTCCGGAACAGCGCTGCCTGCCGCACATCGCCCGACGGCCAAACAAAAGAGATGAGGGGTAAACACTATGTCAAACAGAATTTTTCAGGGTCTGGTGCACCAGATGCGCGACGCGGTCGGCAGGACGCTGGGCGTCATTGACGAAACCGGCACCATCATCGCCTGCAGCGAGCTGAGCAAGATCGGCGAGGTGATCTCCACGGCCTCCGATGTGTTTGCGGACAATGAGCTGCATTACATCAACGGCGCGACCTTCTGCAATTTCGGCACCCACATCCAGACGGAGTACGCCGTGTTTGTGGAGGGGACGGACGAGCTGGCCGGGCGCTTTGCCGCGATCTGCTGCGTCTCGCTGGAGAGCTTAAAACAGTATTATGAGGAAAAATTCGACCGGAGCAATTTTATCAAGAACGTGATCCTTGACAATATCCTGCCCGGCGACATTTATCTCAAGTCCCGCGAGCTGCGCTTCAACAGCGAGGCAACGCGCGTGGTGCTGCTCATCCGCATCACCGATCATAACGACGCGGCGGTCTTCGATTCCGTGCAGAATCTGTTCCCGGACAAGACCAAGGATTTCATCATCAACATCAACGAGCACGACATTGCCATCGTCAAGGAAGTGCGCAGCAATATCGAGAGCAAGGATCTCGAAAAGCTGGCGCGTTCGATCTCCGATTCCCTGAGCACCGAGCTTTACACCCGCGTGCTTGTCGGCATCGGCACGACCGTCGAGGGCATCAAGGATCTTGCCCGTTCCTTCAAGGAGGCGCAGATCGCCCTGGAGGTCGGCAAGGTGTTCGATACCGA
This sequence comes from Clostridia bacterium, assembly GCA_017550895.1. Lineage (GTDB taxonomy): Bacteria > Bacillota > Clostridia > Oscillospirales > Acutalibacteraceae > CAG-177. The sequence continues at coordinate 3,621 of JAFZNN010000030.1, forward strand.
AAAGACCATCGTCAGCTATGAGAATCTCGGCATTGCGCGCCTGATTTATCAGCTGCCGACCACCCTGTGCGACATGTTCCTGCGCGAGGTGTTCAAAAAAGGCTCGATCGACAGCCTGGATTATGAAACGCTGTTCACCATTCAGAAATTCTTTGAGAACAATCTGAATGTGTCCGAAACCTCCCGCCGGCTGTTCGTTCACAGAAACACCCTTGTCTACCGTCTCGAAAAAATCAAGAAGCTCACCGGCCTGGATCTGCGCGAATTCGACGACGCGATCGTTTTCAAAGTCGCCCTGATGGTCAAGAAATATCTGGACGCGAAGCCGGAGAAATATTGACCCTTCGCCTTTGCGGCAGCGTAGGGAGAACGAAGGATTTGAGATTATGATTGAATTTGATCACGTATCCAAGCGGTACGAAAACGGCACCGACGCCCTGAAGGACGTCAACATCAAGATCGAGAAAGGCGAATTTGTCTTTGTCGTCGGTTCCTCCGGCGCGGGCAAAAGCACGTTTCTCAAGCTGATCATGCGCGAGGAGGTGCCCTCGGCGGGCACGATCGTCATCGACGGCATCACGCTCAATAAAATGCGCAAACGCAACATCCCGAAGCTGCGCCGCAAGCTGGGCATCGTGTTTCAGGATTTCCGCCTGATTCCTACGATGACCGTGTTTGACAACGTGGCCTTCGCCATGCGCGTGATCGGCACAAAGGAGAAGAAGATCCGCCGCCGCGTGCCTTATGTGCTCAGCCTGATGGGCCTGAACGAAAAGGCGCGCAGCTATCCCAAGGAGCTGTCCGGCGGCGAGCAGCAGCGCGTGGCACTGGCCCGTGCGCTGGCCAACAATGCGGAAATCATCATTGCCGACGAGCCGACGGGCAACGTCGACCCGCAGATGAGCTATGAGATCGTCGACCTGCTGATGCGTCTGAATGAAGCGGGCACCACCGTGATCATGGTTACCCATGAGCACAGCCTGGTGCGCGCCTTCGACAAGCGCGTGGTCATTCTGGATAAGGGCACCGTGGTGTCCGACGGCGAAACGCTGGATCGCGAATCCGCCACCGCCCATATCAACGCCGCGAGCGAAATCGCCAACGAGCATATTGCGCTGCCCGAGGAGGATTACAGCGCCTATGCGCCGACCGTGGAGATGGAGCTGGATCCGAATCACGGTCTGGAACCGTCTGCCGCGTCTGTGACACGCGAGGCGGAAGCAGCGGCCGAGGCAGCCGAACCGGAGGAGGCCGAGGAGGCCTTTGATCTGGAGCTGGCTGTGGCCGAGGTGCTCTCCGAGGAAACGGAAACCGCGGAAGAAGCGGAAGCGGCGGAAGCGGAAACGACGCAGACCCCCGCTGAAGAAGAAGCGGAAGCGCCGCAGGAAGAAGAGGAGCCGTTCGATCTGGAGCAGGCGGTCTCGGAGGTGCTTGCGGAAGAGACGGCCGACGAATTGAGCCCGGACGTGCCGGCGGAAGACGCTGCAGAACCGGCAGACGCGCCGGACGAGGCGCCCGCAGATGATGCGGCTGTCCCTGCGGAGGAAGCCGAAGCGAAGTTCGACGCGCTCTTTGATCTGGAGCTGGTGGATCTGGATGCGGAGGATGCCGCGCAGGCGACGGCTGCGCCGGACGAAGCGGCTGCGGTTGAAGAAGCCGCGGCGCCGGACGAAGCGCCCGCGGAGCCGGAAGAAGAATTGGATCTGGATGCATTCATAGAGCCGGAACCGGCGGAAGAGATCGGAGGCGAGAGCGATGAGTAAGCTCAGATATCTGACAAAGGAAGGCTTTCGCAATCTCCGTGTCAACAAGCTGATGTCGGTCGCGTCCATCACCGTGCTGTTCAGCTGCCTGCTGATGATCGGCATCGCCTTTATGATTCTGCTGAATATTGAAAGCTTTATCCAGAGCATCGAAGATGAAAACGTGATCCTGGTCTATGCCAATCTGGATATTGATTCCATGGATTATGACTATATGAAGCTCGGCGTGGAGCTCAAATCCATTGACAATGTTGCGAGCGTGGAGAAGGTGGAGAAGGACGCCGCCTATGCCGCGCTGCTGGATGAAATGGATGAGGACCTGAAGAATTATCTGGCGGGTCTGAATGAGAATCCGCTGCCCAACGGCTACCGCGTCACGGTCACGGATATGGCCGGCTTCGAGCAGGTTGTTTCCGAAATCAAAAAGCTGGATAACGTGCTGCGCGTGCATGAGAACAGCGCGCTTGCCCGGCAGCTTGCGAATCTGCGCAACACCGTGACCTATATCAGCGGCGGCGTGATCCTGCTGCTTCTGATCGTTTCTCTGTTTATCATTTCCAATACGATCAAGGTGACCATGTTCAGCCGCAGGCTGGAGATCAGCATCATGAAGAGCGTCGGCGCAACCAACGCCTTTATCCGCTGGCCGTTTGTGGTCGAGGGCATTCTGATCGGCATCCTCGCGGGCGGGCTTGCCACTGCGGCGCTCTGGGGCATCTATCATCTGGTGCAGTCCACGCTGGCCACGACCTTTGACGCCTTCGGCGCGAGCGTGAGTGTGGAATTCCGCGATTACGCGCTGTATGTGCTTGTGGCGTTTGTCGCCATCGGCGTGTTCACCGGCGTGTTCGGCAGTCTGACCTCCATCCGGAAATATCTGAAGGAAAGGAAGATCGTGGAGCTCGATGACTAAACGAATTGCAAAACGTCTGCTCTGTCTGCTGCTGGCGCTCGTGTGCGTCGCGGCCGTCGCCCTGCACGAGTATCCGCAGGTCTTTGCCGATGTGGAGGACGATGAAGAGCTGATCGAAATGCGCAAGGAATATGATCAGCTCGAAAAAAAGATCGCCGAGAATCAGAAGAATCTGGCGGATACCAAGCAGAGCATTCGCACGAATGAACAGAAGCTGGATGATCTGAGCAGTGAGATCAGTGACTACGAGGAGCAGCTGGAGATTCTGTCCGGCCGCATCAGCGTGCTCAACGGCGATATTTCCGACCTGCGCGTGCGCATTCAGAATACCAACGGCGATATTGAAGAGATCAATGCGCAGATCGCCGAGGTGGAGCAGAAAACGGCCGAAACGGAGGCGCTCATGGAGCAGACGCGCGAGACGCTGCTGGCGCGCCTGCGCGAGAGCTATATGAGCGGCGAATCCTCGCAGCTCGAGCTGCTGCTGTCCTCCACCGATCTGGTCACCTATTTCACCCGCAAGGAGCTGGTGACCCGCGTGACCGAAAACGACAAAGCGCTCATCCAGGAGCTGACCGAGCAGATTCATGAGCTGGAGGAGCTTCATGCGCAACTGGATGAAAGCAAGGCCGCGCTCGAGGAGAAGAAAACGCAGCTCAACAACGAAATGGATACGCTCGAAGCGCGCGAGGCCGATCTCAAGTCGTCCCGCTCCGCCGAGCAGCAGAAGAAAAACGCCGTAAGCAATAAATACGAGGAAGTGCAGGGCGTCATCAAGGAGCTCGATGCGGACAGCGTCGCCTACCAGAAGGCCATCAAGATGCAGCAGGCCGAGCGTGAGCGTCTGAACAAGGAGATCGATGAATACATCCGCGAGCACGCTTCGCAGGAGGGCGACACGCCTGACGAATCCTACAACAACGACGGCAATATGATGTTCCCGGTCAAGGGCAACACCTATATCACTGCCGGCTACCCCGCCTACAGCGACGGCAGCGCCCACTGGGGCATCGATATCGTGGTCCGCGACTCCAACGGCAACAACGTGTCCCGCGGCAAGCCGTTCTATGCGGCGCAGGGCGGCGAGGTCATCCGCGCGATCAATGACGGCGGCTGGAACTCCGGTTTCGGCAACTACTGCATCATCGACCACGGCGACGGCGTTATGACCCTCTATGCCCATTCGGACAACATCATGGTCAGCAAAGGGCAGATCGTCCAGAAGGGGCAGCAGATCGGCATCATCGGCGCCACCGGCAACGTCACCGGCCCGCACCTGCATTTTGAAGTGCGCGTGAAGAAGGCCGACGGCTCCGTTGCCCGCGTGCAGCCGCTGAACTATGTTTCCAATCCCAATACCAGTAAATAATCAAAGGAAAGGCGGCGCCTGCCGCCTTTTTCCGCAGAAAGGAGCCTTTGCCGTTGAATAAAAAAATCTCCCTCGGCCTTGCGCTTGCGCTGATCATCATGGCAGTGACCGCTACATTCGCGGCAACCATGGCGATCAGCAAGCAGATCTACAACGGGATCATCAATAATATCTCTCAGCGCTCGCAGACCTATGCCTCGGTCGATGAGATCAGCAAGCTGGTGTCCAATTATTATTACGGTACGGTCTCCGACGGCAATGTGCTCAATTCCGCGCTGACCGAAGGTTATGTCGACGGTCTGGGCGATCCCAGCTGCCGTTATCTGACGGCGGCGGAGTATGCGGCCTATACGGCGCGGCTGGAAAGTGGCGTGACCGGCATCGGCGTGGAAACGGTCTACGATCTGCAGACCGACCGCTTTGTGATCACCTATGTCCATGACGGCTCGCCCGCGCAGGAGAGTGGTCTGGTCGCCGGCGACGTCATCACGGCGATCAACGGCGAAGCCGTGACGATGAAGAATTATACCGCCATGCAGGCGGCGCTGTTCGGCAACCGGCTTTCCACGGTGAAGGTGGAATATGAACGCGCGGGCGTGACCCGCGAGGTGGAGCCGATGCTCGGCTTCGCGGCGCCGAGCGTGCGCGGCGAGGTGATCGGCAACACGGCGCTGATCAAAATCAGCGGCTTCTATAAGAATACGGCGGACGAGCTGAAATCGCTGATCGAGCGCCTGCGGGACAACGGCGCGCAGAGCATCATTTTCGATGTGCGCAACGTATCGGACGGCACGATCGATTATGCCGCGCAGACGATCGACGTGCTTGTGCCCACGGTGGAAGGCAATCTTGCCGTAGCGCGCGACAAAAACGGCAACGTCTATAAGAATAAGGTCTATACCGCGGAAAACAACAGCGTGCCCATGCAGTTCCTGGTGCTGATCAACTCCAACACCGCCGGACCGGCCGAGCTGTTCGCCTGCGACCTGCGCGATATTTCGCATGCGCAGCTGGTCGGCACGCAGTCTGCCGGCGTCGGCACGATGCAGGAGCTGTTCGCGCTCGAGGACGGCGGCGCAGTGCTGCTGACCGTGGCGCTCGTGGAGCCCAAAGGCGGCGCCGACGCAGTCTGGAACGGCGTCGGTCTGACCCCGGGCGTCGTCGTGCAGCTGGCCTCCGGCAGCGATCGGACGCTGGAGCTGCTTGCTCAGACGCAGGATCAGCAGCTGACCTCCGCGCTGAATATGCTGCAGTCCTGATCGAAAAAACCG
>JAFZNN010000031.1 GCA_017550895.1 Clostridia bacterium
GGACGGTTCGGTTTTTATTATATACGCTTACACGTTGAACCGGAACAGCGTCACGTCGCCGTCCTGCATCACGTAGTCCTTGCCCTCGCTGCGCACGAGGCCCTTTTCCTTGCAGGCGTTCATGGAGCCCTCGCGGACGAGGTCTTCGTAGGGCACGATCTCGGCGCGGATGAAGCCCTTCTCGAAGTCGGTGTGGATCTTGCCGGCGGCCTGCGGGGCCTTCGTGCCCTTCTCGATGGTCCAGGCGCGCACTTCCTTCGGCCCGGCCGTGAGGAAGCTGATGAGGCCCAGAAGGTCGTAGCTCACCTGCACCAGCCGGTCGAGGCCGCTGGCCCCGATGCCCAGCTCCTCCAGGAACATCTGCTTCTCGTCCGGCGGCAGCTGCGCGATCTCCTCCTCCACCTTGGCGGAGATGACCATCACGCGCGCGTTTTCCTTTTCCGCGATCTCGCGCACCTGCTTCACGCCGGGCAGATCGTCCTCGCCCTCGCCCAGCTGATCCTCGCCGATGTTCGCGGCGTACAGAACGGGCTTCGCCGTGAGCAGGAACCAGCCGTCCGCCAGCGCGCGCTCCTCGTCGGTCAGCGGGCAGGTGCGGGCCGGGCGGCCCTCGTTCAGGTGCTCCAGCAGCTTCGTGGCCGCGGCGTACTCGGCGGCCAGCTTGCTGTCGCCGTTGCGCATCAGGTGGCCGGCTTTCTCCTGGCGTTTGGTCACGGTCTCCAGGTCGGCCAGCACCAGCTCGGTCTCGATGGTCTCGATGTCGCGCGCCGGGTTCACGGAGCCGTCCACGTGGATGATGTTGTCGTCCTCGAAGCAGCGCACCACGTGCACGATGGCGTCCACCTCGCGGATGTGCGAGAGGAATTTGTTGCCCAGGCCCTCGCCGCGGCTCGCGCCCTTGACCAGGCCCGCGATGTCCACGAACTCGATCGTCGCGGGGGTGTACTTCTCGGGATGATACATTTCGCTCAGCACGTCCAGCCGGCTGTCCGGCACAGCCACCACGCCGGTGTTCGGCTCGATGGTGCAGAAGGGATAATTCGCCGCCTGCGCGCCCGCGCAGGTGATGGCGTTGAACAGCGTGCTCTTGCCGACGTTCGGAAGACCGACGACGCCCAGTTTCATATATATCACGACTCCTTTTAATTTCAGCGCTTTCCGCGCCCGCGGGCATGCGGATCATCGCCCGGAGCGACGGCTATATTGTAACAGAAAACCAACCGGAAAACAAGCCCCGCGCCGCAAAACGCGCCTTGACAGCGGACGAACGGGGCATATATAATAGCGTATGGTATTTTTTTCATACTTTTCTGTTGATGAGGTGATTTCAATGACAGGCAAAATGTTCAGGCCCGCGATCGCGGCCATCCTCCTGATCGTTCTGACGCTCCTGCTGGCCTGCGCGGGCGGCGCGCAGGCGGCCGGCGCGACGTCCGCCGACGTGTTCAAGTACTCGAAGGCGTCGGGCGGCAGCGTGACGATCACGGGTTTCGCCGACAAGACCAACTATCCCACGGAAATCGTCATTCCCGAGACCTCGCCGGACGGCTATAAGGTGACGGCCGTCGGCGAAAGCGCTTTTTCAGGCTGCGACAAGCTGGCCAGCGTGACCATTCCCGGCTGCGTGGAGTCCATCGGCGCGAACGCCTTCGCGAAGTGCGCGCTGCTGCGGAGCGTGACGCTCTCCGAAGGCCTCAAGAGCATCAAGGGCACCACCAACGGCACCAATGGCGCGTTCCACGACTGCGCGAAGCTCACCGCCATCGTCATTCCCAGCACGGTCACATCCATCGGAAACCGCGCGTTCTACGGCTGCACCCTGCTTTCCGGCCTCACCATTCTCCCCAGCGCCGACTATCAGATGAGCATCGGCAGCAGCGCCTTTGAAAAGACTGCGCTGGCCGGCCCGCTGACCATCCCCGCGAAGGTAAAGAGCATCGAGGGCAGCGCGTTCTACGGCACGTCCATCAACACGCTGACCATCGAGGCGGGCGCGTACCTGAAGACCATCAGCGCGAGCGCGTTCGGTAAGTGCCCGAACCTCGCCTCCGTGACCATTCCCGGCAACGTCGAGAACATCAATGAGAGCGCCTTCGCGAACTGCCCGCTGCTGCGGAGCGTGACGCTGTCCGAGGGCCTGAAATACATCGGCGGCACCACCAACGGCAACTACGGCGCGTTCCACGACTGCCCGAAGCTCACCGCCATCGTCATTCCCAGCACGGTGACGAAGATCGACAACTGCGCCTTCAAAGGCTGTTCGCAGCTCAGCAGCCTCACCATCCTGCCCAGCGAGGACTACCAGATGAGCATCGGCGGCAGCGCGTTTTCCGGCACGGCGCTGGCCGGCCCGCTGACCATCCCCGCGAAGGTGAAGAGCATCGGCGGCAGCGCGTTCTACGGCACGCCCATCTCCTCGCTGACCA
>JAFZNN010000032.1 GCA_017550895.1 Clostridia bacterium
AGGCGACGTCCGGATACTTTGCGCGGATGGCCGGCCAGGGGTCCTCGGTTTCCGTCGCCTGCGTGACCAGCAGATCGGCCAGCGCCTTGGCCTGCCGGATGGCGCGGTTCGGCGCAAGGATATAATAATTGATCAGCACGCCCAGACTGATCAGCAGCGTCAGGATCGCGGCGAGCATCACCACGCGGCGCAGCAGCTCCCGCCCGTCGCGCTTTTTCTTTTGCGGCGCGGCAGCGGGCGCGTCCTCCAGCGCGGCGAGCATCTGATCCACGTCGGGAAACCGGTCGTGCGGATCCTGCGCGAGCGCTTCGGTCAGCACCGCGCGCATCTGCGGCGGCAGATCGTCCGGCAGCGTCAGCGCGCGGCCGCTTTGCCGCTGGGCGGCGCTTTCCGGCGGGAAGCCCGTGAGCAGCTGACAGAGCAGGGCGCCCACGGCATAGACGTCTGTCGCGGCGCTGCATTCATACAGTCCGGCGTTCTTTTCCGGCGCGTCAAAGGGCGTTGAGGCGGGGACGGGCGGATAGGCCAGCCCCGTGAGCGCCGTGACCCGCGTGCCGTCGGTGAGGATGTGATACGGATCCACCGCGCCGTGGAAGAGGCCTGCCGCGTGGATGGCGCGCAGGCAGTCCGTCACGGGCGAGAGGAGCGCGAGCGCGCGCGCGGCCGGCAGACGCTTGCCGCTTTCGATCATCGCGGAGAGCGGCGTGCCGTTCGTCTGCGAAACGGTGCAGCAGGTGCCGCCCTCCACAAAGACGTCCGAAAGATCCAGCACGGTCGTCTGCGCGATCGGCAGCAGTTTGCGATAAAAGGTCAGCCGGCGGCCGACCTCCTGCCGCAGCGTGGTTTTCGCTTCCTCGGAGCGGCAGTACAGCGTTCCCTCCCGGCGGAAGACCAGCGCCTGCGGCACATATTCCGTCAGCAGCACCTGCGTGCCGGTCTGCTGATCCTCCGCGGCGTAATGCAGATCGTCGCCGCACAGGCGCAGCGCCCGCACGATGCGGTAACGCGCATGCAGCACGGCGCCCGGCGCATAGGCCAGCGTCTGCAGCGCGGTCGATTGTTCAAAAGATTCCTGCATAAGTTATCCTTCCATGATGTGAAGCTGCCGCAGCGCGGGATCCCGGATCAGTTGCCGGATCTCATAAGCATGCGGCTCCAGAAAATTCGAGGGGCTGCGCGAAAGGCCGTCGGCGCGCAGCTGTGCGGCGATCGCGCCGCAGATCTGCTCGATCTGCGCTTCCTTCTCCGCCGGCGGCAGAGGGTCGGTCAGCAGCACTGAGAGCGGCGCGCGCAGGTCGCCGAGCACGGGCAGCGTCTCCATGCCGCGCAGCAGCCATTTATAAAACGGCGCGAAGCGGCGGTTGAGCAGATAGATCAGCGCGCCGGCGTGCTGCACGAATTCCGCAAGCGCGAGCATGGCGGCGGCGGGTTCGCCGTGGGCGATGCAGCGCGCGTAATTATATTGCCCGCTCTGGGCGGCCAGAATGGTCTGCGCAGCGAGCTTTTTCAGCCGCACGTCCTCCGGCATGCCGGTCCGGATTTTTTCGCGCGCGGCGGTGAATGCGCCGAGCGGATCGTCAAAAACGCAGCCGTTGACGGCGGCGGCGAGCGCGGCGTCCGGCGCGGCGAGCCATTGTTCGTTCGTTTCCGGCGCGCCGTCCGTCCCGGTCAGGGGCCGGTAGAAGTCGCCGATCGTCATCACGCCGCAGCGCGCGGCGCATTTGGGGCTGACCGGCGCTTTTTCCACGCCCTCAAAGATCAGCGGCAGACGGGCGTAAGCGCGTGTGAGACGAAAGCCGAAGGCTTCATAGTCCGCATCGGTCAGCCACAGGCAGAAGCCCGCGCCGCATTCGTGATCGCGGGAAACGTCGTCGTCGAAGCCGAAGCGGTCCGAGCCCGGCCCGGCAAAGCCGGCGGCGATGCGATCCAGCACGTCGCCGAACTGCGCTTCCAGCATCGGCCGGCCGTGTTGTTTATAATACGCTCTGCTCAGCGCCAGCCCTTGCATAGCCTGCATCCGCCTTTCTGTTCAAGTCAAGTTCGGCCGCAAACAGCCCGCACTGCCCGAAGGCCGGGGCGCACTTGCGGCAGGTGAACGCGTATTTTTCATACCCTTCCACCGCGGGATTTTTCAGAATCTTGTAAGCGCGCTGCATCAGCGGCAGCACGCGGTCATCCAGCGGATCGCGCGCAAACCACAGCTGCGCGAGATTGACGCAGGAAACGGCGGTCTCCAGCTCGCACCGCGGACAGCGCTCCGTAATGGATATCGCGCGCAGAAACGCGGCTTCCGCCTGCGCGGGCTCCCCGGCGTCCTGCAGCGCGAGCGCCAGATTGTTGTAAAGACCGGCCTGCAGCGGATCATTTGCGGGCAGCTTCGCGGCGAAAACGCGCTGCGCCTGCGCATACAGCGGCAGCGCCTCTGCCGCGCGGCCGAAGGCCTTCATCGTTGTGGCGCAGTTGAGCAGGATCGTGCCGCCGGAAACGGTTTCGCCGCAGCCGGTTTCCCGCACAAGCGCCAGCGCGCGGTCGATTGCGGCGTTTGCCGCCTGCGCGTCGCCGGTCTGACGGTAATAGCCGACCGCTTCATTGCATACGCTCAGTTCGCCTGCACGGTCGCCCAGCGCAGCCGCGCGCGCCTGCCATTCCAGCAGGCAGCGGCCCGCCGCCGCGAGATCCTCGCGGGCAAAGCAGGCGTCAAGCTCTTTGATGAAGGCGGGCACGGAGATTTTTTCCATCTTGAAAACCTCATGTTGCAAAACACAGAAAGCTATGGTATACTGAAAACCATCCGGAACGGAGGGAATATTATGGAAAACGGATTCTATGCGATGATTTCGCGCATGCGATATATTGACCGCTGGGCGCTGATGCGCAACGAGCACGGCGAAAACCTCAGCGAGCACAGCTTCGACGTGGCGGTGATCGCGCACGCGCTGGCCACTTTGCGCAACGAGCGCTTCGGCGGGAGCGTCAACGGGGAACGCGCGGCGCTGCTCGGTCTGTTTCACGACGCGCCGGAAACGCTGACCGGCGATTTGCCCACGCCCGTCAAATATTACAGCGACGCCGTGCGCGACGCCTATAAAACCATGGAAGCGCAGGCCTGCGAGAGCCTGCTGGAGATGCTGCCTGCCGCGCTGCAGACGGCCTACCGTCCGCTGCTGCTGCCGCAGCCGGCGGATGCGGAGCTCTGGACGCTGGTGAAGGCGGCGGACAAGCTCAGCGCGCTGATCAAATGCCTCGAGGAGCGCAAGGCCGGCAACGGCGAATTCGTCAAGGCCGCCGAGGGCGTGCGCGCGATCATCGAGCGCATGGACGTGCCGGAGGCGCAGGTGTTTCTGGAGGAATTCCTGCCCGCGTACGAGCTGACGCTCGACGAATTGCGGGGCTGACCGGCAGCGTGTTTCCTTCATTTTATAATAAAAAGATGGCGGGTGCAAGCGAAAAGGTGTGAATTTTTCGGAAATATTTTTTAAAAATTCTTTATTTCTTTAAAAAAACACTTGATATTTTTAAAACAGTGTGCTAAAATAGCCAAAGTAAGCATGCAGGTTAAGGTGAAGAGTGGGTCTGGACCCGCTCTTTTCTTTATGTGATCGGCCGTTCGGCCCCTGCGAAACCAACTGAAAAAGGAGAGTCCGATATGGCAAAGGGCAAGGGCGGCAATACCGCGGCCGCCGTGTGGGAAATCGCCGCGCCGATCGCGGAGCAGCTCGGGCTGCAGCTCTGGGATATTCGCTTCGTTAAGGAGGGCGCGGACTGGTTCCTGCGCATATTTATTGATAAGGAAGGCGGCGTTTCCATCGAGGACTGCGAGGCCATGAGCCGCGCGATCGATCAGCCGCTGGACGACGCCGACCCCATCGAGCAGAGCTACTGCCTGGAGGTCAGCTCCCCCGGGCTTGAGCGCGAGCTGACGCGGGAGGCGCATCTGCAGCAGTATTGCGGGCAGAAGATCAAGGTGCGCCTGATCCGTCCGCGCGAGGGGCAGCGGGAGTTTGCCGGCGTGCTCGAGCAGGCCGAGGGCAAGCAGTTCACCCTGCGTCTGCCGGAGGGCGGCGCGCTGCTGCTTGATCTGAAAGAAACCAGCTTCGTCAAAGCAGACGATTTTGATATTTAATCAGAAAGGATCGATTGGAAAAATGAAAAAGACGAAAAAAGCGGCAGAGCCGGATTTCAGCACGGAGTTTTTTGCCGCGGTGCAGATGCTCAGCAAGGAAAAAGGCGTGCCGGCGGATGCGCTGCTCGAGGGAATTCAGCGCGCGATCGTGACGGCCGTGAAGCGTGATTTCAACAATAAGGACATCGTCTATTGCGATATTGACAAGGAGAGCCAGAAAATCCGCGTCTTCGTGCGCAAGAATGTGGTCAGCGAGATCGTGGATCCCGACGAGGATCTGCTGCCGGAGCAGGCGCAGCGCTACAAGCCGACCGCCGTGCCGGGCGATATCATCGAGATCGAGCTGCAGACCAAGGAAGTCAGCCGCATCGCCGCTGAGAAGGGCAAGCACATCCTGCGCCAGGCCATCCGCGAGGCGGAGAACGGCCAGATGAAGGAGATCTTCCAGAGCAAGAACCAGGAGATCGTGACCGTCAAGGTGGTCAAGGTGGATCCGGTCACGCTCGATGCGATCGTGGAGTTCGGCAAGGTCAGCGGGAAGCTCCTGCGCGCCGAGCAGCTCCCCACCGACAATCTCACAGAGGGCGATCTGATCAAGGTCTATATCGCCGACGTCAAGGACGCGGCCAAGGGTCCGCGCGCGAGCATTTCCCGCACGCATCCGGGCTTTGTGCGCCGCCTGCTTGAGAGCGAAGTGCCCGAGATCTTTGACGGCACGGTCGAGATCAAATCCGTTTCCCGCGAAGCGGGCAGCAGAAGCAAGATCGCCGTTTACAGCGCGGATGAAAACGTCGACCCCGTCGGCGCCTGCATCGGCCAGCGCGGCGCCCGCGTCAACAAGATCGTGGAGCAGCTCAGCGGCGAGAAGCTCGATATCATCCGTTACAGCGAGGATCCCGCGCAGTTCATCGCCGCAGCGCTCGCGCCCGCGGACGTGATTTCGGTCACCATCCTCAGCGAGGAAGAGCACAGCTGCAGCGCCGTCGTGCCGAACAATCAGCTTTCGCTTGCCATCGGCAACAAGGGCCAGAACGCGCGTCTGGCCGCGCGGCTCACGGGCTGGAAGATCGACATCAAACCCGAGACGGAAGAGCCCGTCATCAATTTTGACGAAGAGTAATTGAAAGAGAAGCCAATCATCAGTTGAAAAAGGAGCCAAACCCATGCCTACCCGCCGTATCCCCATGCGCAAATGCACCGGCTGTAATGAAATGAAGCCGAAAAAAGAGCTGGTCCGGGTCGTGCGCAGCCCGGAGGGCGAGGTCTCGCTGGATCTGACGGGCAAAAAGCCCGGCCGCGGCGCTTATGTGTGCCGCGATGCAGCGTGCCTGGCCAAAGCGAGAAAAGCCAAACGCTTTGAGCGCGCCTTCGAATGCGCGATCCCGGATGCGGTCTATGATACCATGGAGGAGGCGCTGGCAAATGACGGATGACCCGAAGCTTCTGGCGTTGCTGGGCATCGCCCGCCGCGCGGGCAGACTCAGCTGCGGGCATGACGGCGCGATCGACGCGATCCGGGCCCGCCGCGCAAGGCTCTGCCTGCTCAGCAGCGACGCCGCCGCAAGGCTGCAGGCTGAAATCAAACGAGAAGCCGCCTTCGGCGGGCGGGAGATCCCCGTTTTCACGCTGCACGCCGGCATGGCGGAGATCGGGCACGCGACCGGTCTGCGGTCCGCGGTGGTCACGGTCAACGACGAGGGCTTTGCCAAGGCCATGAACGCATATTTATCCGAGCATACATCAGGGGAGGTTGACCTATGATTCAAAAATACAGAGTGAATGAAGTCGCGAAAGACTTCGGTGTGAAGAGCAATGAAATCATTAATCTGCTGCAGCAGCAATTCGGGGAAAAGAAAAAGAGCATGACGGCGCTCGAGGAAGCGGAGCTGGATTTCATTTTTGAAACCTATACGCGCCGCTTCGACGTGGAAGATCTGGAGCCGTATTTTGCGCTGGAGCGTCCGGCTGCCGCCCCGGCAGAGCCGGCGGAAACGCCCGCGGAGCCCACAAAGGCCGCGGAGCCGGAAAAAGCGGCGGAGCCGGAGAAAAAGCCGGAACCGGAAAAGAAGCCGGAGCCCGAAAAGAAACCGGAACCGGAAAAGAAGCCGGAACCGGAGAAAAAACCGGCGCCGGAGAAGAAACCGGAAGCGCCGAAGAAGCCCGAGCAGAAGAAGCCCGAGCCGCCGGCGCGCCGCACCCAGGCCGGCAAGCTTCCGCTCATGCCCACCGCGCCGCGCAAGCAGCCGGAGCAGAAAAAGAAAAATGCCGACAAACCGCTCCAGTCCCGCACCAAGGGCGAGATGCGCACCATCGACACCCGAGCGGGGAACGTGGATCTGGAAAAATACAACGAGAAATACGAGAATATCGCATCGACCAACGTCTCCAAGCCGCATGAGAACGTCATGCACAAGCAGAAGATCAATCAGAAGAGCAAGCAGTACCGCAAGGGCGGCAACCGCTCCGGCAAGCGAGAGACCGAGGCCGAGCGCCTCAAGCGCATTGCCGCCGAGCGCGCCAAGAAGCCGCAGCTGCAGCTGAAGATCCCCGAGGAGATCACGGTCGGCGAGCTGGCCTCCATGCTGAAAATGACGGCGGCCGAGGTCATCAAGAAGCTCTTCATGCTCGGCCAGATGGCAACCATCAACGACACGCTCGATTATGACACCGCGGCGATCGTCGCCGAGGAGCTGGGCGCGAAGGTGGAGAAGCAGGTCGTTGTGACGATCGAGGATATGATCATCGACGACAGCGAGGATGAAGAGAAGGATCTGGTGCCCCGCGATCCCGTCGTGGTGGTCATGGGTCACGTTGACCACGGCAAGACCTCCCTGCTCGACGCCATCCGCAACACCTCCGTCACCTCGACCGAGGCGGGCGGCATCACCCAGCACATCGGCGCCTACCGCGTGGAGATCAACGGCTCGAAGATCACCTTCCTCGACACGCCGGGCCATGCGGCCTTCACCTCCATGCGTCTGCGCGGCGCGATGGCGACGGATATCGCCATCCTTGTGGTCGCCGCCGACGACGGCATCATGCCGCAGACGATCGAGGCCATCAACCACGCCAAGGCGGCGGGCGTGCAGATCATCGTCGCCATCAACAAGATCGACAAGCCCGCTGCGAATCCCGACCGGGTGCTGCAGCAGCTGACGGAATATGAGCTCGTGCCCGAGGACTGGGGCGGCGACACGATCTGCGTGCCGGTTTCCGCCGTGACCAAGCAGGGCATCGATTCCCTGCTGGAGTCCATCCTGCTGGTGGCCGAGATGCAGGAGCTGCGGGCGAATCCCAACCGCTCCGCGCGCGGCGTCGTGATCGAAGCGCGGCTGGATAAGGGCCGCGGCCCGATCTCCACGCTTCTGGTGCAGAACGGCACGCTGAAATCCGGCGACATCATCGTGGCCGGCACGGCGGTCGGCCGTGTGCGCGTGATGACGGACGACAAGGGCCGCAAGGTCAACAAGGCCGGCCCCTCCGTGCCCGTCGAGATCATGGGTCTGGCCGAGGTGCCGCAGGCCGGCGACGGCTTCGACGCGGTCAAGGATGAGCGTCTGGCCCGCGAGCTGGTCGAGCAGCGCAAGGCCAAGGCCAAGGAAGCGCAGTTCAAGGAAGTGCAGAAGGTCACGCTCGAAAACCTGTTCGATTCCATCAAGGACGGCGAGCTGAAGGATCTGAACATCATCATCAAGGCGGACGTGCAGGGTTCGGCAGAGGCGGTCAAGCAGAGCCTCGTCAAGCTCAGCAACGACGAAGTGCGCGTGAAGGTGATCCACAGCGGCGTGGGCGCCATCAGCGAGAGCGACGTTATGCTGGCCAACGCGTCCGGCGCGATCATCGTCGGCTTCAACGTGCGCCCGGACAGCGTGGCGGCGGACAATGCGGAGCGCGACGGCGTGCAGATCCGCACCTACCGTGTGATTTACGACTGCATCGAGGAAATCCAGGCGGCCATCAAGGGCATGCTTGCGCCGAAATTCCGCGATGTGGATATCGGCAAGGCCGAGGTGCGCCAGGTTGTGCGCATCTCCTCCATCGGCAACGTGGCGGGCTGCCATGTGCTCAGCGGCAAGATCACCCGCGGCGCGAAGATCCGCGTCGTGCGCGACGGCATCGTGATCACCGAGGACGAAATGGCCTCGCTCAAGCGCTTCAAGGACGACGTCAAGGAAGTGGCCAGCGGTTTCGACTGCGGCATCGGCCTTGCGAAATTCAACGACATCAAGGAAGGCGATATTTTCGAGGCCTATGTGACCGAGGAATACCGCGATTAATGACGGGACGCTTCTTTCGGAAAGGAGCAGAAAATGGCAGGTTACAAAATCGACAGAACGGCCGAGGATATCCGCAGAGAACTGGCCGTGCTGCTGCGCGAGCTGAAGGATCCGCGCGTGCAGGGCAAAATGCTCACCGTGGTCAATGTGGAGGTCAGCAGCGATCTCTCCTTTGCCAAGGTGTATGTGAGCGCCATGGAAGGGCTCGACACGGCGAAGACCGCCGTCAAGGGGCTGACCGCGGCCACCGGTTATCTCCGGCGGGCGCTGGGGCAGGCGCTGCGTCTGCGCAAAACGCCGGAGCTGAAGTTCATTGCGGACAATTCCATTGAAAAGGGGATGCAGATCACCCGCATGATGAACGATCTGCTTCCCGCGCAGGAAGGAGCGGAGCCCGATGCGGATTGATATGCAGGCGGCTGCCGCGCTGCTGCAGCGCGCCGACCGCATCCTGATCCTCTGCCACGATCATCCCGACGGCGACACGCTCGGCAGCGCAACCGCGCTGGCCGGGGCGCTGCAGGCCATGGGCAGGACCGTCGCCGTGCGCTGCGGCGACCCGATCCCGCGGCAGTACGGATTCCTGTTTGACGGGCTCGCGCAGCCGGAATTCTCTCCGGAAACGGTCGTGGCCGTGGACGTGGCGGATCCCAAGCTGCTGGGCAAGGCGTTCAACGCCGCCTACGGCGCGCGGGTCGATCTGTGCATCGACCACCACGCCTCCAACACGCTCTTTGCAAAAGAAACCTGGATCGAGAGCGATTCCGCCTCCGCGGCGGAGATGGTCTATCTGCTGCTGCAGGGCATGGGGCAGACGATCACGCCGCAGCAGGCCTCGCGCCTGTTCGTGGGCGTGACGACCGATACGGGCTGCCTGCGCTTTTCCAACACGACCGTGCGCTCCTTCCGCATCGCGGCGGAGCTGGCGGCGGCCGGCGCGGACACCCATCACATCATTCAGACCTTTTTTGAAACGAAAACCAAGACGTTTGCGGCGCTGGAGCGCCTGGCGCTGGACGACATGCGTTTCTATTTCCACGACCGCTGCGCGCTGATGTGCATCACACAGGAGATGTACCGGCAGAGCGGCTCGGATGAGAGCGAAACGGATCGCCTGACGAATCTGCCCCGGCAGATCGAGGGCGTGCGCGTGGGGCTGACTATGCGGGAGCTGCCGAACGGCGATTTCAAGGCTTCCGTGCGCACCCACGGCGACATCAATGCGTCAGCCATCTGCAAACGGCTGGGCGGCGGCGGCCATGCGGGCGCGGCCGGATGCACGCTTCACGGCACGAAGCAGCAGGCGATCAACGCGCTGCTCAGGGAAGTGCAGGCGGAGCTGGACACGGACACAATCGATTGATATGAAACAATGGATCAAACGAATCCCCGCCGCGCTTGCGGCGCTGGGTCTGCTGCTGACGCTTTGCGCCTGCGGCGCTGAAAAAACCATCGTGCTCGTCATTTCCGGCGCGGAGCTGGATCGGGAAATCTATACCTATTTCCTCGACCGCGTTTCGGCGCGTCCCACAGACTACGGTCTGGAGGAAAAGCCGTCGGATGCGGCGCTGCTGGATGCGGTGACGCTCGAGTGCAAGCGCTATGTGGCCAACAACACCCGCTTTCGCGACGCCGGCTTGACGCTTTCCGCCTCCGAAAAGGCGGAGATCGCCCAGCAGGTCAACAACCTCTGGCTGCGCGCGGAACGGCATTACCGGGCCATCGGTGTTTCCAAGCAGACGCTGACCAAGGCGATCACGGCGGAAAGCAACGCCGACGCGCTCTTCACCGCGACCTATGACAAGGGCGTGATGGATCAGGCCGGCGAGGCCGAGCTGCTCAAGTATTTTTACGCCAATTATATCAGCTTCCGCACGGTGGTGGCCTATTACACCGCCGCGGACGGCAGTCCGCTCACGCAGCTGCAGAAGAACACGATCAAGGAAGCGTTCGACAAGATGGCGGCGAATGCCGGCGAGAGTGTGGACAGCTTCCGGGAAGCGGCCGCCGAAGCGGGCTACGGCCTGTCCGAAACCATTCTGCTCAAGCAGGGCGCCGACGGATATCCCGACGGCTTCTATGCCGCGGTCGCCGCGCAGGAGAACGGCACGGTCCGCGTGCTGGATTACGAGGACTGTGTGTTCGCCGTGCTCAAGGAGGATCTGGAAAGCAAGGATGAAAGCGTCTATGCGAGCTATCGCAGCGCCTGTGTTTCCGAGCTCTACGCGCCGCAGGCCGCGCGCGAGATGGATGCCTTCCTCGCGGAGCTGACCGTGGAAAAAACAAAAGACCCCGCGCGTCTGCTGCGGGAGTATCGCAAAGCGATCAAAGCCTGAATCAAGCGCTGCAGGGCGTCCGCATCCGGCGGACGCCCTGCTTTTTCATGCGGTTTCGACCGAAAAAACAAGTAGACAATTCTAACATTTTATGGTATGATATAAAATGTATAAATATGATTTGGCGCAGCGCGATTGCCGCGGCGCCGCGGAAGGAGCCCCGATGAGCGAGATTTTTTACTGGGAAAATCCCGATATCATTCAGGAAAACAAGGAGGAAGGGCACAACAACGCCCTGCCTTATAAGAGCAAAAAAAGCGCGCGGGCCGGCGAAAGCGCGCCGACGAAGCTGTCGCTGAACGGCATGTGGCGCTTCTTCTGGCAGATGGGCGTGGAGGTGACGCCGACCGATTACCTTGCGGAGGATTATGACGACAGCGCGTGGGCGCCGATGCCCGTGCCCTCGGTCTGGCAGTTGCGTGGCTACGGCAAGCCGATCTATCTCTGCGCATTCTTCCCCAAAGCGCTCTCCACCGTGAAAAGCGAGATCCCGAAGATCGACCACGCCCGCAACGAGCTGGGCGTGTATCGCCGCACATTCACCCTGCCGGAAACCTTTGCGGGCAAGCGCATCTTCCTGCAGTTCGGCGCGGTGAAGGCCGGCTTCTTCCTTTATATCAACGGCCGCAGAGTCGGCTATTCCCAGGGCTCGATGACGCCGGCGGAATTCGACGTGACGGAGTATGTCCGCATCGGCGAAAACACCGTGGTCGTCGAGGTGTTCCGCTATACGGACGGCACCTATCTGGAGGACCAGGATATGTGGTTCCTCTCCGGCATCTACCGCGAGGTCTATCTCTATGCCGAGGAGCCGCTGTGCATCCGCGACCTCTTTGCCGACGCCACGCTCGACGACGCGTATGAAAACGGTCTGCTCGATCTGGCGGTGACGCTGCGCAATTACGCCGCGCCGTGCGACTGCAGCGTGGATGTGACGCTCGAGCGGCCGGACGGCAGCAGCGAAAAGATCGGCGCGGAAAAGCTGACCGCCGGGGCGGGGGAGACCGTGCTGCATCTCCGGCACACGGAGGCGAACGCCCTGCAGTGGTCGGCCGAAACGCCGCATCTGTACCGGCTTGTGATCTGCCTGCGGGCAGGCGGCAGGCTGCTGAGCGCGAAAACGATCCGCTGCGGCTTCAAGCGCGTGGAGATCCGGGGCAATGTGCTGCTCATCAACGGCAAACGCGTGATCATCAAGGGCGTCAACCGCCACGATTTCGATCCCGATCACGGCTGGGCCGTGCCGCGCGAGCGTTATTATGAAGATCTATATTTGATGAAGCGCGCGAATATCAACGCCATTCGCACGAGCCATTATCCGAATGCGGAGCTGCTCTATGAGCTTTGCGACGAGCTGGGCTTCTACGTGATGGACGAGGCGGATGTCGAGAGCCACGGCGTGCGCCGCAAGAACTGCCCGGGCGACAATCCGAAATTCCGCGCGGCGGTGGAGGATCGCGCCCGCCGCATGGTGCTGCGCGACCGCAGCCATGCCTGCGTCTGCTTCTGGTCGCTGGGCAACGAAGCCGGCGACGGCGAAAACTTCAAATACGAGCGCAACGCGATTCTCGCGCTGGATACGTCCCGGCCGATCCATTACGAAGGCGATTTCGACTTCACCAAGAGCGATTTCATCAGCCGGATGTATCCGACCGAGCCGGTGGTGGAGAAGCTGCGCCTGCAGGCGCCGATCACGACCACGCTCTATGACAACGTGGCGAACGCGCTCGCGGCGGACAACAAGCCCGTGCCGGCGGAGGTCTACGCCGATCATCCGGTGATTTACTGCGAATATGCCCACGCGATGGAGAACAGCCTGGGCAATTTCCGCGAATATGTGGAGGATTTCGAAACCTATCCGCACATGTGCGGCGGCTTCATCTGGGACTATGTGGATCAGGCGATCCGCAAGGTCGAGAACGGGCAGGAAAAATGGCTCTACGGCGGCGATTTTGACGAAGGGAACACCAGCTATTATTTCTGCGCGAACGGCATCATCTCCGCCGACCGCAAGCCGCAGCCCTCTTACTATGAAGTGAAAAAATGCTATGCGAATCTCGATGCGGTCGAGGCGGACGCCGCGAACGGCCGGATCATCGTGCGCAATAAACACCGCTTCCTTTCCTCCGCGGATTATGAGATCCGCTGGAGCCTGACGGTCGACGGCAACGAGATCAAAAACGGCGTTTGCGCGGGACTGGTGCTCGCGCCGGAAAGCGCCGAGACCGTCACGCTGCCGATCACGCCGGCCGATTATCCCGCGGGCGAGGCGATTCTCACCGTTTCGTTCGTGCTGATCAACGACAAGCCCTGGGCGCGCGCGGGCTTTGAGCAGAATTTCTGCCAGTTCCTCCTGCGGGAAGTGCCGGCAGCTGCGCGCCGCCCCGCCGTGGGCGAGCTGCAGTTCCGGCAAAGCGGCGCGGATGTGTCCGTGCGCGGCGACGGCTTCACCGCAGAGATCAAGGCGGGCGCGCTGTATTCGCTGCAATATGACGGCCGCGAGGTGCTCAGCGCCGCGCAGCCGATGAAGCCCGATTTCTTCCGGGCGCTGACCGACAACGACCGCGGCTATCTGAATTTTGCGCCGTATGTCGCGCAGCTGCATCCGCTGTATCAGTGGCGGCGCAGCACGGCCGCGGCGCGGGCGAAACGCGTCTATGCCATGGCCACCGCCGCGGGCGTCGAGGTTTCCGTGCGCTGGCGCGTGCCGTTTGCCGCCGACGTGACGACGGTGTATCTCTTCTCCCCCGCCGGGGAGGTAACGGTGCGCCACAACGCGCGCTGTCTGGCGCTGCCGATGCTCAAGGTCGGCCTGCGCGTGGGCGTGGACGCCGGGTTTGTGACCGCCGACTGGTACGGCCGCGGCCCGCAGGAAACCTATTGCGACCGCAAGACCGGCGCGCGGATCGCCCGCCACAGCCTGCCTGTGGCGCAGCTGGAGCACCGCTATATGCGTCCGCAGGAAAACGGCCACCGCACCGACGTGCGTTCGCTGACTCTGCGCGCTTCGGACGGCTTCGGCGTGACGATCGACGCGATGGACCGGCCCTTCGGCTTCAACCTCCTGCCCTACACGCCGGAGGCGCTGGATGCGGCAAAGCATCTGTTTGCGCTGCAGAAGGACGATCATCTCACGCTCTGCCTGGATGCGGCGGAGCGCGGTGTGGGCGGCGATATGCCCGGCGCTGCGTATCTGCACGCGCCCTATAAACTTCAGAACGGAAAGGATTATCTGTTCACCTTCCGTATTTCAAAAGCGTAAGGCGCGCGGAAAGACTTCATCAAACAGAGGAGAACGGCGATGCAACTGCTGACATCCATGAATTCCATTCTGATCCCCGCCGCGGTGATCCCCGCCGTGGTGCTGATGCTCTATATCTATAAAAAAGACAAGCTGGAGCCGGAGCCGACCGGCCTGCTGGTTTCGCTTGTGGTGCTGGGCATCATCTCCACCGCGATCGCGAGCTTTCTGGAAACGATCGGCGCGCTGGCGATCGGCGTGCTGCTGCCGGAGGATTCGCTGCTTTACAACGCGCTGTTCTATTTCGGCGTCGTTGCCTTCGGGGAAGAGGGCGCAAAATATGTGCTGCTCAAACGCCGCACCTGGAACACCCCGTATTTCACCTGCCAGTTTGACGGCCTGATCTATGCCGTGTTTGTTTCCCTGGGCTTCGCGCTCTGGGAGAATATCGGCTATGTCATGCAGTTCGGCTTCTCGACCGCGCTGGTGCGGGCGGTGACGGCGGTGCCCGGGCACGCCTGCTTCGGCGTGTTCATGGGCGCCTGGTACGGCCTTGCGCGGCGCTATGCCTTTGCGGGCGATGCGATTGCGTCCAAACGCTGCCGCAGGCTCGCGCTGCTGATCCCCGCGCTGATGCACGGCACTTACGATTTCATTACCACGCTGGAATCGCCGATCTTTTCCCTGGTGTTCATCGGGTTTATCCTGGTCATGTTCATTCTGGCGTTCCTGCTGGTCCGCCGTCTGTCCGCAACGGATCATTTCATCGACGGCAAGGATCACAGCGGGATCGACGCGTTCCCGCCTTACGGGCAGCCGCCGTACTACAACGGCGCTGCGCAGGGCAATCCGGATCCGCGGCAGGTCAATCCCTACAGTCAGCAGCCGTATTACAACGGCTACCCGCAGCAGACTCCCTACGGGCAGCAGGGCTATCCGCAGTTTAATCCGAATGCGCAGCAGCGCAACCCCTTCGGGCAGCAGGGCTACCCGCAGTATCATCCGAATGCGCAGCAGGTCAATCCCTACAGCCGGCAGCCGTATGGCAGCGGCTATCCGCAGCAGTTTCCTTACGGGCAGCAGGGGTATCCGCAGAACAACGCAGCAAACAACGATCCGAACGGATCGAATCAACAATAGAAAATCGGAGGTATCGGCATGAATGACGTTCAGGCGCTCTATGCGCAGTGGCTGGAAGGCACCAAGGCGGATCCGGCGCTCCACGCGGAGCTGACCGCGATCGCGGGCAACGACGAGGAGATCCTCGACCGTTTTTATCAGAATCTGGAATTCGGCACCGCGGGTCTGCGCGGCGTCCTCGGCGCGGGCACCAACCGCATGAATATCTACACCGTCGGGCAGGCGACGCAGGGCCTGGCGGATTATCTGAACGGGCAGCAGCCGGGCGGCAGCGTCGCCATCGGCTATGATTCCCGCATCGGTTCGGAGGAATTCGCGCGTCTGAGCGCGGAGATCCTTGCGGCCAACGGCATCAAGGTCTATCTTTACTCCGTGCTGATGCCCACGCCCTTTGTCTCCTTCGCCGTGATGCGTCTGCGCTGCAGCAGCGGCATCGTGATCACCGCGAGCCACAATCCGTCGCAGTACAACGGCTATAAATGCTACGACCCCGCCGGTTACCAGATGACCGAGGAGGCCGCCGCGGCGACCTATGCCTGCATTGCGAAGGTGGAAATGTTCGGCGGCGTGCGGCGCGTGCCCTTTGAGGCGGCGCTGGCGGACGGACGGATCGAATATATCTCCGACGACCTGATCGAGGCCTTCTATGCCGAAGTGCTCACGCGGCCGATTCATCCCGAGGTGATTGCCGAAAGCGACCTGCAGGTCATTTATACCCCGCTCAACGGCACGGGCAACATCCCCGTGCGCACCGTGCTCGACCGCGCGGGCTTCAAGCAGGTGCGGATCGTGCCGGAGCAGGAAAAGCCGGACGGGAAATTCCCGACCTGCCCCTACCCGAATCCCGAGATCCGGCAGGTGTTTGAATGCGGTCTTGCCATGGCGGAAAAGGAACCGGCGGATCTCCTGCTGGCGACCGACCCCGACTGCGACCGCGTCGGCATCGCCGTGCGCACCGGCAGCGGCTACGAGCTGCTCTCCGGCAACGACGTGGGCGTGCTGCTTTGCAGCTATATCCTCTCGCAGCGGCAGGCAATGGGCACGCTGCCCGACCGGCCGATCATCGTCAAATCCTTTGTTTCCACGCCGCTGGCCAACAAGGTCTGCGCCAAATACGGCTGCGAAATGATCGAGGTGCCCACCGGCTTCAAATACATCGGCGAGATCATCACGAATCTGGAAAAGCAGGGCGAAAAAGACCGCTTCCTTCTCGGCTTTGAGGAGAGCTACGGCTATCTGATCGGCGATCACGCGCGCGACAAGGATGCCGTCGCCGCCTCCCTGATGATCTGTGAGATGGCCGCTTACTATAAAGCGCAGGGGCAGACGCTCGCGCAAGTGCTCGATGCGCTCTACGCTGAATTCGGCGCCTACAGCAACAAGCTCTACAACTTCACCTTCGCCGGCGCAAGCGGCATGGCGAAGATGGCGGAAATCATGAATACCACCCGCGCAAATCCGCCGCAGACCGTGGCGGGCAGCCCCGTGGCGGAGGTGTATGATTACGCGAATGAGATCGTGACCGACACGGCGACCGGCGCAACGCGCCCGACCGGCATGATCAAAACCAACGTGCTGAAATTCGCCATGGCGGACGGCAACTTCGCCATTGTGCGTCCCTCCGGCACGGAGCCGAAAATCAAGTTCTACGTCACCGGCGTCGGCGCGGATCGCGCGACGGCG
>JAFZNN010000033.1 GCA_017550895.1 Clostridia bacterium
GACCGCGCGGGAAAGCATGGCGCGCGGCGTGATCTCCAGGCTCTTTGCCCGGATCGCCTCGGCGATGCCCGGCGCTTCCTTTTCGATGACCGCTTTCGTCGCCTCAGGCGTGACGTCCCGCGGCGCAAAGCCGGTGCCGCCGGTGGTCAGCACGACGTCCGCGCCGTACTGATCCGCAAGCTCGCGCAGCGCCTGCATGATTGTTTCTTTCTCATCCGGCACCAGCCGGTATTCGTTTTCGGCGGACAACGCCTTGACGCATTCCGCGATGGCCGGGCCGCTGCGATCCTCGCATTCGCCCGCAAAACATCTGTCGCTGACGCATACAATTCCGAATTTCATAGAATCACCCAATATATTTTAACATATGAAAATGAAAAATTCAATAAAAATCTCTTTATTAATTCTCAGAACTGTGATAGAATAAAACAAATTCACACGCAGGACGGTTCTATCATGCTCCACGTTGTAACCAAAGAAGAAGCGATTGCCATCATCAGGGAAAAAACGGCATGCCTTTCCGCGCAGACGGAGCGGCTGCCGCTTGCCGACGCGGCGGGCCGGATCCTTGCGGCGGATCTGATCGCCGGCGAGGACATCCCGGCGTTTGACCGGTCCACGGTCGACGGCTACGCGGTGATCGCCGCAGATACCTTCGGCGCGGGCGCCGCGATTCCCGCGCAGCTTGACACCGTCGGGGAAATCCTGATGGGCGAAGCGGCCGAAACGGCGCTCCGACGCGGACAATGCGTCAGAATCTCCACCGGCGGCATGCTGCCTCCCGGCGCGGACGCCGCCGTGATGGTGGAGCAAACCGAGCAGGCGGAGGGCCTATGCCTCGTTTATAAATCCGTCGCGCCGTTTGAGAATGTGACGCGCAAAGGCGACGATCTCGCCCGCGGCGACGCTGTGCTGAAAAAAGGAACGCTGCTCGGCGCCGCGCAGATCGGTGTGCTCGCCGCCCTGGGCGCGCGCGAGGTCGACGTATTCAGGCGGCCCGTGATCGCGATCATTTCAACGGGCGACGAAATCACGGACGGCACGCCGGGGCCCGGGCAGATCCGGGATATCAATTCCTACCTGCTTGCCGCCGCAGCGCGGGAAGCCGGCTGTGAAGCGCGGATGTACGGCGTGGTGCACGATCGCAGCGCGGAGATCGAAACGGCCGTGCGGGACTGCCTGCGCGACGCGGACGCCGTGCTGCTCTCCGGCGGCTCCTCGGCCGGCGCGCGGGATCTGACCGTGCAGATCATCGACGCGCTCGGCGAAGTGTTTTTTCACGGCATCGCCATGAAGCCCGGCAAGCCGACCATTTTCGGCATGATCGAGGGCAAGCCCGTGTTCGGCCTGCCCGGCCATCCCCTTGCGGCGTATTTCGTCTTTCGTCTGATCGTAGCAGACTATCTCAAAGCCTGCCTGCGGCAGCCCGGCGACGCGCCGATTCATGCCGGCCCGCTGGCCGTGAACATCCCCTCCAACCACGGCAGAACGGAATTCCTCTGCGTGAAAATCGGCAGCGGCGGCGAAGTGACGCCCGTCCACACGAAATCCGGCGTTATCTCCGTGCTGTCCGCATCGGAAGGATTCATTGAGATCCCGCGTGACGCGGAAGGCCTCGCGCAGGGAACCATTGTAAAGGTGTATCGCTTATGAAACATCAGTATCTGAACAATCTTCCGCTGGATGAAGCGATCCGGCGGTATGAAACGCATCTGAAGGCCGTCGGCTTTGCCGGAACGGCTGAGACCGTGCGCGTCACGGACGCCTGCGGCAGGATCCTCAAGGCCGCCGCGTATGCGCAGATCTGCGCGCCGCATTACAACGCGAGCGCCATGGACGGCGTTGCGGTCAAAGCGGAGCGCACCTTCGGCGCAAGCGAACGCACGCCCGTCACGCTCTCGCCGTCGGATTACACCGTTGTGGATACCGGCGACCCGATCCCGGACGGCTGCGACGCCGTGATCATGGTCGAGGATCTGATCGAAGCGGGCGACGACCGGCTGCAGATCCTCTCCGCCGTCTATCCCTGGCAGAATGTGCGTCAGGTGGGCGAGGACCTCTGCATGGGCGATATGATCGCGCCCTCCGGCACGCTGCTCACGCCCGCCCTGTGCGGCGCGCTGCTGGCCGGCGGCATCACGGAAATCGAAGTCTGTAAGCAGCCGACGGTCGGCGTCATCCCGACGGGCGATGAGATCGTCGCGCCCACAAGCAACCCGGGCAAGGGCGAAATCATCGAATTCAATTCCACCGTGTTCAAAGGCATGCTTGCGGAATTCGGCGCGCGCACGAAGGTTTATCCGATCACGCGCGATAAAAAAGAAGATATCCGCGCGGCAGTCGAAACGGCACTGCGCGAATGCGAGATCGTTCTTGTCTCCGCCGGGTCCTCCGCCGGGCGCGACGACTACACAAGCGAGATCATTGCAGCGCTCGGCACGGTGCTCGTGCACGGCATCGCCATCAAGCCCGGCAAGCCCGCCGTGCTCGGCGAAGCCGGCGGCAAGCCGGTGGTCGGCATGCCCGGCTATCCCGTTTCCGCCATCGTCATCATGGAGGAGATCGTCAGCCGGCTGGTCGCCATGTATTACGGCATCCCCGCCGTCCGGCGTGAAACCGTGCGCGCGACGCTGACCAAAAAGATCGTTTCCTCCCTGAAATACACGGAATACGTTCGCGTCTCCCTCGGCCGCATCGGCTGCAGGCTCTCCGCCGCTCCCCTTTCCCGCGGCGCGGGCGTGATCACGAGCTTTACAAAGGCGGACGGCCTGCTGGTGGTCGAGCAGAACTGCGAAGGAATCGAAGCGGGCGCCGAGGTCGAGATCCGTCTGAACCGTCCGCTGTCTGAAATAGAAAACACGCTGATCGTGACCGGCAGTCATGATCCGCTGATCGACGAGGCCGCCGATTTCCTTGCGCGGCGCGGCGCGCCCTTCCGCGTCTGCTCCACGCATGTGGGCAGCATGGGCGCGATCTATGCCGTGCGCGACGGGCTCGCGCACATGGGCGGCATTCATCTGCTGGACACCGAAACCGGCGAATACAACCGCTCCTACATCGAGAAATACATCCCCGACGGCCACGCGGTCGCCGTCAAGGGCGTCGGCCGCACGCAGGGGCTGATGGTGCAGAAGGGCAATCCGCTCGGCATTCAGCGCATTGCGGATCTGCGCCGCGTGCGTTATGTCAACCGGCAGCGCGGCGCGGGCACGCGTATCCTCTGCGATTATCTGCTCGAGCAAAACGGCATCGCGCCGGATGAAATCGACGGCTACCGCAATGAGGAATTCACGCACACCGCCGTGGCAGCGCTGATCGCAGCGGGCAACGCGGACGCCGGGCTCGGCATTTATTCAGCCGCGAAAATGTACGATCTGGATTTCATTCCAATCTGCAAGGAAACCTATGAATTCCTGGTCGATAAGCAGTATCTGGACGATCCGATGGTCAAAGCGTTCTTTGAAGTGCTCGGATCGGATGAATTTCGGGCCCGCCTGCGGGAGCTGGGCGGCTACACGGAGGACTGACATGCTGACACATCTCAACAAAGCCGGCGAAGCAACGATGGTCGACGTCGGGCAGAAGGACATCACCGTGCGCACGGCGGCGGCCTACGCGCGCATCCGCATGCAGGCGGAAACGCTCGAGGCGCTGCTCAAAGCAAACCTGAAAAAAGGCGACGGTCTGGCGGCCGCGCGGATCGCGGGCATCGCCGGCGCGAAACGCACAAGCGAGCTGATCCCGCTGTGCCACAACATCCCCATCGATTCCGTCACGGTGGACTTTGAAAAGGAGAGCGCCTGCACGCTCGGGATCACCGTGCGCTCGAAATGCACCTATAAAACGGGCGTTGAGATGGAGGCGCTCACCGGAGCTTCGGTCGCCGCGCTGACCGTCTACGATATGTGCAAGGCCATCGACCGCGGCATGGTGATCGAGGAGCTGCGCCTGCTTGAAAAAACGGGCGGAAAGAGCGATTATCATTATGAAGGATAAATTCGGCCGTGAAATCACATATCTGCGCGTTTCCGTCACGCGGCGGTGCAATCTGAACTGCGTCTACTGCGGCAAAGCGGATTGCGAAAAGAAGGAAACAGAGCTTTCCCCCGCCGTGATCGAGCGTCTGGTGCGCGCGTTCGTCGCCTGCGGCATCCGCAAGGTGCGCATCACCGGCGGCGAGCCGCTCGTGCGCGCCGATCTTTGCGAAATCATCGCAAGGCTGCGCGCCGTTGACGGCGTTGAAACGCTCGCGCTGACCACAAACGGCGTGCTGCTTGCGCAATCGGCCGCCGCACTGAAAGCGGCCGGGCTGGACAGCGTCAACATCAGTCTGGACAGCACCGACGGGAGCACCTACCGCCATCTGACCGGCGCGGATGTGCTCGCGCGCGTGCTCGCCGGAATCGACGCGGCGGAAAGCGCCGGGCTCTCGCCGATCAAGGTGAACGCCGTTCTGATGAAGGGCGTCAACAGCGACGGCGCCGGCGCGCTGATCGAGCTCGCGAGAATGCGCAGAATCGACGTGCGCTTCATCGAGCTCATGCCGTTTTCCGACGCGGGCGAAACCGCGTCGCTGCTGGTCACCGGCGCAGAGATCCTGCAGAGCTTCCCCTTCCTCACGCCGATCGAGAGCGAAGCGGGCACGGCAAAATACTACGCCGCCCCGGGCTTTCTCGGGCGCGTCGGGCTGATCAATCCGATCACGGAAAAATTCTGCGCGGACTGCAGCCGCATCCGTCTGCTTGCCGACGGCAGGGTGAAGCCCTGCCTGGGCGACGAAACCGTCTATGATCTGACGCCTTATATCGATGACGCACCGGCGCTGCAAAGGGAAGCCGCGCGCTGCATCCTGCAGAAACCCGCAGGGCATCAGTTTGAATCCCGGGCCGCGGCGCACGGTCTGAACGAAACAGGAGGCTGACATGGCAAAGGTAGTAGCAATCAATATCAGTGAAAAAAAGAAAACGCCGAAAAAGACGATCCCGGCAGGCCGGCTGATCGAGAATTTCGGCTTTGAGGGCGACGCGCACGCGGGCAAATGGCACCGGCAGGTCAGTCTCCTGGCGAAGGAGAGCATCGAGCGCGCGCAGGGCATGCGCACGGACGGCCTTTGCCACGGCATGTTCGCGGAGAACATCACGACCGAGGGCATCGTGCTGCACACGCTCCCCGTCGGCACAAAGCTGCAGATCGGGGCGCAGGCGGTCGTCGAGATCACGCAGATCGGCAAGGAATGCCACGACGGCTGCGCGATCCGCGAGCTGGTCGGCCAGTGCATCATGCCGCGCGAAGGCATTTTCGGCGTCGTGCTCACCGGCGGCGAAGTGCAGGCGGGCGACGAGATCCGCATCCTGCCCGCGGAAGCATAATCACAAGCACACCCTATGAAAAGCGTGCTGCAATCGCGCCAAACGGCCGACGGCAGCACGCCTTTTTATTGCTAATATTCAATGAAGTCGCGTTCCTCCGGCAAGAGCGGGATCGTCCGGGATTCCATCGCTTCGATGCGGATATACGTCCCGCGCTCGACGCTTTGGAGCACGCGGTCGATCTGCGCTTCGTCGCCCTGAATCTCCATGGTCACAGAGCCGTCGGCTTCATTGCGCACCCAGCCGGTCACGCCGGCCGCCTGCGCCGCGTGATACGCGCGGTAGCGGAAGCCGACGCCCTGCACCCAGCCGTAGAAGTGCATGCGTTTTCGTATCATAACAATGAAGGAAAGCGGCGGGTCAGCTCTTGTTGAACAGCCCGGTCAGCTTTTCAAAGAGGGATTTCATCAGCTTCACGACCAGACGGAAGGGCTTCAGAAGCGCGCCGAACGCGTCGTTGTTGCCGTAGACCCGATAGGCCTTATAGCCCTCCCCCGCTTTATAAACCAGCTGATAGGTCTGCACGGCGACGGTGCCGTCGTCATTTTTCAGGCCGATCGTCAGGCTGGTTGCCAGCGGGCCGACGTTCGGCACGGTCAGCACAAAGCCGTCCATGGAGTAATTCGTCACGGGCAAGCCGTTGACCAGCACATAGTCCACTTTGTCAAAGCGGCCGAGATCGACCTTGAGGTCGGTGCTCGTTTCCTTCTCCGGCAGCTGCGCGAGGATCTGGCGCGTGATATAATCATAGCCGGTCTGCGTGGGATGCGTGCCGGTGAAGGAATTATCCTTGAAATCGCCGAGCAGCGCCCAGTCGTTCTCCGTCGCCTGCGTTTCCGTATTCGTGATGTCCGCATACAGGTAGCCGTAGTCCTTGGCCCACTGACGATAATGCGTGTTCATGCCGGCGGTGATCGACGTCACGAGCGAGCCGATGGGCGCAACCAGATCGTTTGTGATCGTCAGCTGATTGACGATATTGAACGCGCCGACAATCACGACCGTGGCGTCGGGATTGAGCTCATGAATCTTGTCAAGGAGCAAGGGATAATTGTTTTTCCAGTAGTCATAGCCGTTTTTCAGCTCGGTGATCGCGGTTTCCACCAGCGCCTTGATGGCGTCCGTGCTGCTCAGATCGAAGCTCAGGCCGTCCGCGAGCATGCCGCCGTTGCTGACGATACGATAAGCGCGGTAGAAAATATCGCACATGCCCAGCTGCACGGTGATCAGGTCCGCTGTTTCGATCAGCTCGATGATATTGCCGCATTTGCCGTCGGTCTCCGGATCATAAACGTCACGCTCGCGCACGCCGTTGAAGGAGCCCTCATAGCCGAAATACTCCAGCATGTCCTTATAATAAGCATAATTCAGCTTCGTATCCGTGAAGCCGTCGTCCACGCCGAGCAGATCGAGCGTGACGGCCGTGGTCATGCCGGGGTAGGTAAACGGCCAGTAGGTCGCGTCCTGATCGGCCATATCCATCGGCGCGGTGCAGCCGACCGCCTGGGCGATCTGATAAGGCACGCAGCCCTGCACGTTGCGCAGCTCATACGCGCCGTACTGGCCCTCGCCCTTCGGCTCATAGGAACCGTCTTTGCCGATGTAGAAGCCTTCCGCGCCGCAGCCGCGGGAAATGCTGTCGCCGATGGCGAGATAGCCGCCCTCTTTGCCGTACTGCCGGACGGTTTCTTTGGTGGCGGCGAAGGCGACGCTGCAGCAGCCGCACGCGATCACAAGGGAAAGCGTGAGCGCAAGAATGGATCGAAGTGTCTTTTTCATTCTGATTCCTCCTGAATGGTTGTATTCATCAATCTCGAAAGGAAAAATGCACGTTTTTGTTCGTTATCCAGCGAATGCACGGGCTTGATCTGCGCGGCGGAAGCGCCCTGCGCCACACAGTGCGCCGCCCAGGCGTCGTGGGTGCCGGGCTGCTGGCGCTGCACGGCCAGCCGGCTGATGAAGGATTTCTCGCGCTGGCCGGAGTAGCGCTTATTGCATTGCCCCATGATCGATTCCAGCTCGTCGACGCAAGCGTCCCAATCCACCGGCGCGTCGGACTCCACAACCAGCGCATAGCGGCTCGGCATCACGCTGTCATCCTGATAAAACAGCCAGTGATCGACGGAAACGCCGTGCGCTTTTTCAAACAGCTCCATCGTGGTGCGCGCGTCCTCTTCGCTGAACTTTTCGCCCGCGATATTGAACAGCTGCCCCTTGCGGTAAACGAAGGAAATCAGCGGGCATTGATTGCGGAAGCCTTTGACCTCGATCACATCCTTCAGATGATAGCGATACAGGCCCGCCTGCGTGGTGATCAGAATCTCGTATTTCTGGCCGGCCTCCAGCTGATCAAGCGTCAGCGTGCGGCTGCCGTCCTCCCCGAAGGGAATGAATTCATAGAAGCAGCTGTCCGTGAGCAGCTGCATATCGGTGTCGTTGAGCCGGTAGCAGGCGGCCACCAGACCCTCCGACGCGCCGTAAATCGAATAATCGAACGGGATGCCGGCGCACAGGGAGCGCACATAATCGGCGGCGGGCTTGAACGAGGCGTTGCCGATGCCGCAGATCACGGTCATGTGCGGCCACAGGCGCTGAAACAGCGTTTCGTCGAAGCCCTGCGCGAACTGCGCGCGCAGATAGGCCGCGCGTTCCGGCATCGGGCGAATGCAGGCGGAAAGCGCCTGCCGCACCTCCGGCTTCATCTCGACGCTGTCGCTGATCACGCCCTTTTCGATATCGTCCACAATCAGACGCCAGTGCTTTTGCAGATAAGCGATCTGACTGACGTTGACGCTGAGAAACACGGAGAAAATGAAGGTGGCTTCCTCGTCCGCGAGCGCAAAGCGATAGATATTGTAAATATAATCGCCGTCATGCAGATCGAAGAGCCGCCGCTGCGGCACGGTCAGAATATAAGGATAGAATACGCCGTATTCCCGCGCGCCGATCTCCGCGATGTTGCTGCAGAGCATGCCGTTGGGCAGCGTTTCATTCGTCGCGGGCGATAGAAAGACGCCGCGCCCGGGGCGATAGCGTTTGCCCTGCCGTTTCAGCTCCGCGGCGCCGAGCGCCAGCGCGCGCGTCCAGGTGTATTTCACATAGGCCTTGAGCGAAGCCGCCGTCGCCGGGATGTATTTCGGCACGCCGGAGGAGCCGGAGGTGCGCGAAAACCCCAGCAGCTTTGAGGCCGTCAGCACATTGCGCTCGCCGTTTTTCATGCGCTCGATCTGCGGGGCGAAATCCTCGTAGTCATTGACCGGCACACGGCGCTGAAACTCCGCCACAGAGTGGATCGCGGCAAACTGATGCTGCCGGCCGTATTCCGTATTCTGATTCTCTTTCAGGATCTTTTTCAGCAGCGCCAGATTCTGCCGCATGGGCGCTTTTGACGCGCGCTCGAGCTGCCGCAGACTCTGCCTGCCCTTCATCACCATGACGCGCATGGCGAGATGATTGAGAAAACGATGCTTCATTCTGACACCTGCTTTTTTATTCGGATACAAGGAGGGAATTATACTGATAGCAGCGCACGTAGTCCACGCGGAATTCGCACGGCCAGTTTTCCGCGGGCGTGTTGCGGATATCCCCCGCCCCGCTTTTGGCGTCATAGGAGGGCACGCCGTTTTCGCCGCTGAATTCGACGCTCAGGATCAGGTATTCCGGCTCCTGCGACACGCCGCCGAAGGCGGAGCGCCCGACCTCTTTGCCGTTGATATAAAAGATGTATCCCTCCGGATTCCATTCCACGCCGTAGGTATTGTATTCCTTGTAGGGATCGTTTTCGATGAAGGCGTTCGTAATGTGCTCGTGCTGATGCGCATCCTTGTAGCCGTCATAATGCAGATTGATCGAAACGCGGTCGTTGCCTTTTTCGTATTCATCGTAGAAGAAGGATTCGAACACGTCGATCTCCGTGCCGTCCCGGCCGTTGCCGTCCTCGTTGAAAACGCCCTCGTTCATCATCCAGAAGGCGGACCAGAGCCCGTGGCCGGCCGGCAGGATGCACCGCGTTTCAAAATAGCCGTAGCGCTGCGCATAGCGGTCGCGCGTCATGATCTGGCCGGTATAATACCCCGGCTCGTACTGATCCATCCAGTCGGCATAATCGCCGTATTTGAACGGCATCGCCTCTTCTTTGTATTCGGCGCTGATAATCAGATTGCCGTCGGCAACGGACACCATATCCTCATGCCAGTAGCCGCCCTTGCGCATGGTGACCCACCACTCGTAGCACCACTTCTCTTTATCGAGCCGGTCGCCGTCAAATTCATCGTTCCAGACCATCGTGAATTCGGAAAGATCGATCTGCTTGCGGCCGTAGGTCGGGTCGCCGGTGCGGATCATGCCGAACAGCGAGGCAAAGAATGTTTCGACCGCCACGGCGATCGCAAGGAAGGATTTGAAAAATGGTCGCATCGGAAGGCTCCTTTCTCTGGCTGATGATGCTTTTTCAAAGGTATTATACCATATGATCGCAGGCATTTCAACCGTCGGATTTACAGCTTTTCAAATGCGTCCGGATGTGGTATAATAAGAAAAAAACAGAAAGGAAACAGCCATGAAAACGATTTGTGTTGCGGGAACCGGCCGGATCCGGCGCAAGCCCGATCTCACCGGCATCACACTGACCCTCGAGGATACGCAGGCGGACTACGGCGAAGCGATCCGCAGATCGTCGGAAGCAACGGAGCTTCTCCGGGATCTGGTCGCGGGCGTCGGCTTCGAGCGCGACGCGCTGAAAACGCTGGATTTCAATATCGACACCGAGTATGAGGGCTATGAGGAAAACGGCATTTACAAGCAGCGCTTTGTCGGCTACAAATACCGCCATCTGATGAAGATCGAATTCGACGCAGACAGCGACCGCCTCGGCAAGCTGCTCTATGCGTTCGCGAACTGCCCGGCAAAGCCGGAATTCCGCATCAGCTATACGGTCAGGGATCCGGAAGCGGCAAAAAGCGAATTGCTCGCGAACGCGGTCGCAAACGCCAAAGCAAAGGCCGAGGTGCTCGCGAAGGCGGCGGGCGTGAAGCTCAAGCATATCCGCCGGATCAACTACGGGCGCAGCGAGATCAATCTCGAGGTGGTCCCGGCCGGCCGGCTCTATATGGCGAAGGACTGCTGTGAAGCCGCCGGCGCCAACAGCTACGCGCTGAACATCGCACCGGAGGACATCACCGCCACCGACACGGTCACGATCATCTGGGAGATCGACTGAAATGTGAAAACAGAAGCAAAAGACAGAGAAAGCTGCCGGTCCGCGGACCGGCAGCTTTTTGCTGTGAGATTGCTTTTATTTCTTGAAAATCGCCGTGATCTGATCCCAAAGGTTCTCGAAGAAATCGCCGATCTTCTCGAAGAACGCCCGGATCTTCAGCGCGGCGGCGTCCATGGCGTTGCTGTTGAGCAGTTCCTCCGTGGTGACCGTATAGGTTTCGTATGCGGCCGGATTGTTCTTATCAATGGTGATCACGCGGAAGCCGCGGTTGCCGTCGTTGTAGGAGGAGAAGGTGCAGCCGGGAGACGAAACGAGGTCGATCCCTTCATAATCCACGATATAGGAATTGATATGGTCGTGGCCGAAGAAGATCGCGGTCACGTCGCCCTTTTCAAGCATCGCGTCGACCTGCGCGTAACCGGGCTCGAAAGCGGGATTCGGCGGGCAGGGCGCTTCCGCCAACCAGTTCGTGGCCGGATCGACGTCGTCGGGCAGCGTGTAATAGGAGCCCGCAAAGGCAACAGCGCCTTCCGTGCCTTCGGGCACTTCCTTGAGCGCGTCCTTGACCTGCGGGGGCACGATGTGCTGGAACGCGATGGACGGCACGACCGCGCCGCCGTTGGCCGCCTTCAGCTCGTCGGACTTCGCCTTGTACCAATCCACCTGCTCGGGCAGCACGTAGCCGTAGCCGCCGTAAGTGTCATCGGGATTATAGTTGCCGGAATCGAAACACCAGATGTTGAAGAGCACCTTGTCGCTGTCCTTGGATTCAAAGACGGGGATGTTGTAGGTGCCTGCGTTGATCGTGTGATTCTCGCCGACGGTCTTTTCCGCCACGACGCCGGCGCAGCCGATGAAGCAGTCATAGGTTTCATACTGCTCGATCTGCTCAAGCTTCGTGTAAGGGGTATCGTCGTCGTCATGGTTGCCGAAGACCATCGCCACGGGAATGC
Source organism: Clostridia bacterium (assembly GCA_017550895.1). GTDB lineage: Bacteria > Bacillota > Clostridia > Oscillospirales > Acutalibacteraceae > CAG-177. The sequence goes on from JAFZNN010000033.1 coordinate 11,541, forward strand.
CGTAGCCTTCAAACAGATCCATGTAGTTTTTGATCGCTTTGCTGCCGGCGGCCTTCGTCTTGCAGGAATAGCCTGCGATATTGTCGCCGGTGAGCATGATCAGATCCGGCTGACAGACCTCGACCGCGCGCTTGAGCGACTTTTTCGCAAGCGAATCCAGGGATTCATCGTCCTGAATATCGGCGACCTGCAGGATCTTCAGCTTGCCGTCGGCGTTGAAGGAAAGGTGCGCGTTAGCGGGGCGGGAAACGTCGACCGGATCGGCGGCCGCGAACGCGGGGCTCAGCGCCAGCATGCCCAGCAGCAGGCTGAGCGCGAGAGCAAGAATTCTTTTGAACGGTTTCATAATGACGCTCCTTTGCTGATTTGATGACTCTATTATACCGCCTTGTCCGGCAAAATGCAAGGTGCGGATTGCATTTTCACCGCATTGCGTCGTAAACACGAACCGCCCGGTAAAAACCGGGCGGCTTGCGTGAAACGGAACACCGGAACAACGTTCCCTACTGTTTTTAATGAATCCTGTTGACCGTGTAGGGAACGATGCCCTCATCGTTCCGATGCGCCGCAGGCGCATAAAGGATCAACAGTCGGATTCTTGCGTGCTGTTCGCGGCGTACCGCCGCGCATTTATCAAGCGGATTCTTATCCTTCCGCGAGCTCGGCACTGCCCAGCACCTTGGACACCGCGCCGGAGAATTCGTCCCATTCCGCACGGCGGCGGGCCAGCTCTTTCCGGCCCTTCTCCGTGATCCGATAATACTTGCGCCTGCGCCCGTCCACCTCGCACCAATAAGCGTCCAGCAGACCGTTTTGCTCGAGCGTATGCAGAATCGGATAGAGCGTGCCCTCGTTGAGCACGAAGACGTCTTCGCTCGCGTTCTCAATCGTTCGGACGATCTGATAGCCGTACATATCCTGCCGCGCAATCACGCTGAGCACCATGAGCGCGTTGCTGCCCTTGGATAATTCTTTGTTGATCCTCATTTTCATTCCTCCGTTCTGCCGCCGTCCATCGCATCAGCGGTTTTCGTTTCATCCGCATTCATAGGCATATAAGCATGCTTTGTGTTTTCCTGGGCCTGCATCTGTGCGCCGAATGTTTCTGTCGTGCTTTGGCCGATTGTATAAAAATGATCTGTTTGAAACGGATTGATCCCGAAGTTCGGATCATCCAGACGAGTAAACTGCAAAGAAAACGGCTGCGTAAACCTTGTGCATTCATACATCAGACCATAGGTAAATTCTTTGTTGTTATCATACGGCTGCACCGCGTAAGTCTGCGCAAATAACACATCTGTGCAGCTGCGCTCGGCATATTCAAACGCAAAGGTAGAAAGGGACGTGTCACGCACATACCCGGTCTGCGTATGCAGCGGCCGGCCGCTGCGCACTTGATCGCCGTTTTTGTAAAGCAACAGGAGAAACGGCGCCGCATCCGCTTCGCGCGGATCATTCTCCTGACCGACCGTCAACGCGCCGCTGCCCAGCGGCTGAAAATGCGAATCCGCCGATAGCATCTTTATGCGCCGCCGATACGCATGCGGTTCATTCTCCGCATAGCTGATATGGCGGAGCAGCCGCACGGTGAAGGTCGTTTCCGTTTCGGAGAGCAGGATCGCGTACTCATGGAATTTCAGATCATTATAAATAAGGGGGTAGTTTTTCAGCAGCGGATCCGGCGGATTCAGATAATCAAAGCTTGCGACCGCTTCTTTGCACGGGAGCGCCGAAGCATACTGCTGCAGTTCGCTGTTCGGCAGCTGCGCGAGCGCGGCGTCCGGCAGACCGTAGGTTTTCAGCACCGCGCAAATGCGGCTGCGTTCCGCCTGCGAAAGCGCAGTATCCTCGACCGTGTAAGCGACGGTTTCCGGCTGCCGGTTTATATACCATCCGGTCGAAACAAAGATCGCCGCCGCGAGCACGCCGAGCACAGCGACAAACAGCCTCAGCCTCGGCTTATGGAATTCCAGCCGTACGGCATTCCATTTCAGCGTTCGATAGCAAAAGCTCAAACTGATCCAGAAAGGATAAGAAGCGAGGAGACGATAAACGTAATGGCGATTCCGCATCGACGAATACGAAATAGAGTTTCCGATCTCCTCCGACGTCAGCATCACCGCTGAAATCTGACCGCCCCGCAGGAAGAAATACCAAAACAAAAAACCACACAGAATCAGAAAACCGCATGAAAACAGAAGCATCCGGCGCGCCGGTCGGCTCTGTTCATATGTGCGAACGATCTGATAAAGCCCGAGAAGCAAAAGCAGATACTGCAGCGTTTCAGAACACAAATAGACGGTCATCAGCAGCGTCGTCCGTTCTGCATTCGGCAGGCTGTAAAAGATGAAAGGCAAGGCGCAGACGCCGATAAAAAACATACCTCCGCGCAGCCACAGCGCAGGCTGCAGACGGACGTCCGTTCCCCACCAGTGCAGCTGGCATAAAAACGGAATCACCAGCATCGCAATCCAGAACCAGAAATGCATGAAAAAACCGGTGCGAAAATCCATGCAGATCGACAGTACAAAATAGAAACTCGCAGTAGAAAGAGCAAGCAGTATAAATGCCGTGCGCAAGCGGTCGGTCGCGGTTTTGCGGTGCAGCTTTGTCAGGGATTTATGCAGCAGCTCACGGTCGCCCAGCGCCTGCTCAGCGTCCGCTTCCGCTTCTTCCTCGGTCATGCCCGTGGCGACGTCGATCTCATACCGCGACAGCAGATGATCATAAAGCTCCGCGCGCACATCCTCCCGATCCTGCGGGGATTTGATATCACAGCAAAGATAATCCAGCAAATCCCGAAACTCCGGCACATCCAACGCGCGTCCCCCCTTTCCCGATTCTGATACATCGATTTCCAATGTATAGAATACCACACTATACATCGATTGTCAAGGTATGAAGTAAAAAAAGCGTTTATATAGAAAAGAATAAATACGAACCGCCCGAACCGCGAGGAAGGTCGCAGTTCGGGCGGGAAATTCGGTTTTTGGGGTCAAGCCTTTGTTTTTCTGCGCGGAAGGAGAACGGCGAGGGCGAGCACGGCCGGGGCGACGCCGGCTGCGGCGAAGGCCCTCGGCAGATTCGGCGATCATCCTTGTTTTAAGACAAATGCCGCAATATCGCCGATCACCTCTTCACTGATGTGCCGCTCGACGCTGTATTCCTGTTTCGCTTTCAGAATATCGTCGCCGATCGCGTCGACAAAGACATGATTGAGGTTGGGATAGAGCTTGAATTCCGTATTTTTGCGCGCGGCAAGCAGCGTCTGAAACGCCTTGAAATCTTCCGACGCGAGCACCTGAAAATCCCTGCCGCCCTGCAGGATCAGCGCGGGTTTTTCGCTTTGCAGAAGATAGTCTGCCGCCGTCTTCCGCCCCATCTCCTTGAAATAATAGAGCGAAAGGCTGCCCGCGAATTTCTTTTTCTTCGCCGCTTCGTCGCTCATTTCATAGAGCCCGCTGAACTTTTTGGCAAAGATCCTGTATTCCAGCGACACGATCGCGTTCAGGACGGGGTTTTTGCCGCCGGCCCGCCGGAGCTGCCGCAGGACGACCTCTTCCAGCCGATAGGGCGTGCCCGCCAGCAGGATCAGGCCGTTCACGTCGCCGCCCTCCGCGTCGATGCGCGGCGCGAGCATGGCGCCCATGCTGTGGCCGAGCAGAAAAATCCGGGCGGGATCGATCTGCGGATCCTGTTTCAGAAGCGCTACGGCAAGCAGCGCGTCGTCGATCGTTTCCTCCCGCACGGTCACCGGGACGGTTCTCATTTTGCGCGCGTGGGCAAAGGTGCGTTTGTCGTAGCGCAGGGAGGCGACGCCGTGCGCAGCCAGCCCTTGCGCAAGATCCTTGAAGGGCGTGAGGCTCATCACTTTTTCATCCATGTTGCTCGGGCCGGAGCCGTGCACCATCACAACGGCCGGCGCCGGAGCGGAGCATTCGTCCGGAAGCGTCAGCACGCCGTTCAAGGGATAGGCCGTGCCTTCTCCGATCACAATGTTTTTACAGACCATATGCACACCTCATTTCAAAATGCAGCGCAGCCGCCGCTTAAAATTCATAGTCCGGTTTCACGATCCTGCCCGTCTCGGAGGACGCCACGATCGCGCGGCAGACCGCAACCGTTTTCGCGCCTTCCCGCGCGTCGGTAAGGACGGGCCCGTTGCCGAGAATCGCCGCTGCAAACGCTTCAAATTCCTTGGCGGCGTTGTGGCTGTTGACCTCGACGTCGATGGTCTGCGGCGCGCCGGCCATGCCGTTTTCCCCCACGGTGAAGAGCGTCATCGTCGGGGACGTGTTGTCGCAGATGATCGTGCCTTTGGTGCCGTAAACCACGGTGCGCATGGTGTAATCGCGCTTGCCGCCGGTGGAAACGAACACCTTGCCGGCGGTGTTGTCGTCAAATTTCATGATAGCGATCGTCGCGTCGTCATAGGCCACCTGCGGCAGGAGCTTGTGCATGCCGTAGGCAAACACCTCCTGCGGATCGCCGACGAGCCAGCGGATCAGATCCACGGCGTGACAGCCGCCGCCGATCACCCCGTGACGGTCGGGATCGGCGCGCCAGGTATCCACAAGATACATATAATCGTGGGCGTACTCCGATTCGATGAAATATACCTCGCCGATCGTGCCGCTGTCAATGAGCGCCTTCGCGCGCTCAAACGCAGGCGTATATCTGCAGATCTGCCCCACCATCAGCCTGCTTCCGGATGCGTCCGCCGCCCGGACGATGGCTTGCGCGTCGGCGCGCGTGAGGGCCAGCGGCTTTTCGCACAGCACATGCTTGCCCGCGCGCAGCAGATCGCAGGCAATCTGCCTGTGAAGCTGATCGGGCACGGCAACCGCGGCAACGTCGATCGCGGGATCGTTGACGATCTCCATGTAGTCCGTGAACCGTTTTTCTTCCGGAATCGCGTAGCGTTCGCCCGCAAAGCGCAGATGCTCGGCGTTGCAATCGCAGATCGCCGCGATCTGCGCACCGCAAGCCATCGCGCCCTCGATGTGCGACATGCCGAACCGCAGGCCGATCACGGCAACCTTCAGCTGCTTCTCCATAGGCCGCTCCTTTCCGTCAAATCAGAATCCTTCCGTGCAGACCGCTTGATCCGGCAATCATATTCTGACGGATCAGGCTTTTCATAAGCCGCATTGCATTTTTCCAGCAGTCCATCGACTGCATCGTACGCGTCACAATTGTGAGCAAGTACGTCTTGATTTCGTTTTTCTATCCTTCTGCGCCATTCGCCATCATCAACGTCGATAAAATGCAGCGCATTCGGAATCACGTCCGGACCGTTGCCGCCGCACAGTTTCCCGCACGTCACGATCACCTTCGGCATATCGCGGCGCCCGCTCAAATCCGGATTCACTGTTTTTATTATACCTCAAAAGAACACAGCAGGTCAATAGACGATTATTGTTTTTGAGAGCAGAAAGAACCGGAGCAAACGGCAGGGGTTCATCCATTCGCAACGACGCGCGCATCCTTCGGATTGTCTGAAGCCTCTTTCGCCAAACGCTTCATCATTTCAGCTTCCACATCAAAGCCGCGGGAAAGGTAAACCTCCGCCATCTTCAGGTAACACGCGCTCGCTTTTTCGTATTCGCCCGTTTCCTTATACAGTTGCGCAAGGCAGTCAAGGTCATCGCAGAAATAGGTGCCGATCTCACCCGCGGTTTTGTAACAACTGATTGCCTCGTCATATCTGCCCAGCTTTTTGCAGATATCCCCGCCGTGGATAAACAGATGCCAATTGTCGCGGAACCGATCCTTTGCGGACAGAAAGATTTCATAGGCCTCTTCCGTTTTTTCGGCATAGATCAGCGCAATCAGAAGATTGTCGGCCTGTATGGAATCGTCCGGCGCACTTTTCACTTTCTCCTTGCACTCGGCAATGATTTCATCTTCTCTCTTTAAAAGGAAATACATCCATATTCTCTGCATACAGGCAATGGAATACTCATTCGGATTTTCCTCCGGCGAAGCATCAACGGCTTTCTGATACCACTCCAGCGCAATCTCCCTGCAATAATTCATCATGAACATGTGAATCCAGCCGTACTGCCATTTGTCGGCGATCGACATTTTATCCTCTTTGATCAGTTTCAAAAATTCCTCACGGCAGCGCATGAAATCCACCGGGTCACGGGAGTTTTCATAAACAGAACAAAGTCTCTGCGCATAATTCTCATAGCCGAACGAGGTTTTCTTGTAGAAATCATCCACTGTTACGCCGTAAAGCCTTGCGATTTCTGGAAGCATCAAGACATCCGGCAACGTCGTTCCGCATTCCCATCGCGACACCGTCTGCGCATTGACGCCGAGCCGTTCGGCCGCCTTTTCCTGCGTCAGATTCTTGGCAAGCCGGTATTTTTTTAGATTTTCAATAAAAACTTTCTCATTCATAGAATCACCTTTTCAGTTTTTTCAGAAGCTTCTGATGTGATTATAGGATTTCCAGCCCGAAATGTAAATATCTTATTTTGTGACTAGACTCTTGATTTCTGCGCAGTGCGGCATGATGATGCCGTCGTGTTGAAGGCGCTGACGTTTCATATCGTTTCAGATAGCATAAAAATCCCCCGAAGCGTTTGGATGATTTTCAAAGCTTCAGGGGTGTCCTCGATTTGTTTCCGCGTTAGCGCTCGCCTTTCGCAAACAGATTGTCTTTGCCCATGCCGCAAACATAGGGATTGCTGTCAAACCTATGGCAAAACGCCAGAAAGTCCGCTCTCTGTTCCGGATCGTTCATGATCTTCACAAGGATCTCGTTCGGAACCGTGCGCGCAGAAGCGCCGGGACCGGCCAGAGAAATCTGTCTGACGCCGTGTTTTTTCAGGATGCCCTCCAATTCATCCGGCATGAACTGATAGGAAACGCACCAGGGCGATTCGCCGCGATCATCAGCCGCTTTCGTTTCTTCCACGTCACTCAGCAGGCCCGTTTCATAACGGAATGTTTGAGTTAAATATAATACGCTATCATTTAAACGTCAATGTAAGACAGAAAAATGAAGCTTGCGGAGAAGAAAGGGTTATAGTGAAATCGCGGCGACGCCGTGATGGAATCCGAGCAGGCTTGGGTGAAATCGTTTGCTCCGCTCGCGATAAAATAGAATCCACCCACCCGCCGTCAAGGCGGATTTCCTCCACATCAGTGGAATTCATCGGCGTTCGCCGATCCATCCCGCCCGTAAGGGTGGATGAAGTTGAAAAAAAAGCACTGCGATGCAGTGCTTTTTTCTGGAGGTGCCACCCAGATTTGAACTGGGGCATAGAAGTTTTGCAGACTTCTGCCTTACCACTTGGCTATGGCACCGAATATAAAAAAATGGAGCGGATGACGAGGCTCGAACTCGCTACCTCCACCTTGGCAAGGTGGCGCTCTACCAGATGAGCTACATCCGCAAATGGTGCCTTCGGCCGGAATCGAACCAGCGACACGCGGATTTTCAGTCCGCTGC
>JAFZNN010000034.1 GCA_017550895.1 Clostridia bacterium
CCGCAAAACTGGGAACCATCGAAAAGAGATGCAATTTGCGTGCAATTGCGGATTTCTTCGGCGCAGGGATACTTGACGTATCTCAAGCCGAAAAATCTGCAAGTGCGCGTGAAGGGCGCTCTTTTCGACAACACTGGGTTATGAAACTCTGCCGAAACCAATCCTCGCTCCGTTTTTTATGCATATTTTCTTGCCTGTAAGAATGCTGTTGCCGTTCTCTTCTGAACGCATCCGCTGCCGCGGCATCGTTTCCCGCGTCATCTCAGTTTTTCTCTCACCGTCATCAGCGTGAAGCCGAGCAGATTCTGCCCGCGCCATTCCGCCGTATCCAGGCAGCGCGGATCGCCGGCGTTCAGGCCGATGCCCCAGATCAGATCCTTCGGCGCGCATTCCGCGAGCAGCGCGTCGCTGGTCGCAAGCAGCCGCCGCTTCAGGTCTTCATTCTGGCTGAATTTCGCCGTCAGCGCGTCCAGCATCACAAACGGCCGGAGACCGTTCCACACCACGGGATCAAAGTGCTGCACCCTTCTGCCGCAGGCCTTGATCACGCCCGGATCCTCCGTTGCCAGGATCGCCGCTTTCTGCGCCTCATCATGAAAGACGACGGCTTTCCTGAACATCATATACTGCTCGGCGGAGGAAAACACGATCCCGTCCACGGTGAACCTGCACGGATACCAGTTGCTCAGGTAGCCGGTCTGCGGATCTTTCTCGCTGTAAAAGCCGATGAACCGCTCAATTTTTGACATTACGAATCACGCTCCCAGATCGGATAATCCAATTGCAAAAGATTTTTGTTGAACGAATGACTTTTGGGTATTTCCGCCGGTTCCATTTCGATTGTTGACAGGAATAACTCCAGTTCGTTCCCACCGCCGACGGCTGCATACAGATACCCTTCCTCGCAGCGAATGCAGAATGCAATGGGCTCGTTCCTGTCGTTTCGCACAATGTCATGCACCCTGCAGCCGGTCACGCCGACCGTTTCGGTATAGATCCCTTTGCTCCAATCTCTGCTGTGCCTGTCACAGCACAGAGTCTGAGAATCGGGAAAAAGGCTGTAATATGTTGGATAAATATGATAGGAGCAGTCCTCTGTCACCAGCAACACGCCGGTCTGCGAATATTCTCTGACATCCTCTGCATATTGAAACCCTTCCCGGTATCTGCACGCGAGAATGCGTTCGCCGACGGCAGGCAGCGCGTTCTTCTTTTGATCCGTCAATTCATAAGTCAGAACGCCTTCATAAACGCAAACGGTCAATCTGTAATGATTGAAAAAATCAAGGCAGACGGCGCTCGACTCGCTGTAAGAGATCGACTTCAGCTTGCGGCCGAGAATGGGTTTCAGCTCCTCTGAAATGTCGGAAATCTCTTCCGCTGTTTCCCAGACGTACGGGTTTATAAATGACTCGCAATATCCGTTGATAACTAAGGTCAGATCCTCAAAGGACAGGATCATGTGCTTCTCTTTCCGGTTTTCTTCCGGATTGATCGCATTTGCGAGCCTGACCCCGGTCAGCCTTTTCCGTCCGGCCGCGCCCCAATCCCGGATCCCGGCGTAATCCATGCCCGCTCTCGCTCTCAAGGCGATGGCATAGTAAGTCGAAAACAGGTTGCCGGTTTCATAGGACCCGACCGTCCATTCTCCGAGCTTCCAGCCGATCGAGTCCATTACGGCGTCGGTCGCTTTTGCGCCGTGATCCAGCAGCAGTTTCGCGACGTCCAGAATATAGGGATCGTAAGAAGACCAGCACAGGCTCCGCAGACACGAGGCGCCGGTTTCCCCCTCGTTCGCAGAAGGGTCAAAGCCGTGCCGCAGGAACAGCTCTGTCAATGGGATCAGGTCGCTCCCGTCCTCATAGAACCCCATGAATACCTCTGAAAGAATGGTGTCGCATTCTTCTTCGTCTTGCCAGACACGGTTGATCAATGACTGGTTTTCCTCAATGATCTGCTCAATTTCATCCCAGTCAATCGGCTTTTTCAGCATCCGATCGCTGATGGATACTGCAATTTTAACAATCTCCTCCGGCAGCATGTTTTTCTCCCCTTTCCTGCGGTTTTCTTATTGCAAAGCAACCGCTTTCGACTCGCACGAAACGTAGTTCCAGAAAAAGTCCGTGTCGAACGCGACGAAGTCCGTCCTGTCCTCCAGCTCCGGCTGATCGAGGAGCATGCGCAGCGTGATGAGCACGGCCGTCTCGTGCTTGCACAGGCAGTCGTCGTTGAACGGGCAGGAGCAGAACAGGTTCGACACCGTCTCGCCGTCAAAATCGAACTCCGCTTTGTAGACCCGGCTGCCTCTGATATACGCGGCGCCCCTGCCCTGCTGCAGCGACAAATAAAGCACGTTGCCCTGCCGGCAGAGATCGAGCCCCCTGTGCAGCTTTTCCGGATCCACGGATTCGCTGTCCTCAAAGCAGTCGAGCTCCACACGCCAGCCCTCGCCGCAGAGGATCTCCTCCGGATCGTCGTCCGGATCGCGCGGCGGGATCATGATGGCGCCGAACCGGTCGGCGTCGAAATTCGTATCGAAGCTGATCATCTTGTCGTTGACGCGCTGAAAGCTGCCCGTGATGCGCAGATCGGGCTTCGCGATGACTTTCTTATACTTCGTCTTGTCAATGCGGAAGTGGGTGGTCACGCGCTCGACAAAGCCGAGCTTTCCGTAATACTTGCCGGTGACGAACACCTTGTCGCCGGGCTCGAGATAAAACGCATCGTTGTAATAATCCAGCGCGATGTTGGCTTCCTTGAATCTGATTTTCGCGATGCAGCAGAACGGCTCCTTCTCCTGCACGGTAACGGGCGCCGTGCTGAGGACGCCGCCGATCTCCTCGTCAGATTCGTCGCGGAATCCGATCACACTCTTCTTGTAGTAACGCATGGTCGTTCCTCCTTTGTTTCTTTGCTTGCCCCTTCGGCCTGAACACACTATACCATACGTTGCGTCCAAAAAAACGGACTTGAACCGTGCAAAAAGGAGCGGCGAGAGTTTTGCCTTTCACCGCTCGGAACGGATGCATATTATCGATATTGCTCCAGGACGGTCTGCGCGATTTCCCGCAGCTCCTCCCGCATTTCCTGCGGCTGCAGGATCTCGCATTCGCCGGGAAACCCCAGCAGCCAGGCGTAAAACTGCTTGCTCACGACCACGTCGACCGTCACGGTGAAATACTCGCCGTCCGGCTCCGGAATGATCGTCACGTTTTTGCCGAAGCGGTCGAGCACCACGTTGATCAGGCTGTTTCTGAAACGAATCTTCACCTTCTTCTCCTCGCCGTGGTACATGTTGAAGACCTTTTTGTTGTAGGAGGAAATGTCGATCTGCGCGTATTCTTCCTGCCCCAGGCGCGGGTTGCCGGTCGCGCTGACGTTTTTCATGCGGTCCACGCGGTAGTGCTTCATCTTGCCCGCGGCGGCGTCGTAGCCGAGCATGTAATAATTCTCATCATCCCAGAGCAGGCAGAACGGGCTGATCTCATACTTCGCGCCGTTGTTTTTGTATTCCGGCTTCTTCTGCAGGTTGTAGTAGAAATACCTGAACGACACGGTCCGGTTGTTGTTGATCGCGTGGGAAATGTGATCGATGTTGCTGAAGATGTTGGTCTGCTCCGTCTTGACGCGATTCTGCACCACGACCTGCCGGTGCAGCGCGCCGGCGTCGTGCTTGTTGGTCAGGCTTTCGATCTTTTTGATCAGGCTCATGCTCTGCGCTTCGGTGATGAACTTGGACACCTGCACGGAGTCCACGAGCATCTTGATCTCCGGCAGATCGAACAGCCGGGAAGCGTAGAAATAGCCGCCGTTCTTCCCTTTTTTCAGCAGAATGTCTTCGCCGTAAAGCTGCAGCTGCGCGATATCGTCATAGATCGTTTTCCGCTCGACAAAAATGTTGTTGGCTTCCAGATAGGAAATCAGCCGCTCCGTCGAAACCGGATGCTCCTCGTCGGAGTTTTCCAGCAGGTAATCCCGGATATAAAGCAGCTTCAGCTTCTGATTGACGCTCTTTTCTCTGGCCATAATGCCTCCATCGCTACGACTTTTTGTGATAGAATCATTATACTTCATGGCAAGGCATTTTTCAATCATTTTCCGTAAAAAGAACGCCCAAGCGGCAAAGAGGCGGGATTCGTCCCTCTTTGCAGCTCGTTCGCTTCATCATGCTTTTTCCTCGGCATTCTTTCCGATTGAAATCCCTCACACAATTTTCTGATCCGTTATTGATTTTTGATTGTAAATCAGTTATTATATAAAGTGAGAGATTGTTCCATTATCTCCATCTGACGGGAGGATTACGATATGAAACTCAAAAAACTGCTCTCCGTGCTGCTGTCCCTGCTGCTGACGCTCTGCTTCGGCTTGTCGCTCGCGCAGCCGGCGTTTGCAGCCGGCACACTCGATCTGGCCGCGAACGGCTGGAACTACCGTTATTATCTCAGCGGATACATTGACCTTTTCTGCTATGATAATACCAGAGAAACGGAGAATCTCGTCGTTCCCGCAAAGATCGGCAGCGTCCCCGTGAGCGGGTTTTACAGCGGTCCGGATTATTCCGGCACCGTGCTGCGCAAGAACGATTCCATCAAAACCGTTACCTTTGATCTGCAGGTCGGCGTGCTCCCCGCTTCGTTTGCCAAGAACTGCGAAGGCCTTGAGCGCGTCACCCTGCCCGACAGCCTGGTGGGGATCGAAAAAAACGCCTTTTATGGATGCACCGCGCTGACCCGGGTCGACCTGCCCGCCGGCTTGCGGACCATTGGGAACAGCGCGTTCTATGCCTGCGGCAATCTGAAAGATATCACGCTGCCCGCCGCTTTGCAGACCATCGGCGACTCCGCTTTTTATGGCTGCAGCAGTCTGGAATCGATCACGACGCAGTCCGCCGTGCGAACCATCGGCGACAGTGCGTTCTTCGCGTGTCACGACCTGCAGACGGTCACGCTGAATTCGGGGCTGAAGACCATCGGCGCCACTGCTTTTTGCAACTGTTATGCGCTGGAGCAGATCACGGTGCCGGATTCGGTCACAAGTATCGGAAGAGCAGCGTTCCGGAGCTGCAACGCCATGGAAAGCATAACGCTGTCGCGCAATCTTTCCGCCATCACGTCCTATATGCTTGCGGATTGCTCGCTGCTTCAAACGATCAGCATCCCGAGCGGCGTTTATTCCATTCAGGATCGCGCGTTCTCTAATTGCAGGAGCCTGAACAACGTGATCCTGCCATCCGGCCTGCACTATCTGGAGGATGAGGCCTTCTACGGCTGCGAAGCGCTCACCGCGATCGATATTCCCGGCAGCGTGCAGGATATCGGCGCCTTCGTCTTTGCCAACTGCTCGTCGCTCAGGACGGTCAACGTCGGCTACGGCGTGCGCACGATCGGCGAGAGCCGGGCTTCTTCCGGCATGGCGGGCTACATCGGCGGCACGTTCCGCAACTGCTGCAATAACAACGCGGTCCTGACGGTCACGCTGCCGAGCTCCGTGATCACCCTCTACGGAACTTTGTTTGACACGCAGACGATCGTGTATTTCGACGGAGAAAAGCGTTTTCTGGATCGCCTCGAGGTTTCGAGCGGCTCGCTGGATGACAAGGATCGTTTTATTTACCGTGTGCCGGTCAGCTTCACAAGCGACGTCGGCACGCCGCCCGCAACGATGACGCCGTATATCGGCGAAAGGATTCTTATCCCGGCCATGGCGGAGATGCCTGCGGGCTATACCTTTGTGGAGTGGCGCAGCCCGAACTACACCGCGGATCCGGGCGCCCCTTATACCGCCACAGCGCAGCCCGTCACCTTTGAGGCTGTGTGGACCGTGAACGAATACGAGGTCACTTTCATTACGACCGAGGGCGATATCCCCCCCACGCAGCACGTGACGCACGGCGGCAAGGCCGTGCAGCCGGACGATCAGGTGGTCGGCAGCGAACATATCGCTTACTGGTATCGGCTCAATGACATTCACGGCACCCCCTACGATTTCAACGAACCTGTGTATGACAACCTCGTGCTTGCCGCCAGATGGGACTACGCAACGCAGGTCACCGTTGATCTGACCGGCGGGAGCCGTGAGAACATGGTCGTTTTCACTGGCCGGACCGTCTATGCGAAACTGACGCAGTCCGGAACGGTCTGCGTGCCCGCCGACGCGACCATGGAGATCATCAGCGCGGAGGGGGTCTCCTATACCGGTTCGATCATCGCGGAGGTCCCGGCGGGGAACGGCGCCTATTATTCGTACACGACCAACATTGTCAACGGCACTGCCAGCTATAAGCCCGGTTTCGGCGAAAGCGCCACGGTGGAGATCACCTTCTACAACACGCCCGTGGTCACGGTCAATGCCCGCAGCGATCCGCGGGCTGTTATCAACGACGAAGGAGATTACGTTACTACAACGGACGCCGACGGCCTGTGGCTCCTGATGGACGGCTACAACACCGTGTACGTTAACGGCTCCTACGTCAACGTGCCGGAGGGCCCAACCGTGCCCGCGGATGCCGAGATGACGCTGACGCTGGACCCGCCCAACGGCTTCGGCTGCGACGGCACGATCCTCAACGGCGACCGGGAGATCCCGGTCTATGACGGCCAGACGACCTACTCCTTCCTGCCGGCAGGCGCGGTCACGCTGAACCTGTATTTCTACAGCCGCGCGAAATACGTCACCCTGTATTTCCGCAACACGGAAACGGACAGCTTCTTCTCGCAGACGTATTCAAAAAGCGAGGATACCTTCACAACGCCGGAGTGCCCGTATTCCAGCAGCCACGCCGTTTTTTGGAATTGGAGCGCAACCGTA
>JAFZNN010000035.1 GCA_017550895.1 Clostridia bacterium
TCTCGGTTGCGGGCTGGTGCGCGCCGGCGAATCTGTATGTGGTGCGCTGCGTGCCTGCCGGGCTGGAAACGCTGCAGGCCCGCTGCGCGGCAATTGAAAAAAACAGCGGCGTCGCCATTGCCTCGCCCGTGATCACGGGGCGGATCGAAACGCAGAGCTTTCCGGACGATCCCTTTGATTTTCACAGCAGTGATCTCGGGAAAGAATGGGATGAGCTGGACCCGGAGGGCGCCAACTGGTGGCTGGAGGCGGTCAACGCCAGGCAGGCCTGGGATTACAGCGCGCTGTTTCAGCCGGTTGTGGCCGGCATTGTCGATAACGGCTATCAGCTGGATCACCCGGATCTGACGGGCAAGATCAGCTTTCCGACGGCGCGCCTTGCCAAACGCAGTAGCGTCGAAGACCACGGCTCCCATGTGGCCGGCATCATCGCCGCGATTCAGAATAACGGCATCGGCTCGACCGGACTTTGCCCGCACGCGAGCCTGATGTGCGCGGACTGGGCGCCGACGGAGAAGCAGCACTGGAATACCGATCTGACCGTGCTTTTCGGCATGGTCGAGGTGGTCAAGGCCGGCGCAAGGGCGGTCAATTTCTCGCTGGGCGTGACCGGCAGCATGGAGGACGACGAGGCCGGCTTCTACTATCGCGAGATCGAGCCGCGCATCGTTTCCTATACCATGGCGTCGCTCCTGCGCAAGGGCTATGATTTCCTGATCGTGCAGTCCGCCGGCAACGGAAATGCCTACGGGTTCCCGGTGGATGCGATCAACAACGGCGAGTTTGCCGGCATCACGGAGCGCACGGCCTTCCCCGGACTGACCGGCGTGAAGAAGCAGGAGATCCTGGACCGCGTGCTGATCGTCGCCGCCGCGTCGCTGAAGTGGGACGGCACGATCCAGCTCGCCTCCTATTCCAATTTCGGCGAGCGGGCTGAAATCGCGGCGCCCGGCAGCCATATTTACAGCACAGTTCCCGAGGATGATTACGCGTATTTCAGCGGCACCTCGATGGCGGCGCCCGTCGTCACGGCGACGGCCTCGCTGGTCTGGTCGGTCGATCCTTCGCTGACCGGCGCGCAGGTCAAGCGGATCCTGCTGGAGAATGCAGATCCCGCGCGCGTGCTGCCGAATGCCGAAACGCCCGAATGGACAACGCCGTATCCGCTGGTGAACGCCAAGCAAAGCGTGGAGGCCGCGCTGCGCGGCACTGCGGCGCAGACCGTGACCGTGACCGGCACGGCGCCGGCGGGCACAACGGATGTGCGCATCGACGGCGTGACCCATACGGTCTATTCCGACGGCAGTTTTACCTTCGTTTCCACCGTGCTTGAAGGCGACGTGGAGGCGCTGGACGCAAACGGGCAGGTGCTCGCCGCCGCGCAGCTGCAGGCGCAAGCGGGCGAAACCGTGACAATCAGCATGACCCCGCCGGCAGAGGAGCCGCCGGCGGAAGAAGCCGCATAAGCGGAAAGACAGGAGGAAGCAAAATGGCAGAGATCAAGAAACACTGGTATAAGGAAATGTCCGTCTATCAGGTCTGGCCGCGCAGCTTCAAGGACGGCGACGGCGACGGCGTCGGCGACCTCAAGGGCATTCTGGAAAAGCTGGATTATATCAAAAGCATCGGCGTGGACGCCATCTGGTTTTCACCGCTTTATAAATCCCCGCAGCATGATTACGGCTATGACATTGCCGATTATAAAGACATCAATCCGGAATACGGCACGCTGGAGGATTTCAAGGCCGTGCTGAACGCCGCCCACGAGAAGGGCCTGCGCGTGATCATGGATCTGGTCATCAATCACACCTCCGACGAGCACAACTGGTTCCTCGAAAGCAAAAAGAGCAAGGACAATCCCTATCACGATTACTATTTCTGGCGCGACGGCAAACAGCCCGGCGGGAAGAAGCCGCCGAACAACTGGAAATCCACCTTCACCGGCCCGGCGTGGGAATATAACGCCGACCTGGATCAGTGGTATCTGCATCTGTTCACCAAAGAGCAGCCCGATCTGAATATGGATAATCCGAAGGTGCGCGAGGAGATCAAGGAGATCATCCGCTTCTGGCTCGATCTGGGCGTGGACGGCTTCCGCGAGGACGTGATCACCTTCA
>JAFZNN010000036.1 GCA_017550895.1 Clostridia bacterium
CGATGATCTGGGCTCCCTCTGGGAGGGAGCTGTCGAGCGTCAGCGAGACTGAGGGAGTGAACACGATATAGAACAACTCCCTCCGTCACGCTTCGCGTGCCACCTCCCTCAAAGAGGGAGGCAAATACTGCGCCTCCGTTGATTTGTGCGGAAACACTTGCGGCGTGCTGCCGCGTCGGTCGGTGCTTCCGACTTCGTCGGCGGGTCGCCGCCGGCGACCCGCACCGCCGGAACGTCGTTCCCTACATTTATACGTGTGCCGCCGTGCGGATTCTCCGCTGCCGCGTCGGTCGGTGCTTCCGACTTCGTCGGAGGTCGCCGCCGGCGACCCGCACCGCCGAGACGTCGTTCCCTACATTTTCACGGCTGCCGCCGTGCGGAGCGCTGAGGGCAGCGCTCCCTACAGAATAGGCAATACTCCAGCGGCTATGAAAAAGGCTTTCCCCTTGAGGGTGCAAGTCGCCGCCGGCGACCCGCACCGCCGGAACGTCGTTCCCTACATTTTCACGGCTGACGGCGACCCGCACCGCTGAGGGCAGCGCTCCCTACAAAAAATACAATGTAAAATTTTATTGAATTCTATCATCTGAAATTGCTTTTTCTTTTTCGAGGTTGTATAATGCTGATTGAAAGTGAAGGAGGTTTTGCTATGACGGATTATGAATCTGCGAAACAGCGCTATGCCGCGATCGGCGTGGATACCGACCGCGCGATCCGCATCCTGCGCGACGTGCCCGTTTCCCTGCACTGCTGGCAGGGCGACGACGTGCGCGGCTTTGACACCGATCCGGACAAGCCGCTGACCGGCGGCATCCAGACCACCGGCAATTATCCCGGCCGTGCGCGCACGCCCGCGGAGCTGATGGCGGATCTCGATCAGGTGCTCGCGCTCGTGCCCGGCAAGGTCAAAATGAATCTGCACGCGAGCTACGCGATCTTCGCCGACGGCGAACCCTGGGTCGACCGCGACAAGATCGGGCCGGCGCAGTTCCGCCCCTGGGTCGAATTCTGCAAGGCGCGCGGCCTCGGCTGCGATTTCAACCCCACGTTTTTCTCCCATCCCAAATGCGATCCGCTCACGCTGTCCTCGCCCAACGAGGAAACGCGCCGCTTCTGGATCGAGCACGGCAAGGCCTGCATCCGCATTTCAAATTATCTGGCCGAGGAGCTCGGCGCACCCTGCGTGATGAATATCTGGACCGGCGACGGCTTCAAGGATATTCCGGGCGACCGGCTGGGCCCGCGCGTGCGCTATAAGGAATCCATCGATGAGATCCTCTCCGAGCCTTACGACTTCAGCAAGGTCAAGCCCTGCATCGAAAGCAAGGTCTTCGGCATCGGCGTGGAGGCCTATACGGCCGGCTCCGCGGAATTCGCGCTGAGCTACGCCGCGATGAATAAAGACAAATGCATCCCGCTCATGGACAACGGCCATTATCATCCGACCGAGGTCGTCAGCGACAAGATCCCCGCGCTGCTCGCCTTCTTCCCGGAGATCGCGCTGCACGTCACGCGCCCGATCCGCTGGGACAGCGACCACGTGGTGCTCTTTGATGATGAAACGCGGGAAATCGCGCGCGAGATCGTGCGCTGCGGCGGTCTGGACGGCCGCGTGAAGATCGCGCTGGATTATTTCGACGCGTCGATCAACCGCATCGCGGCGTGGACGCTGGGCTTCCGCAATCTGCAGAAGGCGCTGCTCTTCGCGCTCCTGCAGCCCGAAACGCTGCGTGACCTGCAGGATGCCGGCAGCTTCACCGAGCTGCTTGTCAAGCAGGAAGAACTGAAAACAATGCCCTTCGGCGACGTCTGGGACGCTTACTGCGCCGCCTGCGGCGCGCCGGCCGACGGCGACTGGTTCGCGCAGGTGCAGGCATATGAAAAATCTGTATTGGAGGCCAGAGTATGAAAGACATTCTGACTGCGCCCTTCCTCAGGGAAATGTGCGCGACGACGGCGAATATGTATCGCCTGGGCTGGGACGAACGCAACGGCGGCAACATCAGCTGGCTGCTCGATCCCGATGAGGTCGGCGAATACCTCGATCTCAACCATGTGATCCGCACCATCCCGACCGGCTTTGACGCGACCGCGCTGATCGGCCGCATCTTCATCGTGACCGGCACGGGCAAGTATTTCAAAAACGTGACCGCAGATCCCGCCGGCAACCTCGGCATCATCCGCATCGCGCAGGACGGCACGACCGCCGAGCTGCTCTGGGGTTATTCCGACGGCGGGCAGTTCACGAGCGAGCTGCCGGCGCATCTGATGAGCCACATCTCGCGCCTCGCGATCGATCCGGACAACCGCATCATTATGCACTGCCATCCGGATTACACCCTCGCGCTCACGCAGGTCGTCCCCGCGGACGAGCGCACGATCTCCCGCGTGCTCTGGCAGGTCATGACCGAGAGCATCATCGTCTTCCCCGAGGGCGTCGGCGTGCTGCCGTGGATGGTCTGCGGCACGAATGCCATCGGCGAAGCGACGGCGGAGAAGATGAAGGATTACCGTCTGGTCGTCTGGACGCTGCACGGCATCTACGGCTGCGGCAAGACCATGGACGAGGCCTTCGGTCTGATCGAAACGGTCGAGAAAGCGGCGAAAATGTATCTGCTCGCCGCCGCGAAACCGCAGCTGAACGTGATCACCGACGCGCAGCTGGCCGCTGTGGCCGAGCGCTTCGGCGTCAATTACCGCAAGGAATTCCTGGATCTGTAAATATAATTACAATTTAAAATGGAGGTATTCTCATGGCCAACAGAATCATTCTGAATCCCGTTTCCTACCACGGCAGAGGCGCGATCGCCGAAATCGTTCCCATCGCGAAGAACAAGGGCTGGCAGCATCTGCTTGTCTGCTCCGATCCCGACCTGATCAAGTTCGGCGTCACCGCGAAGGTGACCGACCTGCTTGACGCGGCGCAGATCCCCTACACGGTCTATTCCGGCATCAAGCCGAATCCGACCGTCGAAAACGTCAAGGACGGCGTGGCGGCCTTCAAGGCCTGCGGCGCGGACGCGATCATCGCCATCGGCGGCGGCTCCTCGATGGATACCGCCAAGGGCATCGGCGTGATCATCACGAATCCCGAATTTGAGGACGTGCGCTCGCTCGAAGGCGTCGCCCCCACCAAAAAGCACGCGGTGCCGACGATCGCCGTGCCCACCACGGCCGGCACAGCCGCCGAGGTCACGATCAACTACGTGATCACGGACACCGAAAAAGAGTGCAAATTCGTCTGCGTGGATGAGAACGACATTCCCGAAATCGCAATCGTCGATCCCGATATGATGTCCTCCATGCCCAGAGGCCTGACCGCCGCGACCGGCATGGACGCGCTCACGCACGCGATCGAGGGCTACACCACCAAGGGCGCGTGGGAGATGACGGATATGTTCCATCTGGAAGCGATCCGCCTGATCGCCGAAAACCTGCGCGGCGCGGTTGAGAACAATCCCGCCAACCGCGACGGCATGGCGCTCGCGCAGTATGTGGCCGGCATGGGCTTCTCCAACGTGGGCCTCGGCATCGCGCATTCCATCGCGCACACGCTCGGCGCGCATTATGACACGCCGCACGGCGTCGCCTGCGCAATGATGCTGCCGCTCGTGATGGAATACAACCAGGAATTCACGGGCGAAAAATACCGCGAGATCGCCCGCGCAATGGGCGTTGCGGGCGTGGACGGCATGACCCAGGCGGAATACCGCAAGGCCGCCGTGGACGCCGTCAAGCAGCTCGCCGCCGACGTCGGCATCCCCGCGAAGAACGAGAAGGTGCGCGAGGAGGATCTCGATCAGCTCGCCGCCGACGCCTACGCGGACGCCTGCTGCCCCGGTAATCCGCGAGACACGAACGTGGAAGAGCTCAAAGCGCTCTACCGCATGATCATGGCGTAAGACATCCGCACAAATCATCACCGCCGGTGCATTGCTGCATCGGCGGTGTTTTTTAAATGTGTATGTAATTGTTATTTTAACCGATCTGCGAATCGAGCGAGCCTTCCTTGCACACGCGCAAGGTTGCCGAGCTGCCCTTGCCGACCTGCTTGAAGACGTGATCGGCGTCGGGATAGGACATCTCGATCTCGTTCAGATGGCTCTTGGACGCCTTGATCTGCCACTTGACGACCACCGGCAGGATGAACGGCAGCACGAAGTGCGACGAGCCGGCGTTCCACACGCCGACGGCGTAAAACACGCAGTTGTTGAACGGATCCCACCAGTTGCGCGCGCTGGCCTAGCGGCTGACCTTGGCAAGCTTGTCCGCGGTCAGATCCTCCTGCAGGGCGATCATGCCCTTCACGCCGTATTTGTTGCCGCAGTGCGCCTCCACATTATAGTAGGTGCCGCCGCCGTCGGACCGCGTGAGGCCGAAGCAGCCGAGCGAAACGCCTTCATGCGGCGGGACGGTGTAAGCGCCGATCACCATATCCTCTTGCGTGAGGTTCTCGACGTAGACCCAGACGTGCCCGAGCGAGGGCACCTTCGACCAGCGGTGGCAGAGATACATCCGCGCAACAATGCCGTCGGCCGGCGGGTTGTCGGGATTGTCGGGATCATCCGGATTGTCCGGATTATCGGGATTGTCCGGATTATCGGGATTGTCCGGATTATCGGGATTGTCGGGGTTGTCCGGATTATCGGGATTGTCGGGGTTGTCCGGATTATCGGGATTGTCCGGGTCATCCGGGTTATCAGGATTGTCCGGATTGTCCGGATTGTCCGGATTGTCCGGGTTATCAGGATTGTCCGGGTTATCGGGATCGTCCGGATTGTCCGGATTGTCGGGGTCGCCGGGATCGCCGGGCGTTTCCGCATTCTGAACGGCAAACGCGTCGTCCGGCGGCAGCACGGCCGCTGCGGCGGGGAGCGCCATGCCGCAAAGCATGCAAAGACACAGCAGGATCGAAAGCAGGGATTTCAGTTTCATAAGCGCCTCCGTGCGGTAAAATCATATCTATTATAATGGATCGGCGCCGAAAATGCAACACCGAATTCCGCATTCCGCCCCTGATTTCCCGCATCGCGGGCCCCGCCGGCGGCAAGCGGACGCTGATTGCCGAATTCTTTTGTTTTTTTCGGATTTCCGCTTGACAAACCGCGGGAATTCCAGTATACTATATAAACGCTGTGAGAAATGCAGCAATCGTATGGTGGCTATAGCTCAGTTGG
This sequence comes from Clostridia bacterium, assembly GCA_017550895.1. Classification (GTDB taxonomy): domain Bacteria; phylum Bacillota; class Clostridia; order Oscillospirales; family Acutalibacteraceae; genus CAG-177. Next base: position 5,178 of record JAFZNN010000036.1, read on the forward strand.
TTAGAGTGCCAGGTTGTGGCCCTGGAGGTCGAGGGTTCGAATCCCTCTAGCCACCCCAGAAAAACGCCGCCTGCTGAATGCAGGTGGCTTTTTTAAATATTGGGGCGTAGCCAAGCGGTAAGGCACGGGACTTTGACTCCCGCATTCGCTGGTTCAAATCCAGCCGTCCCAGCCAGAAAAAACCTCGTCGATAGACGGGGTTTTTTCAGTGAAATCCGCCCCGCGGAACGGATTTCATTTCAACCGCGCCGATCATGTGTGCCTGCGGCATATGTTCTCCCCGCCGGCTGCCCTGTTAGCCTGGGCGTGCTACGTTTTTCCGCTGTTTGCGCTATGGGTGAAAAGCAATTGAAGGAGGTTGCCCCTATGCCGATCATCCGCGAGGCGCATCACGAGCGTTACACGATCATCGCCAACACCGCCCTGGAGGACCCGCGCCTGACCAACGCCGCAAAAGGTCTGCTGGTGCGCATGCTGTCGTTTCCGGACAACTGGGAATTCTGCGTGCGCGGGCTGGCGGCCGTATGTCACGACGGCCGGGACGCCGTCGCGCGTCAGCTGGCCGAGCTGGAGCGTCTGGGCTATTTGCAGCGCAAACTTGTGCACAGTACACAAAACCGGTTCGCCGATCTTGTGTATTATGTCTATGAGTCGCCCGCAGATTCTCCGCGTCCTGGAATCCCGGACACGGAGATCCCGGACACGGAGATCCCGGACACGGAAACGCCGGATACGGAAAACCCGGATCCGGAATCCCCGGCGCCGGAAAGCCCGGATCCGGAGATCCCGTCACAAACAAATACGATCCAAACAAATACGTTCCAAACAAATACGAATGAAACAATTACGATCCGGAACAATTCCTCCTCCCCTCCGGTTCCGGGACGGACGGCGGAGGAAATCGAAGAAAAACTGGATTTTGAAATTCTTTCGTATGAATATGATCCGGCGCTGCTGGACACCGTTCTGGAGCTGATGCTCGAGGCGGAATCCGGCGGCGCGGCGCTGCGCGTCAACGGCAGCGATCTGCCAGCGGAGAAGGTGCGCGCGCGGTTCCGGCAGCTGGATGACGAGCATATCCGCTTTGTGCTCGACGAGCTCAGGGACAACGGCGCGCGTGTGCATCATCTGCGCGCCTGGCTGCGCACGGCGCTCTATAACGCGCCGGCGGCCATGGAGGCCTGGGTCGCTTCCGCGATGCGGCCCGCCGCGTCGGCAAATCCGGCGCCGGTCATCCCGTCCGGCTTCGGCATCCCTTGAAGGGCATAAAAAAAGCAGCCGTCCGGGCGGACAGCTGCCTGCGGGTCTGTTTACTTGTTGAGCCAGGCTTCGGCTTTCGCAGCGGAGATGCTCTTGATGTCTTCCTTCTTGTAGGGGGAAGCTTCGCCGCCGTTGACATAGAGGAAGTAGTAGCCCTTCTCGGTCTGATAGAGGGATTCCTCATAGCCTGCGGGATCGCCGAACACACCGCTGGTGCGCTTCTCGATCAGCTTGGACGCGTCGGTATCGTATTCTCTCTTGCAAATGATTTTCTTCATAATCGGAAACCTTCCTTTAAAAATTTTAGCTATTCTAGCACGGAATTTCAGAAATTGCAATATGCAGAACGGCGAAATTGTCTGATTTTTCTCTGCTGAAAGCCTGCCCGCATCGGCGCGAATTATGCGTCGGGCGGCGCGGGAATCACCTCGGTCACGGTCAGCAGGTCGCCCGCCACGCGAAAACGCACGTCCAGCCCGGCAAAGAGAATGCCGTAGACCCGGTCTGCGTCGGATTGATAGGCCGGGCGGGGATCCTGCGCGAGCAGGCCGCGCAGCGCGTCGCGTTTCTCCGGCGGCACCAGCGTTTCCGTCTCATTTGCGAACGCGATCTGCAGCGTCGACGGCGCGGCCGCAGCAAAGCCGCCGGTCGCCTCCGGGTGCGCGTCGGCATAGGGCAGATAGGGCTTGATGTCAAAGATCGGCGTGCCGTCCATCAGGTCGGCGCCGGCCACGCGCAGCACCGTGCCGTCTTCCGGCGTTGTTTCCACGCCGCACAGCCGCACGCAGGACAGGCCGATGCTGTTCGGGCGGTAGGGCGAGCGCGTTGCGAATACGCCCATGCGCGAGTTGCCGCCCAGACGCGGCGGGCGCACGGTCGGACGCCACGGCGCGCCGCTGCAGGCGGAGAATTCCCACAGCAGCCAGAGATGGCTGAAGCCCTCGATGCCGCGCAGCGCCTCCGGATCGCGGAAGGCCGGCTCGAAAACGATCGTGCCCTCGAGCGCATCCACCAGGCCGCTCTGGCGCGGAATGCCGAATTTTGTCGGCAGATCGGTATGAATACGCGCGATGATCTGCAGTTCCATAGGCGCCTCCGTTCCATAATTTCCGATGCTATTATAATCGGATTTGCCGCGGCAGTCAAGAAAAATCCGCGGCAGGGCCGAACGCCGGTGCCGCGGATGCGTCGTATCTTTCATAATTAAAAGCCGCCGAAAAGATTGGCAAAAAACTCGCGGATGTTCTGGAACAGATCCCGGAACCAGTTGGCAAGACGTGTGAAGAAGCTGCCGTTATCGATTGGTGCATTGTTCGGCATTCTCCAAACCGGCTTATACGATCCATAATCACTGTCCTTGAAAGGAATGAATTGATCCATCCAAAAAGTTACTACATCTTCACAAGTAATATAAAGCTTAAAATACAGAGAAACTGAATCATCAATATCAACGGTAAACCATTGCCCATCAAAAGGATCCCGAACGTCATTATCGACATTGATTATAAAAGACTCACCGGAGAGCAATACGATTTCATATTCGTCAGGAAAGTACCAATCGGTGATGATCAAATCCCCGTTGACAAGTTCAGTTGAAACGTGGGGATAATTATCATTGACGAAATTGATGTCATAAATATAGTTACTCCATAAATAAGCCATGATCTCGTCGCTGTCTTCGTACAATGTGTAAATCTCTTTTGTCCACACGATGATTCTGTTTTTATCCTCCGGCGTTTCACCTTCCATCAATTGATATAATGTGATTGCTGCGCCGCCAAGATCGTCATGATACAGTATCCACGCGTTGAAGGTGAGTGTCACGGTATCACTAATTACAACATCAAAACAATGCCCTTCATAACTGTAGTATATATCTTCAGCTTTAATTGTAATTTGATCGCCTGAAAGCAAAGTGATCACATAACTTGAAGGATAATCTCTGTATGATATTATATAATAATAATCGATCTTCTTAGCAACTGCTGAAGGATTGCATCCCTCTGCAATATCAATGCGTTCGATATAGTCGTACCAGTAGTGGGATTCGTTGTCATCTGCTCCGTCGGCAAATGCCGCAAGCGGCAAGGCGGTGCAGAGCATCAGCGTCGCCAGCAGACAGGCAATCATCTTTTTGCATAGGTGTTTCATACAGTCAACCTCCTGAAATCACCCTTCACCGTCTGCCGAAGAGCAGCAGCGAGATGAAATAGCCGATCCGGTCCTTGAGGACATAGAAGAAGTTCCCGATGCGCTCAAAGAAGCCGCCGCGGTCGATCTTGCCGTCGACGTTCGCTTGCGTGATCGTGAAATACACCTCGGTATCGCCGTCCTTGAGATGCTGCATGATATAGAACTTGATGCCGCTGGCTTTTCCGGTGCCTTCATACATGAAATGCGCGTTGATTTCGATCACGGCGTCGCCGATTTCGACTTCGAACGTGTCGCCGCTGTAGGGATCCGTGATCTTGCTCGTGTCGGATTCCACGCGCAGGACCGCGCCGTCCGTCGTTGTGATGCGGTAGGCGGTCGGGAATTCCCAGGCGGTGAATTCAAATACCCGGCCGTTGTCCTTCACGGTCGCCTTCGGCGTGCCGGAAGCGATTTCGATCTTGCTGATATAATTCTGCCACGTCGGCTCGAGCTCGTCGCCGCCGGCAAAGGCCGCAAGCGGCAGGGCGGCGCAGAGCATCAGCGCGGCCAGCAGACAGGCAAGCGTCTTTTTGCAAGTGCGTTTCATGTTCGTTTCCCCCTATGTGCGAATCGGAGCGTCGCTCAGCGCCGGCCGACGATGGGCTCAGAGAAGAACGCGCGGATTCTGGCGAACAGATCGGCAAACCAGGCGATGATGCGGCTGAAGAAGCCGCCGACGTTGTCGATATCAACGTCCGCGCCGACGGGCTCTTCGCTGAGGAAGAGGCCCATGATTTCGCCGTCCGCGAGACGGACGAGCTGGCTGATCACAAACATCACGTCGTTTTCGTCGGGATCGTAATACATCCAGGCGGTGAGATTGATCACAACGCCGTCGGCCACCGGCACGTCAAAATACAGCCCGTCGGCAGGATCCTCGACGTCGTTGTCAACGGTCATGTTGATCTGATCGCCGTTGACAAGCGTGATGATGTATTCATTCGGAATATACCAGGCGGTGTATTCAACGCTGTTGTTTCTGACCGTCACAGCCGCCATCGGCGCTTTGGCTTCGGGATACTCGACCGATTTGATGTAGGTATCCCAGCGCAGGGCGGGATCGATGTCGTCCCCGTCGCCGCCGGCAAAGGCCGTAAACGGCAGCGCGGCGCAGAGCATCAGCGCGGCGAGCAGGCAGGCAAGCGTCTTTTTGCAAAGAGTGTTCATTCCAATCGCTCCTTTTGTTAGATTTGATTTCATTATACACGGTCGGGCGCCGTTTGTAAAGCCCGATTCCGCAATTCGTCCCGGCGTGCGGGATCAGAAATGAATGCCGTATTTCAGCCAGGAGAGCAGGAACCCGATGTGCCAGCGCAGGTCGTCGAGCCAGCGGCGGATGCGCACAAGGAGCGTCGCGTGCTGCACGTCGGTTTTGCAGGGTGCGGCGCTGATCACGGCATAGGTGTCCGCCTCCGGGTGATACTCTGCGAGAACGAAACAGCCCGCGTCGTCTTCATGCGTGAAAAACGCGTTGATCGTGAGCGTCGTGTCCTCGCCGGCCGGCACGGTGAAATAGATCCCGTCCGTCGGATTGTTCGCGGCGCAGTCCGAAGCGTCGGCTTCATAGGTCGTGCCGTCGAGATAGGTCACGCGGTAGTTGCGCGGGAAGGTGTAATCGCTGATCTCAAAGCCGTGCGGGAATTCGGCCAGCTGCACTTCGGGCGCGGCGTCGATCGGTTCGATGCGGGCGATATACTGCTGCCAGGTGGCGCTGTCCGGATCCTCAACGCCGCCCGCAAAGGCCGCGAGCGGGAACGCGGCGAGCAAAAGGAGCAGCGCGAGCAGGCAGGCAAGGCTGCGTTTCACGGTCTGATGCACTATGATCCCTCCGATTTCGTTCTGATAAAAGAAAAAGCCCTGAAACGCAAGCGTATCAAGGCTTTTCACTTGGAGCTGCTAGGCAGACTCGAACTGCCGACCTCATCCTTACCAAGGATGCGCTCTACCACCTGAGCCATAGCAGCATGGCTGTCGTTCACACGGAACGACAGTTATCTTACCATATTGTTCCCGATTTTGCAAGTACTTTTTTGAAATTTATCAAACTTTTTTAAAGGATGCCCCGCTCGACGGCGGCCTCGACCAGCTCGCTGAACAGCGCGCAGGACCAGCTGAACCAGCTGCGCGTGAAGCGGTCCGGATCGTTCGCGTCAAAGCCCTCGTGCATGAAGCCCGTGCCGCCGTCCGTCGTTTCGAGCATGCGCAGGATCACGCGGATTTCTTCCGGATCCTGCGCGGTCAGCCCCTGCATGGACAGCGCGATGTGCCAGATGTAGCCCGCCGGCGTGTGCGGACTGCCCACGCCTTTTGCAAAGCTGCCTTCATAATAATACGGATTCTCCTTGCTGAGGATGAAGCGGCGCGTATTCAGATAAAGCGGATCATCCGCCGCGCAGAAGCCGAGATAGGGCGCGGAAAGCAGGCTCGGCACGTTCGCGTCGTCAAAGAGGAAATGCCGCCCCATGCCGTCGGTCTCGCAGGCGTAGACCTTGCCGAACTGCGGCGAATTGACAACCGCGTAGCGCGCGATGCCGTCGCGGATCTCTCGCTCAAGTTTCCGTGCGCGTGCAGCGAGCGCCGTTTCCGCGGGGAACGCAGCGACCAGCAGCTCCTGCGCGTAACCGAGCACGACCGCGGCGAACATATTCGACGCCACGAGGTAGCCGTAGCGGCAGCTGTCGTCGCTCGGGCGAAAGCCGGACCAGGTCATGCCCGTATAGGCCACGGGATTGCCGATGCCGCCGTTCGGGAGCGTGTCCTTCGGCTTTGTGTGCGCGCGGGAGAAGCGGTAGCACGAGCGCTCCGCGTGATGCTGCTCGGTTTCCCAGACGCCGAGCGTCGTGCGCAGGGACTGCAGAAAGCTCTCGTCAAGCACCGACGCGTCGCCGGTCGCCTTCCAGTAAAGATAGGTCAGTCGCAGCGGATAGCAGAGCGAATCGATCTCATATTTGCGCTCCCAGACGATGGGCTTCACGCGCGGATAATCGTCGAAGGGGCGGTAGTCGTCCGGCGCGCGCTTGAAGGCGTTCGCGTAGGGGTCGATTTCAATATACTGCCGCTGCCGGCTTATCACGCCGCGCAGGATCGCGCGCAGCTCCTCGCTTTCGGCGGCGAGCGGGCAGTAATGCGACACCTCGGCCGTGGAATCGCGCAGCCACATGGCCGGAATATCGCCGGTGAGCACGAACACGGAGCCGTCCTCGTCAAATTCCGCGGCGGTTTCCAGCGTGTTCGGGTAGCAGTTGCGGTAAAGCTGCGCGAGCTTCGGGCTGGTCTTCTCCACGCGCGCGCAGATTTCATCCATATGTTTTATGATAATATCGGGCAGTTGCATCTTTTTCACCTCGCATTTATCATAATCCGCAAAGCGGCGGTTTGTCAAGAAGAAACCCCTTGCAAATGCGCGAGATTTGGATTAAAATGGAGAAAAAAGCGGAAAGGATGCGATCAGAGATGTCGCTGCAGAGAATTCTGGCATTCAATATTTCACAGGCGGATCACGCGGCGGTCGTGCGCGCGGCGATCCTCGGCAAAACCCGCGCTTATTTCGTGACGGCGGCCGATTACGATCAGACGCTCGGCGACCTGCTGCAGGCGAAGGAACTGCCGATCGGCGCCTACGAGGGCGAGATCCCGCCCGAGAGCATGGTGCTCATGTGCAACCTCACGGGCGGACAGGTGTCGAACGTGCTCATGTCGCTGCGCAAAAGCGGCGCGCAAGTGACCTACAAAGCCGTGCTCACGCCCACAAACCTCGGCTGGACCCCGCCGCAGATGCTCGAGGAAATGGCAAAAGAAAAAGCGCAGTTCGACGCCATGGCGAAGGAAAAACAGCAAGCATCATCAGCAGAAGAAGAAAAATGATTTGATGAAAGAATGCGTAATGTATAATAATCCGCGAGATTAAGATATTGTGTAGAGAACGTCGCCCTCGACAGTGCGCGTCGCCACTGGAGACCCGCACCCTCAACGAGGGAGGCCATTACTGCGTCGCCGTGGTTTGTGCGTAATCCGCGGCACGCATGTATGCGTGCCCTACGGTTGCCGATAGTATGTGCGAAAAAAATCGCGGCGTACCGCCGCGTCGGAATGCTGGGGGCAGCATTCCCTACAAATCATTAATACAAACTGTTACATTCCTCATTCCTCATTCCTCCTTCCTAATTCCTCATTCGTATTCCTTCCTACTTCCTAATTCCTCATAAAATTACCGGCGCGCTGCGGTCATTCGGCCGCAGCGCGCTGTTTTGGCTTTAATCTGGCTTTAATTTAATCTGGCTTTAATTTGTATTTTAATAGGTTTTAATATGTTTTTATCTGGCTTTAATTTATCATTTGTCTGACTTTTATTTGTATTATTTTCGGCTTTTATCTGATTTTATTAGCTTTTTTCAGGCGTTTATCTGATTTCCGTTTCAGTGCGTTCCATGCGCAGGTAGGCGCCGGGGGGCGTCGGGATCGGGCAGGCGAAGGAGAACGGCATCATCGGGTGCGGGGTGCTTTCGATCGGTTCGCCGTCGGCGTCGCGCAGATCCGTGACCTGCACGCGCACGGGCGGCGCGCCGCGCGTCAGGATCTCGAGCGTATCGCCCGCGAAAAAGCGGTTGCGCTGCGTCGCGTACAGCACGCCGTCGCGCCAGTCCTCCGCCACGGCCGCCACGTCCCACTTGCGCACATAGCCGCCCTTGCCGTAGATTTCCGCGCGGTCGGTCGGCGAGGAGAAATAGAAGCCCGTGCAGTATTCGCGGTGGCTGACCTTCTGCGGCTCCTCGAGGATCCAGTCTTCGGGGCGGTACTCCGGATCAAAGCCCGACGCCGCGTAGCCGTCGAGCGCGCAGCGGTAGGCGTTGACACACACGGCCGTGTAATAGGCGGATTTCGCCCGGCCCTCGATCTTGAAGCTGTCGATGCCCGCCGCGGCAAGCGCCGGCAGATGCGCAAGCAGACACATATCGCGGGAATTGAGTATGTAAGTGCCGTCGGCGTCCTCGCCGATCGGGAAGTATTCGCCGGGGCGTTTCTCCTCCTGCAGCGCGTATTGCCAGCGGCAGGGCTGCGCGCAGTCGCCGCGGTTGGAATCGCGGCCGGTCAGATAATTTGAGAGCAGGCAGCGTCCGGAGAAGGACACGCACATCGCGCCGTGCACAAAGCACTCAATTTCGAGCTCCTTGGGCGTTTTCGCGCGGATCTCGGCGATCTCCGCGAGCGAGAGCTCCCGCGCGGTGACGATCCGCTGCGCGCCGAGTTCATAGAGCTGATTTGCCGCGGCGTAATTCGTCACGCCCGCCTGCGTGGACACATGCAGCTCCACGCGGGGCGCATAGCGTTTGCAAAGCGCCATCACGCCCAGATCGGTCACGATCAGCGCGTCGACGCCGCAATCCTGCGCAAAGGCCAGAAACTCGGGCAGCGCGGCGAATTCCTCATTGCGCGGCAGGGTGTTGCAGGCAAGATAGAGCTTCGCGCCGTGCGCATGCGCGAGCGCGCAGGCCTCCCGCAGCTTTTCATCGCTGAAATACGCGGCCGCCGTGCGCATGCCGAAGCGTTCGGCGCCGACATAGACCGCGTCCGCGCCGTAGCGAAGAGCGGCACGGAGCCGCTCGGCATCCCCTGCGGGCGCAAGCAGCTCCGGACATCTGTTGACAATCATAAATTCTCCCCGGGATCAGTGGCTGTTCGCGCGCAGCACGACGTTGCCGTTGGCGTCATGCTCCGCCTGCGTGCGTGCCATATAGATCTCGCCGTATTTGTCGTGACGGAAATAATAGTAATCGGTGCTGTCGGGATAGAGCGCGGCATAGATCGCATCCTCGCCGGGATTGCAGATCGGTCCGGGCGGCAGGCCCTGGATCAGATAAGTGTTGTAAGCCTGCTCGAAATTGATCAGATCCGACTGCGACACGTTGCCGCTGAGATAGGTCGTGATATAGTTCGCGGTGGAGTCGCACGCGAGCGTCGGCCAGGACACGGAATGATTCAGACGGTTGTGAATGACCGAGGAAATCAGCGACATCTGCTCGGTATTCGCCGCCTCGCGCTGGATGATGGAGGCGATCGTGATGACCTCGTCCATGCTCAGGCCCAGCTCCTTCGCGCGCGCCGCGTATTCCTCCGTCCACTTATTCTGGAAGCCGTCGAGGAATTTGCGGATGACGCTGTTCGGGTCGCTGCTTTCAAAGAACTCGTAGGTATCCGGGAAGAGATAGCCCTCGAGCAGCAGCGTGCGGTTGGCGTTATTCGGAATCTGCGCGACGAAATCATGCTCGAACTGCGTGCCGGTGATCGAGCCGAGCAGCTTCTCCTTGGTGCACACGCCGTATTTCTCAAGCCGGTCGAACATCTGATAGATCGTCCAGCCCTCGGGGAAGGTCAGCGTCACGGTTTCATCGGACTGCTGCAGCTCCTTGAATTCATTCAGATAGCCCTCGAGGCCCATATTCTTCTCGACGTAATACACGCCGCTGAGATAGACCGGCGCCGCGGGCGGCGTTTTTTTGTTGAAATTCTTCAGCCAGTCGATGCCCTTATAATAGAGCTTGCACAGCCAGCCCTGATGCACCAGGCCGTTGTCGCTGAGCAGGTCGATGATCTGATCGGTGGTCTGATCGCCCGGCACCGTCACGGTGACCAGCTCGTCGCTGCGGCTGAGCGCAAAGACGTCGTTGATGAAGGAAATCGCGCAGGCCGAAAGCGCGGAGGTGATCAGAATGACGATCATCAGGAAGATCGCGAAGGCCGAACGCGCGGCGCGGCGGCGGCGCTTTTTGGACTTTTTCTTCTTTTGCGGCTGCGCGCGCACCGGCTCCTCGGGCTTGACCGGACGGCGGTTGGAGAAATAGATCTCGCCGTTGAAACGCGGCTGCGAATCCTCCATGGGATCGGCAAACGCATCGGCGTCCGGATCGTCGATGTGCACCTCGAATTTTTTCTTTTCCGCAGGCTGCGGCATCAGATCTTCAAACGCGGCGGGATCCAGGAATTCATCCTCGATCACATCCACATTGAAAAAATCGCTTTCGGCGGCGTCATTCGGCGCGAGCGGATTGCGGTTTTGTTCCTGATCCATATGTAGCCCCCCTTTTGCGTTCGTTCATATCTTGTCGAAAGCGAGAAAGCCGCTTTCCGTTAAAATCAAATCCATCGTCTGATCCGTCGGCTCGGCCGGCAAGGCGTCCGCAAGGCAGCGCGCGGCGCACAGACCGAGGCGGATCACCGCGTGCGCGGCGAGATAGCGGTCGTAGAAGCCCGCGCCGTAGCCCAGGCGGCGGCCGCTGCGGTCAAAGGCCAGCCCCGGCACCAGACAGAGCGCCGACGGCGGCGGATCGCAGCGCGCGCAGGATGCGGGATCCGGCTCCGGCACGCCGAAGCGCCCGGGCCGCAGCTGATCGAGCGCGGATATGCGGCAGAATTCCATCTGATCGCCGACGCACAGCGGCACGGCGACGGTTTTATTATGCGCGAGCGCATGCGAAATAATCGCGCGCGTTTCCACCTCGCTGCGGATGGAAACATACGCCAGAATCAAGCCTGCGTCGCGGTAGAGGCCGGAATCGGTCAGGCGCTGCGTGATCGCCGTGTTCACAGTGTCGCGCTCCCCTGCCGTCATCGCGTCCCGCACGCCGGCATACAGCCGCCGGCTTTGCTGCTTGGCGCTCACGCACATTGCAGCGTCGCTTCCAGCGCGGCGGCGGCCTGCGGGCCCTTCACCGCGGCAACGATGGCAAGGCCGAACTGAATCGCGCTGCCCATGCCCTTGGCGGTGATGTAATTGCCGTCGCGGCAGACGTAGAGCTCCGGCACCGCGGCCCCGCGCAGCTCCGGCTCAAAGCCGGGGAAGCAGACGGCCTGCCGGCCCTGCAGCATCCCGCGCTGCCCGAGGATCATCGGGGCGGCGCAGATCGCGCAGATCCAGCTCCCGCGCGCTTCGGCGGCGTCGAGGAACGCGTGCACCTGTTTGCTCGCGTTGAGATACTTCGTGCCGGGCATGCCGCCGGGCAGGATCACGCCGTCCAACGCGTCCGCGGGCGCGACCTCGTCGATGCTCTTATCGCTGACCACGGGGATGCCGTGGGATCCTGTCACGGTTTTGCCGGTCACGCCGACAGTCAGAATATCGATCTTCGCGCGGCGCAGCACGTCGAGCGTCGCGAGCGCCTCCACTTCCTCAAAGCCGTCGGCCAAAAACAGATAAAACATGATGCTCTCCCTTCGTCGCCGCCCGTCAGGCGTTCATCGCGGCAAGCACGGCCGCATAGACTTCCTCCGCGATCGCTTCCCGCGTGCGCGGCGCGCCGTTTTCGGCGCAGGCGATGCGCACCCAGCCGAGCTTGTCCGCGGCGTAGGCGGCCGCCTTCGCGCAGCTTTGCAGATACGCGATATTTTTCTCGTGAATGTCTTTTTTATTCTCATCGCCGGCGTAGCGGCCGGTCATCAGCCGCTGCGACACGTCGATCGGCATGTCCAGATAAATCACGGCGTCCGGGCGCGGAATGCCGAGCTTTTCGTATTCGAAATCCTCCAGCCAGGCGAGATAGGCGTCCCACTCCGCGGCGGGCGTTTTGGTCAATTGGTGATAGGCGTTGGAGGTCGTGTAGCGGTCGGCGAGGATGCAGCCGCCGGCAAGATAGGCCGGCTTCCAGCCGCAGTGATAGCTCACATAGCGGTCGACCGCGTAAAACGAGGACGCGGCGTAGGCGTTGACCGCCGCCGGATCCGAGCCAAACCGGCCGGCGAGATACATTTTGACCAGCGCGCAGGCGGGGTCGTCATAATTCGGGAGCTTGATGCAGGTCACGGTCTGCCCGTCCCGCGCGAGGCGGTCGCGCAGCAGCGCTTCCTGCGTGGATTTCCCGCTGCCGTCCAGCCCTTCGATCACGATCAGTTTCCCTTTCATACGCCCTCCGGTGCCTGTGCGCGGCCGAAAATCCGCACACTATTTCAAGATATTATATCAAATCATAGAAAAGTTTGCAAGAGGAATTGACAATTTTTATCCGGAATTGCGGCACCCGGCGCACCGGATGCCGCAAACCGGCGGTTCAGACCAGGAGCGGCTGCAGCTGCTCGCCGCGCAGCGCGGCCTGCATCGCGTCATAAAGCCGCGAAAAATCGGCGACGACCGAGCGCGGCTTCGCCTGCGGCGCATCCTGCCGCATGGGCACAAAATAGAACTGCTTGCGGTTGAGCAGCGCGCCGATATTCTGCCCGGCGGCGGCGAGCGCGTCATTTGTAGAAACGGCGAGCAGAACGGGGCGCTCGTTGCGCAGATGCGCCTTTGCCGCGAGGGTGACGGGCGTATCGGCGATGCCGTTGGCAAGCTTTGCGAGCGTGTTGCCCGTACAGGGCGCGATGATCAGAATATCCAGCAGCCGCTGCGGGCCGATCGGCTCGGCCTGCGCGATCGTGCGGATCACGGGCCGCCCGGCGGCGCTCTCGACGCGTTCGATCCAATCCCGCGCCGCGCCGAAGCGCGTATCGGTTTCCGCCGTCGCCGCGCTCATGATCGGATAGATCTCCACGCCGCGCTTTAACAGGCTCTCCATCTGCTGCACGGCCTGCTGCAGCGTGCAGAACGAGCCGCAGAAGGCAAAGCCGGCTTTGATCTCAGACATATCCTTCCTCCTCCCACAGATGCAGGATCCCCTGCGCCAGGATCTCCCCTGCCGTTTTCGGCGCGGCCTTGCCGGGCAGGCACGCGCATTGCAGCGCGCGCACGCCGAAGCGTTCCGCCGCCGCGAAATCCGTGCCGTAGGGCGCGGAGGCAACGTCGAGAATCAGACAGGACGGCTTCAGCACGCGCAGCACATCAGCGCCGATCACGGGCGCAGGCACGGTGTTGATGATATAGTCAAACGCCGCCGCTTTTTCGGGCAGACGCAGAAAATCGCAGGCGTCGCAGCCTTCGGTTTCGGCCAGCGCGCGCGCAGCGCCGCTGCGGGCGCAGACGGTGATATGCGCGCCGAGCGCTTTCAGAGTGCGCGCTGTTGCCCGGCCGACCCGGCCGTACCCGCAGACGCAGCCGGAGCTGCCGGAAACGGTGTAATCGATCTCCCCGAGCAGCTGCTTTAAGATGCCCTGCACGGTCGGCACGACGTTGCGCACGGTGATCTCCTCGCGTTTGTAATAATCGATCACGCGGCAGCCGCAGCGCTGCAGACGGGCCGCGACGGACGCGGTCAGCATGCCGCCGAGCACGAGCTGCTCCGGCCGCAGGAGCGCGGCCAGGCGGTCGATCGGGATCTGCGGCGAACAGCGGCCGAAAAGATACGTTTCATCCTTTGTGCAGGGCAGCGGCAGCACCACGGCCTGCGCCTGTGCGACGGCTTCGGCCAGATCGTCCGCCGCGCGGTCGGACGCTTCGCCCAGGGCAAAGGTGCGCACCGCAAGGCCCGCGGCCGCGAGCGCATCGGCCAGGCTCTACTGCCGCCGGTCGCCGCCGAGCACAAGGACGGTTTGAATGGGTTTCAAGCTTTCACCTCCAACGCGCGGGCAGGCCCTCCCCGCCTCGCGCTGAACGGAAAGGCGGCCGCACGCAGCCGGCGATTCCCGTTCAATACAGTTTATGCGCCGGCAGGGACAAACGGACTGCGCGCGCGCGAAAAAGTCAAAGAATTCATTTTTCCACTTTATTTTTCAGGCCGGATGTGGTATAATAGTAAAAATATGAGAATCACGGCCGGCGTCCGGCGGGCGCAGGCTGTCGGCATCAACGCGGCGCGGCCGCGAAAGGAAGACACGTCATGTTTGAAATCGATCAACTGCTGCGCGAAGTCAAGCGCATTCATTTTATCGGCATCGGCGGCTCCGGCATGTGCCCGATCGTCGAGATCCTCCACACGCAGGGCTATGAAATCACGGGCTCGGACAACAACGAAACCGACAATCTCGCCCGCATGCGCGCGCTGGGCATCCCCGTCACGCTCGGCCAGACGCCGGAGAACATCGAGGGCGCGGAACTGATTATCTACACCGCCGCCATCCTGCCGGACAATCCCGAGCTGCTCGCCGCAAAAGCTTCGGGCATTCCCCTCTTTGAGCGCAACGATCTGCTCGGCGCGCTCACGCGGCATTTCTCCAACTGCATCGGCGTGAGCGGCACCCACGGCAAGACCACGACCTGCGCGATGCTCACGCATCTGCTGCTCTCGGCCGGGCTCGACCCGAGCGCCGTCATCGGCGGCAAGCTCCCCCTGACCGGCACGAACGGGCGCATCGGCAGCACCGAGCATTTCGTGTGCGAATCGTGCGAATTTCAGGATCATTTCCTCAAGCTCTCGCCGAATATCGCGATCCTGCTGAACGTCGACGAGGATCACATGGAATATTTCAAGACGCTCGCGCGGCTCAAGCAGTCCTTCACGCAGTTTGCCGGCAGCGCCGACAAGCTGATCATCTATAACGGCGACGACGCGAATACGATCGACTGCGTGCGCCCGCTGCTCGACGCCGGCAAGGCCGCGGTGTCCTGCGGGCTGAGCGAGGGATGCGAGTTCCGCGCGGTCAATCTGACAAACGAGCATGAGTATTACGCCTTTGACGTCGTGAAAGGCGGCGAGACCCTCGGGCGCGTGCAACTCGGCGTGCCCGGCAAACACAACGTGGGCAACGCGCTGGCCGTGATCGCGGCGGCGATGGCCAGCGGCGCGAGCTTCGCGCAGTGCGCGGCCGGCATCCCGGCGTTTCACGGCGCGGGGCGGCGGTTTGAAACCCTCGCGCAGATCGACGGCATTACTGTGGCCGACGACTACGCGCATCATCCCAAGGAGCTCGAGGTGACGCTCGAAACCGCGATGCGCATGGGCTTTCGCAAGGTCTGGGCCGTTTTCCAGCCCTTCACCTTCTCCCGCACGGCGATGCTCTTTGACGATTTCGTGCGCGTTCTGCAGATCCCCGATCACTGCATCATGACCGAGATCATGGGCTCGCGCGAGGTCAACACGTACAATATATATACGTCGCAGCTGGCGGAAAAAATACCCGGCAGCGTGTGGTTTGATTCGTTCGAGGGCGTGGCGCAGTATGCGGTCGATCACGCTCAGAGCGGCGATCTGATCATCACGCTCGGATGCGGCGATATTTATAAAGCGGCAAAAATCATGATCAAAAAACTGCAGGAAAGGCGGAATCCGGCATGATCTATCAAATCAACCGAACGAACTACAGGGACTTCGACACGATCGAAATCAACAAGCGCGCGGGGCGCTTCTACAACGTGCCCTACGGCTGCAAGGAGACGCTGCGCAAGACGCCCTTTAAGAAAGAGCGCGGCAATTCCGATCTCGTGCGCGTGCTCAACGGCACCTGGGATTTCAAGCATTACGCGAGCATCCGCGATCTGCCGGATCAGATCAACACGGACAAGATCGCGTTCGATTCCATTCCGGTGCCGGGCACCTGGCAGCGCAACGGCTTCGAGCCCCCCGTCTATATCAACTGCGCCTATGAATTCGACAACACTCCGCCCGAGCTGCCCGAGGACATGCCGGTCGGCATTTACCGCACCTTCTTTGAAGTGGAAGGCAGACAGACCTATCTGCTCGCGTTCCTGGGCGTGATCCCCTGCATCGATCTTTACATCAACGGGAAATTCGTCGGCTACAGCGAGGGCGCGCACAACACCGCGGAATTCGACGTCACCCCCTTTGTCAAGAAGGGCAGAAACGAGCTGTTCGCCGTCGTGCACAAGTGGTCCACGGGCACCTTCCTCGAGTGCCAGGATATGTTCCGCGAAAACGGCATTTTCCGCGACGTGCTGCTCTATACGCTGCCGAAGACCTTCGTCAACGATCTTTATTACAGAACCGCAGAAACCGCGCAGGGCTGGAATCTGGACGTGCGCGCGGAAACGCTCGGCGACCTTGCCGGCTGCACGCTGGAAACGGAGCTGTATGACAGCCGCAAAAAGCTGATCGCCAGCGCTTCCTGTGATGCGGCAGAGGTCAGCACGCTGGCCTTCACCGGCCTGAATGTCAAGACCTGGAACGCGGAAATCCCGACCGTCTACACCGCGTTCACCACGCTTCTCAAGCGCGGCAAGCCCCTGATGACCTTCCGCAGCTTTATCGGCTTCAAGACCGTGATAATCAAGCGCGATCTCTTCTTCTTCAACGGCAGGCTCATCAAATTCAAGGGCGTCAATCATCACGATTCCAACTGCAAAACCGGCTACGTCATGTCGTTTGACGATATTGAGAAGGACATCAGGCTCATGAAGTCGCTCAACTGCAACGCCGTGCGCACCTCGCATTATCCGCCGGATCCGCAGTTCCTGACTCTGTGCGACCTTTACGGCCTGTACGTCGTGGACGAGGCGGACATTGAAACGCACGGCTGCGGCTGCGCCCCGCACGACAATTTCCACCTGATCAGCGCCGATCCGAAGTGGGCGCCGCGCTTCCTGGACCGCGTCAAGCGCATGTATCTGCGCGACCGGAGCCATCCGGCAATCACGATGTGGTCGCTGGGCAACGAGGCCGGCGGTCACGCCTGCGAGGACGTGTGTTACGACTACCTGCATGAAGTCTGCCCGGAGATCCCGGTGCATTACGAAAGCGTCATCCACTCCGAGCGGCATTCCTACGACGTGGTGTCGGAAATGTATACGAACCACCGCAACGTCGAGCGCTGCGGCCGGCACACGCGCGGCAAAAAGTATACAAACAAGCCCTTCTTCCTTTGCGAATACGCGCACGCGATGGGCGTGGGCCCCGGCGCGCTGGAGTAATACTGGGAAATCATCTACCGCTATGACAACCTCATGGGCGGCTGCATCTGGGAATGGGCGGATCACTCGGTCTATCATCCGCACGGGAAGATCAAATACACCTACGGCGGCGACCACGGCGAATGGCGGCACGACGGCTGCTTCTGCGTGGACGGCCTGCTCTATCCCGACCGCCGCCTGCACACGGGCGCGAAGGTGATGCGCAACGTCTACCGTCCCCTGCGCGCGTCCTACGCGAACAAAACGCTCACGCTCACGAACACCAACCGCTTCAAGAGCAGCGGCAGCCTGACCGTCGTGTGGGAGCTGGTCAAAAACGGCGACGGCCTGCTTGCCGCCGACGAATTCAAGCCGGAGATCGCGCCGGAGCAGAGCGCGGATTATCCGCTGGATATCAAGCTCCCGCGCGAGAGCTGCGACCTGCATCTGAACGTCTATTATTACGACGGTGAGAATGAAATCGCCTGCGAGCAGATCGCGATCAAAGAAGGCTTCCGCCCGTCCTTTGAGAAGGCGGCCGGCAGCGTGAAGCTGACCGAAACCGACGGCGCGTTCGAGATCGCCTTCGCGAACGGCGCGCTGACCTTCGGCAAGGCGAGCGGCATGCTCGAAAGCTACCAGGCAAACGGCAGGGAGCTGATCAATCAGAATCCCGCCAAAGCCAAAGGCTTCCTGCCGAATATCTTCCGCGCCCTGCTGGACAACGACGTGTGGTTCCGCGACCGCTGGATCGCCGCGGGCTACGACGATTACCGCTGCGTGTGCAAGGGCTGCGGCGCGAAGGCGACAAAGACGAAGGCCACGGTCACGGTCGACTACAGCCTCAAGAGCAAAAAGACCCCCCTGCCGCTCGGCGCGGTCACGCTGACTTATGAAATCGCCGCGGACGGCGCGGTCACGGTCACGGCTTCCTTCCTGCCCGGCGCGAAGAAACGGCTCGCGGCGCATCTGCCGCGCTTCGGCCTGACGCTCGAGCTGCCCGAGGACTGCACGAACGTCACATATTACGGCCGCGGCAGCGATGAAAACATGCCCGATCTCAACGCGCACGCGCTGCTCGGCGTGTATGAAACGACGGTCGACGAGATGTATGAGCCCTACATCCGCCCGCAGGACAGCGGCAACCGCACCGACGTGCGCACGCTCAAGGTGACGAACGACGACGGCGACGGCCTGCTCTTCGCCTTTGCGGACAAGCCTTTCTGCTTCAACGCCCGCCCCTACACGCAGGAACTGCTGCACAACGCGAATCACCGCGAGGATCTGCGCGGCGAGCACACGGTCGCCGTGGAGATCGACGGCTTCCTGCGCGGCGCCGGCACGGCGAGCTGCGGCCCGGACGTGCTCGAGCAATACGACGTCGACGGCAGCAAGGGGCTGACCTTCCGCTTCACGATGCGCCCCGCGAAATAATCCGATACACACAAAAAGCATATCCGGTCAAGCCGCCGGATATGCTTTTTTCAAAAAAACGCATTTGCGCAGAAAATTTACATTTCCCTGTTGTTTTTTTTTCAGATTTATGCTATATTTGTTTTGTACATCCAAGAACAACGGAGAACGGACGGAGGAAGAACCTATGGAAACCAACAATTTATTCCAGACCGTGGAGAACGGCTACAACTGCGCTGACGTCGATGAATACATCAGCGTGATCAAGGCGGAATACAAAAAGGTCTTTGACTACGCCAAGGGCGTGGAGGCCAACAACGAGAAGCTCAAGAAGATCTGCCGCGCGCTCAACGACGAAAACAAGGCGCTCAAGGCAAACGGCGCCGTCGCCGCGCCCGCAGCGGCCCCCGTCGCCGTCGGCGTCGATCTGCTCGAGGAACTGACCGCGCTCGACAAGATCGGCGCGCAGCTCGCCGCAGTCACCGGCGCGATCCGCGAAAAAGCGGGTCAATAAATTTCGGAAAGGCAGACTGACAGTGATGGAACAGTTCAAACTGAGAAATATCGATGAATTCGACCGCGATTTTGTCGAAGCTTTGCAGGCGAAAAAAGCGAAGGCCGCCGACCTCTTTCAGGCGCCGGTCTTCCCGACGCCCGAAACGCTGATCGAGCCGGATCCGATGCAGGATATCAGCTCCGGCATGGGGCTGCCGCCGCTTGAGCAGGAAACGCCCGAGGAGCCGCGCCCGCTGGTGCCCATCGGCCAGAAGAACACGATCTATGATCCGTTCGGCGAGGATTTCCCCGACACGTCCGACACCGTGGCGCCGCTGAACGAGGAGGATTTCGATCCGCGCAAGCAGAAGGGCAAGACCAAGCCCGGCATCCTGGTCGGCAAGATCATCACGATCGCGCTGCTGTGCACGACGGTGCTGCTGTTTGTGATCGGCTGCTTCATCTCCATTTTCATCGACAACAACGGCTCGGATATCGGCGGCTTCTGCTTCAATGAGATGAGCCGCGAGATCGTCATCGAAAGCGAAGGCCAGGTCATCCAGAAGATCCCCGAGGGTTCGCTGATCATCTCCAAGAAGAAGGATCCCGCGAGCTATGAGATCGGCAATTTCATCGTGGTGCCGGGCGATCAGACCACCGGCTGCGACATTCAGGTCATCAACGGCATTGAGAATCAAAGCACCGGCACGCGCTTTACGACCATTCCCATCGGCGCGGGCTACGGCGCGAGCAATTTCATCTCGCAGGATCAGTGCTACGGCGAGGTCAACTTCTACATTCCCGTGCTCGGCCACCTGATCAACATGGCGATCGCCGATACGGTGCAGATGATCATCACCTGCGCGATCTTCATCATCTTCGCCGCGGTCTGCTGCGTGGTTCTGGTGCTGCTGGAATCCGCCAACAAGAAGGCGAAGAAAAAGAGCAAGAAAGAA
>JAFZNN010000037.1 GCA_017550895.1 Clostridia bacterium
AACCTCCATTCATTGACTTTTGAAAACAAAAAAAGCCGGATTTTTCAATCAAAACGATCAAAAAATCCGGCTAAACGATATAATTTGGATAAGAAAAGGATCCATCCGCAGGATCAAAAACAGGGCATTAGGCAGTTCCGAAGTGAGACACTTTGTCTCACTTTTGCCCCTTAAAAACCATTAAAAACCCGCAAAAACCGCACCAATTTCGAATTTAGAAAATAAGGAAAGCCATGGAAAAAGCCTTGATACAAAGGTGATCCGAAGCTCGAAATCCCTTATATATCAAGGCTTTTCACTGTGGTGCGGATAACAGGACTTGAACCTGCACGAACTTGCATTCATTAGAACCTGAATCTAACGCGTCTGCCAATTCCGCCATATCCGCTGGTGCGAGAGACGGGACTTGAACCCGTACATCAAGGATACACGCCCCTCAAACGTGCGCGTCTGCCAATTCCGCCACTCTCGCATGGCTGCTCCTTTCGGAACATTGGCTATTATAGCAAAGCAGCAGCGGAATGTCAAGAGGTTTTTTAAAATAATTGTGTTTTTCTGCGCCGGGGATACGCGCTTTGCGGATCACCCCGCGGGAGCGCCGCCGCTTTCCAGGGCGGTGATCCGCTCTGCGATCTCCCGCACGAGCGGCGCACAGCTCACGGCCCCTTCGCCGCCGTCCTCGACCAGCACCGTCACGGCATAGCGCGGCGCATCCGCGGGAAAAAAGCCTGTAAACCAGGCGTTGTAGATCTCCTCCCCCGCCCGCGTGCGGCCGGTCTGCGCCGTCGCGGTTTTGCCTGCAATCGCGATCGTTTCGCTCTGCGCCCGGCGTGCGCTGCCGTCGGTTACGACCTGCCGCAGCGCAGCGCAGATTGTCGCAGCCGCATCGGCGGAAAGCACGCTTTTCGCTATCGGCCGCGGGGCGGGCGTCACCGTGCCGTCGCGCGCACGCGTGCCGACAATCAGATAGGGATCGACGCGCACCCCGCCCTGCGCAAGCGTCGCTGTCATCGCGCAGATCTGCAGCGGCGTCGCCGTCAGCGTCCCTTGCCCGAACGACAGATTCGCCAGTGCTGCCGGAGAATCCAGCGCCGACAAATCCGGCAGATTTCCGGCTGCCGGCGTATAACCGTCTGCGAGCGGCGCGGATGCGCCGAAGCCGAGAAGCGCGGCGGTTTCCCGCACGGCCGTTTTGCCGAGCCGCTGACCGAGCGCGATAAAATAGGTGTTGCACGAGTGTGCCAGCGCCGAAGACAGCTGCATCTCGCCGTGGCCCTCCGCCTTCGGGCAGTGAAAGGTGACGCCGCCGACCGTGATGCTGCCCGTGCAGGTCCAGGTGAAATCGCCCAGCCCGTGCATGAGCGCCGCCGCGGCGACCGCCGGCTTGAAGACGGACCCCACCGCGAACGCGGAAAACGCGCGATTGACAAACGGGGCGTTTTTGCCGTTCAGACCGGCTGCCACATCGTTCGGGTCAAAGGCCGGCCTGGAAACGCAGGCGCGGATCGCGCCGCTGCCGATTTCCAGCGCCACGGCGGCCGTGCAGGCATATCCGCTGCCGTCCAGCACCTCCTCCACGATCTGCTGGATTTCCCGGTCCAGCGTCAGCACAACGCCTCCCGCCGGAATCTGCGTACCGCTGATCTCGATCGGCTCGCCGAGCAGCACTTTCCCCTGCGCATCGGTCATAAACCGCGCGGCCGCCGTGCCGCCGGTCTCCGTCAGCAGCGCATCGCAGGCTTTCTCGATCCCTGCCGCGCCGTGCCCTTCGGCATCCAGATGACCGATGATATGCACGGCCGTGCGCGACCCGTACCGCACGGGATATGCAGCGTTCACAACGGCGTCGCCGCCCTCTGCGGGCGCATCCACCGTGACCACGACAGGCAGGCCGGCGGACAGACGCGCCGCGACCGTTTCATAGGCCGTCGGCGGCAACAGCTCCTGCAGCAGCGGCAGCGCCAGCATCGTCGGCTTGACCGCGATGCACCGCGCCACGCCGTCGTTTGTCAGCGGCTGCAGCCGGCAGTCAAAGATCGTGCCGCGCAGCTGCGCGATCTCGACCAGCCGCCCCGACGCAGACTGCGCCGCCGGAACGGCGGCAAACATCAGCCGGCTCATCCGCAGCAGAATACCGGCATAGATCGCAAATAAACAGAAAAAAGCCGCTAGCACGCGCTTCATGCACACGCCCCCATGTCTTTTCGGTTAGTATGCCCGCCGGGCAGGTCGATTATCCGGGCCGGAAAGCAAACCCGATCAAGGGGAAAGCGATGATCGCCGCAAACAGCATCCGGCCCGTTCCGATACGGAACGGGCCGGATGATTCTGATTTGCTATCAATCATTGTGTCTGCCCTGCGCTCCCGTCTGCACGCGCGCGCCGTTTTTGCAGGAAGAAGCGAACGGCGCAGAGGAGCAGCAGCGCGGCGTTGACGTAAAGCAGCAGCGTCTTAATCACGGTCAGCGCGCTCGCGGCCGCTGCGAGTGCGGGCGAAAGCGACGCGGCGCGCAGCATGAGGATCGTGCAGATATTCTCCGCATAATCGAAACCCATGAGCAGCAGCGGCAGAAGCTGCAGTGCGGAAAAACGCCCGGTCAGATAGAAGAACAGGCCGCAGAAGCAGCAGCCGTACGCCAGCGGATAGACGAAATCCAGCGGCAGCTGCACATGGAGATAGGTCGCTCTGCCCTCCGGGCTGAGCAGCGAGAGAAAGCGCTGCGCCGTCGCATAATCATAGCCGAAATTCATATCGAAGCAGCGGATCCCGTCGGTCGTCGCCTCAATCGACGGCAGCAGCCAAAGATTCATCACCAGGCAGATGCCTGCCGTCAGCACGCAGCTGACGATGAAAAACGCACGCCCGCGCGGCGAACGCAGAAAACTGCGGAGCTTCTCCATCATAACGCCTCCATACCCATAATCATTATCAGAATTGAAATCAGCGCGCCTCGGAACCGGCGCATCAGACCCTGCCGATGCCGACGGCGGAAAGATCCGCCTTGCCGAGCGTTTCCGCCGGAAGGACGCCGTTTGCTGCAGCATCGGATTCTGTAACGATTATAGCACATGCCGGGCGCAGATTTCAACTGTCTGTTTTGCGGCGGGGAAACTGCATGTTTTTGCGTTTTTTCTGAAAAAAAGACGGTTTTTGCATTTTTTTCGTGACATCTGTGCAAAGATATGATATACTGAATTTAATTATAAAGAAGTGTAGCGGAGGCGCTCATGTTTGAACAGATCATCAATGTGGATCGGATGGAGCAGGCGGTCAGCCTGTTCGGGAGCTTCGATGAGAATATTCGCCAGATCGAGCAGGCGTTTTCCGTTTCGGTCATCAGCCGCGGCTCGGAGCTGAAGGTGACGGGCGAGGCCGAAAATGTGCAGAAGGGCGTGCGCGCCATCAACGGGCTGCTCACGCTGATCAACCGGGGCGAGAGTCTGAGCGAGCAGAACGTGCGCTATGTGCTCTCGCTGGTCAACGAAGGCAACGACGACAAAATCGCCAACATGGCGGCGGACTGCATCTGCATCACCGCCAAAGGCAAACCGGTCAAGCCCAAAACGCTCGGCCAGAAGAAATATATCGAAACCATCCGCAAAAACACCATCACCATCGGCGTCGGCCCGGCCGGCACGGGCAAAACCTATCTGGCCGTCGCCATGGCGGTCACGGCCTTCCGCGCCAAGGAGATCAACCGCATCGTGCTCACGCGCCCCGCGGTGGAGGCCGGCGAGAAGCTCGGCTTCCTGCCCGGCGACCTGCAGTCGAAGGTCGACCCCTATCTTCGCCCGCTGTATGACGCGCTGTTCGATATGCTCGGCGCGGAGAATTTCCAGAAACATCAGGAGCGCGGCGATATCGAGGTGGCGCCGCTGGCCTATATGCGCGGACGCACACTCGACGACAGCTTCATCATCCTTGACGAGGCGCAGAACTCCACGGCGGAGCAGATGAAAATGTTTCTGACCCGTCTGGGCTTCAACTCCAAGATGGTCGTCACCGGCGATATCACCCAGATCGACCTGCCGGACGGCAAGCGCTCCGGCCTGAAGGATGCCATGCGGCTGCTGAAAAACATCGAGGGCATCGGCACGGTGCGCTTCAACGAAAAGGACGTTGTGCGGCATCGGCTGGTACAGGACATCATCAAGGCTTATGAACGGCAGGAGGAGGAGCGAAACAGAAAATGATCGGAAAAGTGACTGTGATCATTGCAAAAAACGGCGTCAAGGTGCCTGCCGGCGTCAGCCTGCTGGTGCGCCGCTGCTGCAAGGCGGTACTCGAGCTCGAGCAATTCGAGGGTCCGGCGGAGGTCAGCGTCACCTTTGTGGACGATGATGAGATCCACCGCCTCAACCGGCAGTTCCGGCAGATTGACCGGGCGACGGACGTGCTCTCCTTCCCGCTGGGCGAAAACGGCGTCTATGACGTCAACAACGACACCGGCGCGAAGCTGCTGGGCGATATCGTCATTTCCGTGCCCCATGCGCAGACGCAGGCGCAGACCTACGGCCATTCCCTGCAGCGGGAGATCGGCTTCCTGACCGTGCATTCCATGCTGCATCTGCTGGGCTATGACCATGTCAACGGCGGCATGGAACGCGTGCGCATGCGCGAAAAAGAGGAAACCGTGCTCACACGGCTGGGTCTGAAACGGGATTCCAGCTATTATATGGAAGAAGAGGACCAATGAAAGCGTTTTTCAAAGGATTTGTCTACGCCTTCAACGGCGTGAAATACTGCCTGCTGCATGAGCGGAATTTCCGCTTTCATGCGGCGCTGATGATCTATATGTTCGGCTATCTGATAGTCTATGACTGGTTTGAAGTCAGCCGCACGGAATTCGCCGTGCTCATCGCGCTGTGCGCGTTGGTGCTCGCGCTCGAAGCGGTCAATACGGCCGTGGAG
Organism: Clostridia bacterium; assembly: GCA_017550895.1. Lineage (GTDB taxonomy): Bacteria > Bacillota > Clostridia > Oscillospirales > Acutalibacteraceae > CAG-177. The sequence continues at coordinate 4,913 of JAFZNN010000037.1, forward strand.
CGCGCGGTGGATCTGGCGGCCGGCCGCGAACACAGCGTGCTTGCCCGCATCGCCAAGGACGCGGCAGCGGGCGCGGTGCTGCTCGCAGCCGTCGGCGCGGTGGCGGTGGGTCTGGTGATCCTGCTGCAGCCCGCGGCCTTCCGCGCGCTGTTTGAATACTACAAAACCCATCTGTATATGCTCGGCGTGCTGGCGCTGAGCCTGGTTCTGACGCTGATCTTTATTTTCCACGGCTCCAAAGCGCAGGAATTGCGCGTCGACGGAGGGAATCAAAATGGCAAAGTATGAAGCGTATCTGTCCGGGACGTTTGACGAGCTGCTGCAGGTGATCCACAACGCGGTCACCACCGGCAGCAGCAGCGCGACGCTGGAGGACGCGAGCGATGTCGGCGCCGGCGACCGGCGCGTTGCGGTGCGCGTTTATGAACGCTACAGCTGGCTCGGCGGCAACCGCGTGAGCCTGTCCGTGACGCTGGTGCAGACGGAAAACGGCGTTTTTGTTAGCGCAATCGCCTCCGGCGGCAGTCAGGCGATATTTTTCAAGATCAACACCTTCGGAGAAGAAGCCTTTTTAAATACGCTGACCAGCATTCTGGATTCCTATGCAATCAGCTGAGAAACAAGAATGACAGAGGATAAGATATGACAAAAACTGCATTTGTTGCCATTGTCGGCCGCCCGAACGTGGGCAAATCCTCGCTGCTCAATCAGCTGCTCGGCCAGAAGGTCGCCATCGTGACGCAGAAGCCGCAGACGACCCGCACGCGCATCATGGGCGTGCTCACCCGGGGCGAAACACAGCTGGTTTTCATCGACACTCCCGGCTACCACAGACCGAAAAACAAGCTGGGCGAGCGGATGATCAAGGCCGTCGGCGAAGGGATCAGCGGCGTGGACGCCGCGCTGTTCGTCACCGAGCCGGAGGGCGAGCTGCGCGACACCGAGCTGGAACTGCTCAAACGCCTGCGCGCGGAGAAATGCCCGGTCGTGCTGGCGATCAACAAAATCGATACCGTGCAGAAAAAAGAAACGCTGATGCAGCGCATTGTGCAGCTCACCGGCGTCTTTGATTTTGCGGCCGTAGTGCCGGTCAGCGCGCTCAAGGGCGACAATCTTGAACTGATTTATGAGGAGCTGGAAAAGCTCGCGGGGGAATCGCCACACTATTTTCCGGACGACACGCTGACCGATCAGCCCGAGCGCGTGATCGCAGCGGAGATCCTGCGCGAAAAGATGCTGCTGCTGCTCGACAAGGAGGTGCCCCACGGCGTGGCCGTGAGCATCGAGCGCATGCGCGAGCGGCCGAACGGCATACTGGATATCGAAGCGATGATCTATTGCGAAAAAGAGAGCCACAAGGGCATCATCATCGGAAAGCAGGGCGCCACGCTCAAGCGCATCTCCACCCGCGCCCGGAAGGATCTGGAACGGTTCTTCGACTGCAAGGTGAACCTGCAGTGCTGGGTCAAGGTCAAAGAGGACTGGCGCAACCGCGAGGGACTGATCCGCAATTTCGGCCTGGATTGATCCGCCGCTGTTTTTTCTGCGCCGCCGCGTTTATTCCCGCCGGAAACGGGCAAGGTAACCGCGGGGGTGATTGCAACGGAAAACGAACAGGCCTGGAAACAATTCATCAAGACCGGCGCCGTCGCGGATTATCTGCGCTATAAACGCAGCCGCGCGCCTGCCGGGGAGGAACAACCGCATGAAGCTGCAGACCGACGCGCTGGTGCTCAAGACGACGGACACGGGCGAGAGTGACCGTCTGGTGACGCTGCTCACGCGCGATTACGGCGTGATCCGCGCGTTTGCCAACCGCGCAAAAAAATTCAACAGCCGGCTCCACGGCGCAACCCAGTCCCTGTGCTACGGCGATTTCACGATCCGCAGCGGCAGGGACAGCTACATGATCGACGACGCTGCGGCCAAAGCGATGTTTTTCGACCTGCGGCAGGATCTTCTGTCCCTCTCGCTCGCGCAGTATTTCTGCGCGCTGGCCGCCGTGCTCGCGCCGGCGGAGGAGCCGGCGGAGGAATACCTGCGCGTGCTGCTCAACTCCCTGCATCTGCTGGAAACGCAGCGCCGCAGCCGCGATTTTCTCAAGGCGGTCACGGAGCTGCGGCTCCTGACCCTGACCGGTTACATGCCGGATCTGACGGCCTGCCCCCACTGCGGCATCATTCCGGAGCCGCTGTTTTTCAGCCCGAAGGAGGGCTGCATCTGCTGCGCGGAAAGCGGACGCGGCGGCCTGCGCATCACCGCCGGCATACTTGCCGCCATGCGCCACGTCTGCACGCAGCCCGTCGACCGCATCTATGCCTTCGCCCTGCCGGAACGAGAGGAGGCGCAGCTTGCCCGCGTGAGCGAGCGATTTCTGCTGGAACAGACCGGCGCGCGCATCAGCGCGCTGGACTTTTATAACGCAATGAGGTGAATGGAATGAAAGAAAACGCCAAGCTGCAGAATGCGCTGCACAAGCTCTTCGGCACGACGCCCGGCGTCGGCGTGCAGCCGAAGGAAGCCATTGCTTACAGCATCACCGGCTTCGGTCAGAACTTCATCTGCACGATCGTCGGCTCCTATCTGACCGTATTCCTGACCGACGCGATGCTCTTCGGCTCCGCGGACGTCAGGATCGGCAAGATCACCGGCTCCATGGCCGTGGCCTTCCTGATGCTTTTCACGCGCATTTACGACGGCTTCAACGACCCGATCATGGGATCGATCGTCGACCGCACCCGCACCAAATACGGCAAATGTCGCCCCTTCCTGAAATGGATGGCCGTTCCCATCGGCGTGGCGACGATCGCCTGCTTCTGCCCCTTCCTGCCGCCCAAGGCGGCGAGCACCTTCGTGATCGTTTGCGTGATCTATGTGCTGTGGACGATGATCTATACCGTTGCGGACGTGCCCTACTGGGGCCTTTCCACCTGCATGACCAACGACACCATCGTGCGCGGCAACATCCTGACCGTCGCACGTCTGGTCTGCACGGTCGGCGCGGGCATCGTCACGGTCGGCGTGCCGATCATCACCAGCGCCGTGACGGCGAAATATAAATATACGGACGTCGCGCAGGTCATGGCGGACCGCCCGGGCATCAGCGCGCAGGCGGCGCAGGATTTCATCGGCACGGTCATGCTCGGCCAGCAGGAGGCAAACGCCAACACCCTCAAATGGACCTATTTCATCTGCTGCGTGGTCTTCGTGCTGCTGGCGATCCCGATGTTCTTCTACGGCTTCAAGAACACGACCGAGCGCTTCACAAGCGAGGAGGATCCGCCCTCCTTCGCGCACAATATCCGCCTGCTGTTCAAGAATGATCAGCTGCTGCTGATCGTCGTCTCCGGCATTCTCGGCGGCGCGCGTATGGTCTATACCTACACCGGCGGCCTGTATTTCGCGAAATATGTGCTCAACAACGAGGGCATGTATGCGCTTATCACGATGCTCGTGGTGCCGGGCGGCCTGGTCGCTTCCATCCTGGTGCCGTGGATGACCAAGAAATTCACGAAGAAGTGGGCTTATATCGGCGTACATATTCTCGGCGCGGTCACGATGTTCGCCATGTATTTCATCGGCTACGACGCTCCGTGGAAGCTGGTTGTGTGCGCGATCGGCCTGGCGCTGCTGGGCATCCCGCAGGGCGTGAACAACATTGTGACCTATGCGATGATCGGCGACACGGTGGACTACCTGGAATGGAAGACCGGCGAGCGCGGCGAGGGCATCTGCTTCGCCATGCAGACGCTGATCAACAAGATCGGTATGGCCATCGGCGCGTTTGTGGGCGTTTTCTCCTACAACTGGGCGCGCATCAATCCCGACGCGGCGGACGGCGTTTACATCACGGCGGGCGGCAAGACGACGCTGTGGAATCTGCTGATCCTCTCCGGCGCGATCTCCATGGTCGGCACGATCCTGCCCATGCTCTTCTATAAGATCACGGAAAAGCGGCAGGCGGAAATGGTGGACGAAATCACCGAACGCAAGGCAGAAAAAGCAAACTGAATCCGCGCAGCGCGCTGCAGACCCGGTTTGCAGCGCGCTTTCTTTCGTGTTTTTTTGATTCTCCTATTGAGATTTTTTGGAATTCATGCTATACTGAATTAATACTATTGAACAACTTGGAGGCGCAGGATGAAACGAAATCAAGCTGCGTTTCAGCTGGTCGCCGCGCTGCTTTCCGCCGTGCTGCTGTTCGCGGCCTATTCCTATATTGTCGGCGACGGCACGGTTTTTAAAGGGCAGATGGACGGGCAGGTCATCCGCGCGCGGGTCATCCGCGTGACGGATGTGACAACCAACAGCGCCGACGGCGAGAATACCTTCGTCACCGTCCGCTTCAAGGCGCAGGCGCTCAACACCGAGCTGCGCGGCAAGACGCTCGAGGTGACGCAGGAAATCGACAATTCCTATGCGTTCAGCCCCAAGCAGGTGGAGGCGGAGGACCGCGTGCTGGTCGAGCGCTACACCGAGGCCGGCAGCCAGACTTATTATTTCGGCGATTATATCCGCATCACTCCCCTGCTGTGGCTGCTCGGCGTTTTCTGCGTGCTGATCATCGTTTTCTCCCGGATGCAGGGCGTGAAAACGCTGATTTCGCTGACCTACACCTGCGTTTCCGTTTTCGCGGTGCTGCTGCCTGCGATCCTCAACGGCCACAACATTTACCTCTGGTCGATCCTCGTGTGCGTTTTCATCACGGTGATGACCCTGAGCATCATCAGCGGCCTGAACCCCAAGTCCGTCTGCGCCTGCATCGGCTGCGTAAGCGGCGTGCTGACCGCCGGCCTGATCGTTGTGATCATGCAGAAATTCCTGCGCATGACCGGCATGCTCGAGGAGGAAAGCATTTATCTGCTGACCCTGCGGCCGGACGACCCGATCGACCTGAAGGCGATCATCTTCGCCATGATCATTGTCGGCGCGGTCGGCGCGGTGATGGACGTGTCGATGTCGATCTCCTCCTCGCTTTATGAGCTGCGCAAAAAATCGCCGCACATCAAGCCCGGCGAGCTCATGCGCTCCGGCTTCACGATCGGGCGCGATATGATGGGCACGATGGCCAATACCCTTGTGCTCGCCTATATCGGCTCGTCGCTGACCTGCGTGCTGCTGCTTGTGGCCAACAACGCCGATCTCAACCAGGTCATCAACAAGGAAGTCATCATCGCGGACATCCTGCAGGCGCTCGCCGGCAGCCTCGGCATGCTGCTGACCCTGCCGCTGACCAGCGCAGTGTGCGCCGCTCTTTACTATAACGAAAAAAAGGAGGGCCCCGCCCATGCCGCTCGTTAATCTGCGCGATCTGCTCCGCGACGCCAAAGCCGGCGGCTACGCCGTCGGCAGCTTCAGCATTGCCAATATGGAAATGGTGCTCGGCGTGCTCAAGGCCGTGGAGGAAACCAAAAGTCCCGCCATCCTGCAGATCGCTGAGGTGCGCCTGAATCATTCGCCGCTCGCGCTCATCGGCCCGCTGATGGTCGCCGCGGCCAAAGCCAGTCCGATGCCCGTGGCCGTGCATTTTGACCACGGCAAAACCGAAAAGGCGATCCTGCAGGCGCTTGAAATCGGCTTTACGAGCGTGATGTTTGACGGCTCGCATCTGCCGTTTGAGGAAAACGCGGCGCAAACGGCGCAGATTCGCAGACTGGCAGCGTCTTACGGCGCCGCCTGTGAAGGCGAAATCGGCGCGGTCGGCGGCAGTGAGGACGGCAGCGAGGATATTGCGATCCACTGCACCGATCCCGCGCAGGCGCTGGCCTTCTATGAGGCGACCGGCGTGGATGCGCTGGCCGTGGCCATCGGCAACGCCCACGGCAACTATAAGCAGGCGCCGCAGCTGCGTTTCGATATTCTCGAGCAGGTCGCCGCGCGCGTGCCCGCCCCACTGGTGCTGCACGGCGGCACCGGCATCCTGCCCGATGATTTCCGCCGCTGCATCCGGCTGGGCATTCATAAAATCAACATTGCGACCGCGACCTTCGACAGCGTCGAACGCTTCGCCCGCGCCGGCTATGAAAGCGGCGCGATCAATGGCTACTACGATCTGCAGACCGCCGAGGTCAACGGCGCGTATGCGAACGCCATGAAACACATTGAAATATTCGGCTGCGCAGGCAAGGCCGATTGAAAAGGAGATAGTTATGAGCTACATTCAATTTGACGCAAGCAAACCGCTGGATGTCATCCCCATCGGGCGCATCGCCATCGACTTCAACCCCACGGATATGAACCGCCCGCTCTCCGAGAGCAGCAACTTCAACAAGTATGTCGGCGGCTCGCCCGCAAATATCGCAGTGGGTCTGGCCCGCCTCGGCGCAAAATGCGGCTTCATCGCCCGCGTGTCCGACGATCAGTTCGGCGATTATGTGGAGAATTATTTCAAGGCGGACGGCATCGACGTTTCGCACGTCTTCCGCTGTGAAAACGGCGAAAACCTCGGTCTGACCTTCACCGAAATCCTCAGCCCCAGCCAGAGCAGCATCCTGATGTACCGCGACGGCGTGGCTGATCTGCAGGTCTGCGTGGACGACGTGGACGAGGACTATATCAAATCCGCCAAGGCCGTTGTGATTTCCGGCACAGCGCTGTGCTGCAGCCCCTCCCGCGAGGCGGCGCTCAAGACGCTGTTCCTGGCGAAAAAGAACGGCGTGGTCGTGATCTTCGAC
>JAFZNN010000038.1 GCA_017550895.1 Clostridia bacterium
ATCTGCAGGCACATCCTGCGCGGCGGTTTCCGCATCGATCACTTCCTGCGTCTGCTCCGGCGGGATCTCGCCGGTCAGCGCCGCCTGCATCACGGCGATGCCGCATTCGATGATCGCGTCGTCCGGCTCGGCGGTGGTGATGCGCTGCATCAGCAGGCCGGGCGCGGAAAGAATGCGCGTGCAGGTGTTCTGATATTTGCCGGCCAGCTGAATGAACTCAAACCCGACGCCCATGATCAGCGGGAGGATCAGCAGCTTCGTGAGCAGCCAGATCCCGCGATTCACGGTCAGCTGCGGGAAAATCAGCGCAACGATCGACGAAATCAGAATGCTGAGAATGATTGTCACAAAGATGAAACTTGTGCCGCAGCGGGGATGGAAGCGCACGGATTTGCGTACATTTTCGACCGTCAGGTCCCAGCCGCGTTCAAAGCAGTCAATGGTTTTATGCTCCGCGCCGTGATACATGAAGACGCGGTGAATCTCCTTCGTGCGCGAAACGATGAACATATAGGCAATGAAAACGATGATCCGGATCAGGCCCTCGAACACCGGGCGGATGGTTGTCAGCTCGCTGTGCGCCGCTTTGCGCAGCAGATCGAACAGAAAGCTCGGCAGCCACATGAACAGCAGGAATGCAAGTCCCACTCCCAGCACCATGGCGATCACGCCGATCACATTCAGCATTTTCGGCCCGAAATGATCGCTCAGCCAGCGGTCCAGCTTGCTTTCGTTTGCATCCTGCTCAAAATCCAGCGAGGTCTTCTCAGCGGATTCCATCAGAAGCTTGTAGCCGAAGATCATCGACTCGACAAAGGAGACGACGCCGCGCACGAGCGGCAGATTCAGCGGCTTATATTTTTTGCGCACGGAAACGAATTCTTTCATCTCCGTCAAAATCCGGCCGTTCGGCAGGCGGTAGGAAACAGCCGTGCCCTTCGGGCCGCGCATCATGATGCCCTCCATCAGCGCCTGACCGCCGACGGCGACGTATTCTTTCTTTTGTTCCTTGCTCATGCGGTTTCTCCTTCCTTCGCGGTCACAAGCGGGAGCGTCACACGCACGGTGGTCCCCTCGCCGAGCACGCTGTCGATCGTCAGCGTGCCTTCATGGAGCTTGACGATCTCATCCACCACGGCCAGCCCGATGCCCGAGCCGCGCACGGTGGTGTTGGCTTTGTAGAATTTCTCCTTGACGTGCGGCAGATCCTCCGCCGGGATGCCGGCGCCGGTATCCGCGATCGTCACGGTCAGGGCGGATTTCTCCGACATATCGGCAGTCACGATGATCCGGCCGCCGTGGGTCGTATATTTCAACGAGTTATCCAGAATATTGATAAACACCTGGCGGATGCGGGAAGCGTCGCCGTTGGCCGGCGCGGGCGCCTGCGGGACATTGTAGACCAGTTCGATGCCCTCGCGGATCGCACGCTCCTTGAAGCTGAATACGATTTCATCCAGCTCCGCAAGCAGGTCGATGGTTTCAAATTTGAGCTGCAGGCGGCCGCTGCTCATGCGGGAGAAGTCCAGAAGCTCTTCCACCATTTCATTCAGCCGCGCGGATTCGCTGATAATGACGCCCATGCCGCGCTCGGTCATGGCGGGATCGGTCGCGCCGATCTGCAGCAGCGTTTCGCCCCAGCCCTTGATCGCCGTGAGCGGCGTGCGCAGCTCGTGAGAGACGGTGGAAATGAAATCGTTCTTCATCCGGTCGCCCGCCGCGAGCTTGGTCGCCATATCGTTGATGATCGCGCAGAGCTCGCCGATTTCATCGTTGTAGGGATAATGGTCGATGCGCGCGTCCAGCTCCCCGCCGGCAATGCGTTTGGCCGTTTCGCCGATATCCTTGACGGGATTAACGATTGAGCGGATGAAAAAACTGCTCGAGAGCACCAGCAGGAAAAACATCAGCAGCGCAGCGCCGGCGATGACCAGTGACAGACGCACGAGCTGCGCGTCGATCGCCTCCATCGAAATCATGAACCGGATCGCGCCGCCGACCTTGCCGCCGGCATGGCGATAAACGCAGGTGGACGCCATGATCTTTTCGCCCGAGGGCAGCTTGCCCGTCCACTTTGCCGCGTCCAGTCCGTTCGTCAGCGCCGCCTGATAATCCGGCATATCCACCTCGTCAAGAATCTGAAAGCCGGTCGTGGAAAGGATCACGCGGCCGTTCTGATCGATCGCCCAGACCGCCATTTCATCTTTATCGGGAAACGATTCGATGAATTCGCGGCTCGCGGCGCGGAATGCGTTCGTGCTGACGCCGCCGTAAAGCGCAAAGGTGGAAGCGATCTGATCGGCGGAATACACGTCCAGCGCAAGGCTGGCGGTATTATAGTAATAATTGTGAAGCGAGAGGATCATCGCAAAGCAGACCGTCACCAGAATCAGGATCACGATCAGAGCAACCGTCAGAAACCAGCGGCGCGTGATGCCCATATATTTCATTGTGACCCCTCCTTCCGGTAAAAATCAATCCGCTTTTACACGATCCACTTGTAGCCGACGCCCCAGATGGTGATCAGATGCTGCGGGGCGGACGGCGAATCCTCCACTTTCATACGCAGACGGCGGATATTGACGTCCACGATCTTTTCCTCGCCGAAATATTCGCTGCCCCAGACTTTATTGAGAATCTCCGTGCGGCTGAGCGCGTCGCCCGGGTGGAGGAAAAAGCATTCCATCATCTGGAATTCAACCTGCGTCAGTTCGATGTAGCGGCCGTTTTTCGTCAGCGTGCGGCTGCGCAGATTCAGCTTGAATTCGCCCAGCTCGATCACTTCGACCATCGTGCTCTTCGCGCCGGTGCTCATCTGCACGCGGCGATAGATCGCGTCCACGCGCGCCACAAGCTCCATGGGCGAAAACGGCTTGGTGATGTAATCGTCCGCGCCGCGCATCAGGCCGGTGATTTTGTCCGTTTCCTGCGCTTTCGCGGTGAGCATGATGATGCCGATGTTGCTGTTGCGCGCGCGCAGGCGCTCGCAGGCCTCCAGGCCGTCCATATTCGGCATCATGACGTCCAGCACGGCAACGTCGATATCGCCGCCGAGCGCATCGTAAAGCGCAAGCGCCGCCGCGCCGTCCTCCGCCTCGACCACTTCATAGCCGCCGCGTTTCAGATTGATCACAATAAACTCACGGATCGCCGCTTCGTCTTCGGCTATCAGGACCCGTTTCATCTTTTCGCCCCCTGTTTCAGCTTTCATCGGCCATGCACCCGGCCGTCAGGACATTTTTTTGATTTTGGAAAGAATGATCTCCTCCGTGATGCCGCGGCGCACGCCCTTCTGCGTGATAAAGACGGAAACCACGCCGTCCTCGAGCTCCACGATCGGAATATAGCTGACGAATTCTTCCTCGCCCCAGCGATCCTGCGGGATCTTGATGACGGAGAACAGCGCGTCATCCGGTGATTCCCGCTGGAACACGATCCAGCAGTTGGAGCGCGGATAGCTGCGCAGGCCGAGCGTTTTAGCTTCGTTCTTTGTCAGCTCGATCAGATAATTCTCTTCCTGATTGATCAGCGTATACGCCGTATCCTCAAGGCCGTCGCGCGTGTAGGTTTTCCAGACGGTCAGATAAACCTCTTCGTAATCGCTCGAGCCGGTCGGCGTTTCGGAGAAGACCTCGCTCTGCGTCGGAATATCGAGCCGCCCGTCGCGGTTCAGATCGGCGCATTCGATCGGCGCGTTGCGCAGGGTCTGCGTATGCGTGAGCGTCTTTTCATCCAGCAGCGGCGCAACCAGCTTGGAAAGCGTCGCGTCCCAGTACAGCAGCTCCGTGATCATCTGCTGCTCGCCGACCATCGCGTCGATATACAGCAGCAGCGGCAGATCGCCGGTCGGCTTTTCGACCTTGATGGACACATAGCTGCTGATGCTCGCATCCACCGCGGTTTCGCCGACGATCGAGCCGGCGCCGCCGGAGAGCTTCATCAGCCGCGCATAGCGCTGCGTGACCGTGCCGTTATTCACGGGCGAGATAAAGAACAGTTCGTCGCAGCCGTCGCCGTCCATATCAACCGTTTCGGACAGCGCGCAAAGCTCGGTCGCGATTTCCTTGTAGCTGTTGTTGATCTGATCGCGGCGGTAAACGGAAAGCATATCGCCGGAGGAAACGCCCGAGAAGCTCCATTGCACGATGATTTCCTTGATGCCGTCCGCATCCAGATCCGACGTCTGCACGCTGCCGACCTCGCTGCCGTAGCCCTTGAAATTGCCCAGCGAGATCCAGCGGTCGTTCAGCTTGTCAAAGTAATGCATATTCGCCATGGCGTCGGTGGTTTCGTTGCGGTAAAAGATCAGCGCTTCCTTGCTGCCGTCCATATCCAGATCCTCCAGCACGACGGCGGAGGAATAATCGCCGCTGCGCGGAATGCACAGATCGACGTCCGTGCCGATATTCTTATGGAAGGCTTCGACCAGGTCCTCATATTCCGGATAATACAGCGGGGGCTTGAGCAGCTCGCTGACCGGACGGACCAGCGCGCCGGAGCTGCAGGAGGTCAGACACAGCAGCAGCGCAAGACAAAGCGCCGCGATCCTGCACACCCGTTTCACTGCCGTTCACCCCCAAATGCATCGATTTCCCCATATTGAAGTATATTATAGCACAATCCTCAAGAATAAATCAATATCTAATATTAATTAATTTTTAAATATTATAGACAAAGACAGAAAAATCGGCAGAACGAAGCGGGTTCGCTCTGCCGATCGGGCACACATCATTCGTTTGTCTGAAAATAGGCGGGATCATTGCAGCTGCACGGAGGCGATATACTCTCCGTAGGACCAGTAATCGTCGCCGGTCACGGTCACGGGCACCGCCACGGTGCCGGTCGTGCCCTCCGGCACGGTGCTCAGATCCGCATCGAGCACGATCGAATCCGTGGTCAGCGCGTCCACTTTTTCCGCGGGGCCGACCAGCGTGATTTCCTCAAAATGGATCGATTCCGTTTTCGCGGACATGCCGTCCGGCACGTTCGGGAAATTCAGAGAGGCAGGCGCGGCCAGCGTGACGGCTTTCATTCCCTCCGCCACGACGGTCACGGTGAATTTCTCCGTCCCGTCCACAACAATGCCGCCGGTCAGCTCGGACGCTTTGATCTCGATCACGTTGGTCCCGGCTGTCAGACTGCTGAACGGAATCTTCGCGATCTCAAAGGAATCGATCCCGTCCAGTCGGCTTTCGGTCACGCCGAATTCCGCGGACGCCGGCTCCACCGTCACGGTGAACGGCAGCTGATCCAGATAAGCAGACGGAATGCCGGAAAAGCTGACGGTGGCGGGCAGCGTCGCTTTTTTATAAACCGGCACGGTTATGTGCGCGACGTTGCTTGCACGGTTGAACGAAATATAATTCGGGGTCGACCCGTCCCGCGTTTCGGCCACGAGCGTTGCGTCAAGCGCGGTGTTCTCGGTCAGCGGCACATCGACGCTCGCACGCGCCACGACCGCAGTGATCTTGCTCACTTCGGATTCCGGGCCGCTCACGCGCACGCTCGTGCTCTCGCCGAACACAAGCTCACCGGCAACATAGCCCTCCTCCACGAGCGCGTCCGCGGTCTGAATATCCGCCGTCACGGCAAATTCCTTCTCTTTCGGATAATCGAAATACACGTCCACGGACTGCAGCGACCAGCTGTCGATCGTATAGGCGGCGCGGTCGTTTGAGCTCTCGACCGTGACGGGCAGGCTGTAGGTGCCCACGGAATTCACCTTGCCCGTATTCGCGGACACCACAAGCTCCTCGAGCAGCTCCTGCTCGTTATCGACATTGTAGCGTTTGCCGCTGACCTTGATATCCACGGTGTAGGTGCTGTTGCCGTAAGGCACGAGCCCGAAATTCTCCTGCAGGCGCGAATAATCCACCTGCACGGGCACATTGGTCAGCGTGCGGGTGATATCCGTGCTCTTTTCCACGGAAACAAACAGCCAGATGAGCACGGCCATGATCAGGGAAAAGACCATCAGAAAGCGGTTATTATTGAAAAGTTTTCCGAGATTGAAATCTTTGATTCTCATTTTTTGCTACCCTTCAAGCGCTTGAAGAATTTGCGCAGCGCGCTTTCCCCTTCCTGATCCTGGGCGTTGGTTTCAATCATTGCGTTGAGCAGGTATTCGCGCAGACTGGATTCCGTCAGATCCCGCAGCAGTCTGCCGCCCTCGGCAATGGAAATCGTTCCGGTTTCCTCCGAGGTGACGACAACGACCGCGTCGCTGACCTCGCTCAGGCCGACGGCCGCGCGATGCCGGGTGCCAAGATCGCTGCTGAGCTCCTCGCTGTGCGTGAGCGGCAGCACGCAGCCCGCGCAGACCAGACGGCTGTCGCGAATGATGGCCGCGCCGTCATGCAGCGGAGAATTCGGGAAAAACAGATTGCCGATCAGCTCATGCGTCACAACCGCGTCCACCTGCGTGCCGGTGCGGCTGACGTCGCCGAGCGGGGTTTCCCGCTCCATCACGATCAGCGAGCCGATCTTGCTGTCGCTCATGCGCTGCACGGCCTTGGCGATCTCAATGATCGCGTCCTGCTCCGTTTCGATCTGCAGCGCGTCGGCGCCCTTGAGCAGATTCGCAAGGCCGGACACACGGTTTTTGCCGAGATGCTCGATGATCTTGCGGATCTCCTGCTGGAAGATGATCACAAGAATAATAAAGATATTCTTGAACACAACCTGGAACAGATAAGAGCTCGCCTGCATGCCGATAATATAAACGACCGCATAAATCAGCGCAAGCAGAAGCAGGCCCTTCACGAGCTGGAACGCCCGCGTTTCGCGAATGAGCTTGATGCCCTGATAAATCACGAACGCCACGAGCAGGATATCCAGCACATCGTACCAGGCAAAGCTCAATGACAGCACTTTGGCAAAAAAATCCGATATATTTTCAAGAAATGGCATCGTCCCAGACCGCCTTTTTCAGTAATCAACCGATGAATTTGAATTTCATTATAACAGAATTACACTGCGCTTGCAAACATTCCGCGATTATTTTACAAAATGTTCACGTTCGATCAGGCAGACCGCCTGCGCGGCGATCCCCTCCTCGCGGCCGGTGAAGCCGAGGCCTTCCTCGGTGGTGGCCTTGACGCTGACCGCATCGACAGACAGGCCGCAGGCGTCAGCGATATTCGCGCGCATCCGGTCGATATACGGGCGCAGCTTCGGGCGCTGCGC
>JAFZNN010000039.1 GCA_017550895.1 Clostridia bacterium
AGGCGCTCTTTGATCCGCCGAAAGAGAAAAAATAAATAATTTGTAAAAAATACGCCGTATCGTTCATTTTTGACTTGAATAATACGGCGTCTTATTATATAATATTTTTAATTACAGTTAATTCTAGGTTATGTGGAGGTGTCGGCGTGCCGGCGGAGCAAAAGCAAAACACAACTGCCGTTTCGGCCGAGGCGCTCGCGCAGCAGCAGAGCTATGCCGACCTTGTGCATGCCATTCTGGATGCGCAGTATGCGCGTGCGCCCAGAGCGTTCGTGCACACCTACGGCTGCCAGGGCAATGTGGCCGACGGCGAGCGGATCAAGGGCATGCTCGAGGCGATGGGCTATGCGCTGACGGAGACCGTTGACGACGCCGATCTGATTCTTTTCAACACCTGCGCCATCCGTGAGCATGCGGAGGATCGCGTCTTCGGCAACGTCGGCGCGCTGAAAAACCGCAAGGCGGAAAACAGGAATCTGCGCATCCTGCTTTGCGGCTGCATGATGCAGCAGCCCCGCGTCGCCGAGAAGCTGCGCCGCAGCTATCCGTTTGTGGATATCGTATTCGGTACGCATGTGATCCACCGGCTGCCCGAGCTGCTCTACCGCAATCTGAGCACGGGCAAGCGCGTGTATGAGCTGCCGGATTCCGACGGCGTGATCGCCGAGGATCTGCCGATCCATCGCGACAGCAGCTTCAAAGCCTGGCTGCCGATCATGTACGGCTGCAACAATTTCTGCAGCTACTGCATCGTGCCCTATGTGCGCGGGCGAGAGCGCAGCCGCGCGCCGGAAGCGATTCTGGCCGAAGCGCGGGATCTGATCGCGCAGGGATATAAAGAAATCACCCTCCTCGGGCAGAACGTCAATTCCTACGGCAAATATCCGGATACGGGCTGGAATTTCGCGCGGCTGCTGCGGGAGCTGAATGCGATCGAGGGCGATTTCATTCTCCGCTTCATGACCTCGCATCCCAAGGACTGCACGCACGAGCTGCTTGATACGATGGCGGCCTGCGACAAGGTCGCAAAGCACCTGCATCTGCCGTTTCAGAGCGGCTGTAACCGCGTGCTGCGGGAGATGAATCGCGGCTACACGCGCGAAAAATATCTGGATCTGCTGCAATATGCCTATGAAGTGATGCCCTCGCTCTCCGTGACGAGCGATGTGATCGTCGGTTTTCCCGGGGAAACGTATGATGAATTCCTCGAAACCGTTTCGCTCGTGCGGCAGGCGCGGTTCACTTCCATGTATACGTTCATTTTCTCCTCCCGGCCGGGCACGAAAGCCGCCGGTCTGCCCGACCCCGTGCCCAAGGAGGAAAAAAGCCGCTGGCTGCAGGAGCTGCTGCGCGCGCAGGAGTCCATTGCCGACGAACGCACGGCCGCCATGGTCGGCAGGGAATACCGTGTGCTCTGCGAGAGCGTTGCCAAAAACGGGCGGATCGAAGGGCGCACGCAGGGGAACATTATCATTGAGTTCCCGGCGGATCCCGCCGTGATCGGCACTTTCCGCACCGTGCGCGTGACGGAATCCCTGATCTGGATCCTGCGCGGCGAGCTGACGGATTAAGTGAATTTCAATCTGAAAGGATTTATGTTATGGATATTATTCAAATGGTGCGCGAACTCGGCGCTGCGCTGCAGCAGGATGAGCGCTATCTGCGCCTTGTGGCCGCGGAGCAGGCGAACGACGCCGATGCCGACCTGAACGAAAAGATCGCGAAGCTCCACATGCTGCAGCTGAATTATCAGCATGAAGCATCCAAGGAAACGCCGGATGACGCGAAGCTTGAGGAATTCGACCGCGCGTTCGGATCGCAGTATGCTGAGATCATGCAGAATCCCAATATGAAAGTCTATGAGCAGGCGCGCGGCGAGATCGACGCGCTCATGCGCTATATCAACGCCATTCTCGGCCTGTGCCTGCAGGGCGAGGATCCCGCGACCTGCGAGCCTGCGCCGGAACCGGGCGGCTGCTCCGGCAACTGCGGCAGCTGCGGCGGCTGCGGCTGATTCTTCTGACAATTCTTCCGAAAGGCAAGGTACGGTCATGGCAGAGCTGACCCCGATGATGAAACAGTATTTTCAGGTCAAGGAGCAATATCCCGACACCATCCTGATGTTTCGTCTGGGCGATTTCTATGAAATGTTCTTTGACGACGCGAAGCTGGTTTCCAAGGAGCTGGAGCTGGTTTTGACGGGCAGGGACTGCGGGCAGGAGGAGCGCGCGCCGATGTGCGGCGTGCCGTTTCACAGCGCCGATTCCTATATTGCGCGTCTGGTCGCCAAGGGCTATAAGGTCGCCATCTGCGAGCAGCTGGAGGATCCCGCGCTGGCCAAGGGTATCGTCAAGCGCGACGTCACGCGCGTGCTCACGCCCGGCACGGTGATCGAAAGCAGCATGCTCGACGAGAGCAAGAATAATTTCCTGGCCTGCATCTGCGCGATTCCGGATGCGGT
Source organism: Clostridia bacterium (assembly GCA_017550895.1). Classification (GTDB taxonomy): domain Bacteria; phylum Bacillota; class Clostridia; order Oscillospirales; family Acutalibacteraceae; genus CAG-177. The sequence goes on from JAFZNN010000039.1 coordinate 2,462, forward strand.
CGGGCTGTGCTTTGCCGATATTTCGACCGGTTCCGTTTCCGTGACGCAGTTTCCGCTCAAAGAGGCGCAGACGAAGCTGGTCAACGAGCTCGGCCGGTTTCAGCCGACCGAAATCATTCTCAATTCCGAAGCGCTCCGTCTCGGGCACGTGACGGAATTCATCAAAACCCGGCTGCAGGCGTCCTGCGATCTGCCGGAGGACGCGCAGTTCGATTATGAAGCCGCCGCGGAGCTGGTGCGCGCGCATTTCGGCGCCGTGACGCTTGCCGATTTGTCGCTGGACGCGATGCCCGCCGCGGTGTCCGCGCTCGGCGCAGCGATGATCTATCTGCAGAGCGTGCAGAAATCCGAACTTGAGAATATCCGCTCGGTTGAAGTCTACGGCGTCAACAGCTTCATGCGCCTTGACGTTTCAACCCTGCGCAATCTCGAAATCCTCGAAACGATGCGCAGCCGCGAAAAACGCGGTTCGCTTTTATGGGTACTGGATAAAACGAAAACCAGCATGGGCAGACGCCTGCTGCGCACCTGGCTGGAACGCCCGCTTCTGCAGATTTTCGCAATCACGAAGCGGCACAACGCCGTTGCCGAACTGGTTGAAACGCCGGCGCTGCGCGAGGATCTCGCGGAAGCCATGACCGGCTGTCAGGATCTGGAGCGCCTGATCACGCGCATCGCTTACGGCACGGCCAACGCGCGCGAGCTCAAAGCCCTTTCCGCAACGCTGCTGCGTCTGCCGCAGATCAAGTCGCTGCTTGCCGGCTGTAGAAGCGCGCTGCTGCAGGAAACGGCCGGAGCGATCTCGCCGCTTGAATCCTTATCCGCGCTGATCGAATCCGCGATCGTGGAGGAGCCGCCGTTTTCCGTGCGGGAGGGCGGCATGATCCGCACCGGCTTCCATCAGGAGCTGGACGAGCTGCACGCCATCGTTGAAAACGGCAAGGGCTTTCTTGCGGATATTCAGCAGCGCGAGCAGGAACGCACCGGCATCAAAAAGCTGAAAATCGGTTACAACCGTGTGTTCGGGTACTATATTGAGGTTTCCAACGCGTTCAAGGAAATGGTTCCCGAGGATTACATCCGCAAGCAGACCCTGACCAACTGCGAGCGTTTCATTACGCAGGAGCTCAAGGAGCTGGAATCCAAGGTGCTCGGCGCGCAGGAGCGCATCGTCCGCTTGGAATATGAAATCTTCGATTCCGTGCGCAAGAAAGCGGCGGAGCATCTGCGCGAGATTCAGCAGACCGCTGCCGCCGTGGCCGCAGCCGACGTGCTCGCATCCTTTGCCGCCGTGGCAGCCGAAAATCATTACTGCTGCCCCATGATGCATCCCGGCGACCGCATGGAGATCCGCGACGGCCGGCATCCGGTTGTGGAGCGCATGCTCGATCAGCCGTTTGTGCCGAATGATACGCTGCTCGACTGCGGCGACAATCGCTGCGCGATCATCACCGGCCCGAATATGGCCGGCAAATCCACCTATATGCGCCAGGTTGCGCTGATCGCGCTCATGGCGCAGGCCGGCTCGTTCGTGCCCGCCGCCTCGGCCGATATTTGCATCGTGGAAGGGATCTATACGCGCATCGGCGCTTCCGATGATCTGGCCGCCGGCGCTTCGACCTTCATGGTGGAAATGAATGAAGTGGCGGAGATTTTGCGCAGCGCGACGCGCAGCAGCCTGATCATTTTTGACGAAATCGGCCGCGGCACTTCTACTTATGATGGCATGAGCATCGCCCGTGCCGTGCTCGAATTTGCGGCGGAACCGAAAAAGCTCGGCGCAAAGACGCTCTTTGCGACCCATTATCATGAATTGACCGCGCTGGAAACGACGGTGCCCGGCGTGAAGAATTTCAATGTCGCCGTCAAAAAGCGCGGCGACGATATCACGTTCCTGCGCAGGATTGTGCCCGGCTGCGCCGACGGGAGCTACGGCATTGAAGTGGCCAAGCTTGCCGGCGTGCCGAAAAGCGTCGTGGAGCGCGCGAAGGTCGTGCTGCGCGAGCTGGAAGCCGCGGACGGTACGCCTGCGGTTGTGCCCGCAGCGGCCGTTTCGGTGGAGGATCAGCTTTCCTTCGGCGCATCTAACGCCGCCGCGATCGCCGACCGGCTCAAGGGGCTGGACGTCAACACGCTCACGCCCATTGAAGCGCTGGGAATACTCTATGAGCTTGTGAAACAGGCGAAAGAATCCGACTGAATTTTTTGATTGAAATGAGGTGACCGCATGCCGAAAATCCATGTCTTGCCCAAGCAGATCGCGGAGCTGATCGCCGCCGGCGAGGTGGTGGAGCGTCCGGCCTCGGTCGTAAAGGAGCTGCTGGAAAACGCGATCGACGCCGGCGCGACGAGCGTGACGGCGGAAATCAAAAACGGCGGCATCTCCTATATTCGCGTCACGGATAACGGCTGCGGCATTGCGCGCGACGATATCCGCAGCGCCTTTCTCAGCCACGGTACGAGCAAAATCTCTGCCGCCGACGATCTGAACGCGATCATGACGCTCGGCTTTCGCGGAGAAGCGCTGCCGAGCATCAGCGCGGTTGCCCGCGTGGAGGTGCTCACCCGCGCGCCGGAGGACGAGATCGGCACGCGCTATTTGATCGAGAGCGGCGAAGAGGTGCTGCTCGACGACGCCGGCTGCCCGGCCGGCACCACGGTGATCGTGCGGGATATTTTCTATAAAACGCCCGCGCGCATGAAATTCCTCAAAAAAGACGTGACCGAAGCCAACGCCGTGGCCGGCGTGCTCGACCGCCTGGCGCTCTCGCATCCTGAGGTGTCGTTCCGCTTCATCCGTGAGGGCAAGCAGACGCTGCTGACAAGCGGCAGGGGAGATCTGCTGCAGTGCGTGCGCGAGGTCTTCGGCAAGGCGTTCGCCGCGGATCTGATCCCGGCATCCTACACCGGCAGCGGCATTGCCGTGACGGGCTACATTTCCAGGCCCGCCGCCGCGCGGCCGAACCGGAACATGCAGTTTTTCTTTCTGAATAACCGCCTGATCCGCACGGGCACGGGCTCCGCCGCGCTGACGGAGGGGTATAAAAACGCGATGATGGTCGGAAAGTTTCCGGCCTGCGTGCTGCATCTGACGCTCGATCCCGCGCAGGTGGACGTCAACGTCCATCCGGCAAAAACGGAAGTGCGCTTTTCGGATGAGCGCGCCGTATTCAACGCCGTATATTATGCCTGCAAAAACGCGCTGGCCGAGGGCGACAGCCCGAAGCAGATGCACACCATCGGCAAGGCGGAAGCGTTTTCCGCGCCGCCGGCGCCCGCGCAGCAGCTGCACATGAAGCCCGCGCGGCCGAAGACCTTTTGGCAGCATATTCCGGCTGGCTCGCTGCCTGCTTCACAGAAGAATGATCCGCCGCCCGTGCGCGTCACGCCAGCCGCGCAGCCGTCCGCACACGTTGACGCGCTCCACGCGCCTGCGATGCAGGCGCCGTCGTCGGAGGTGCAGACGGATGAAGAGCTGCTTCTGCACGCGCAGCCGGCGCAGCAAACGCCACCCGCGCCCGCGCCGGAGGAAATCGAGATCACGGATGCGCCCGCGACCGGCTTCGACGAATCCGCGTTCCGGCTGGTCGGCGAAGCGTTTCAGACTTACATTTTATGCGAATACCGCGGGAAGCTGGTCATCATCGACAAGCATGCCGCGCATGAGCGCATCATTTACGAGCGCCTAAAGGCGGAGAGCGGCGCGCGCAGCGCGCAGGCTTTGCTTGCGCCCGTGACCGTGACGCTGCCCAAAGAGGACTATGCCGCCATGCTCGAGCAGCTGCCGCTGCTTTCCCGGGCCGGATTTGAAGCGGAGGATTTCGGCAACGGCGCTCTGATCGTGCAGGCCTGCCCGATGGAGCTGTCCGCTGACGACGTGCCGGAGGTGATCGCCGAAATCGCCGGCCGGTTTGCCGAAAAGAAGCAGGACGTTTCGTTCGAAAAGCTGGACTGGATCTTCCATTCCGTTTCCTGCCGCAGCGCGATCAAGGCCGGCAATTTTACCTCGCGCTATGAAATGGAGCAATTCGCGAAGCAGCTGCTTTCCATGCCGGAGATCCGGTATTGTCCGCACGGGCGTCCAGTGCTGATTGAAATGACGCAAAGAGAGTTGGAAAAGAATTTTGGCCGAGTCTGAAAAGAAACTGATTGCTGTTCTGGGGCCGACGGCTTCCGGCAAGACCGCGCTTGCGGTCGCGCTTTGCGAGCGTCTCGGCGGGGAAGCGATCTCCTGCGATTCGATGCAGATTTATCAGGGGATGGATATCGCCACCGCGAAGCCGACGGCAGCCGAAATGCGCGGCGTCCCGCATCATCTGATCGGGATCGTATCGCCCGCGGAGCCGTTCAGCGTTGCGAAATACTGCGCGCTCGCCGCGCAGGCGATTGCCGATGTGCGCGCGCGCGGATGCCGGCCGGTGCTGGTCGGCGGCACGGGGCAGTATTATTCCGCGCTTGTGGATCAGCTCACGCTCCTGCCCTCGGAAGCGGATCCGGACTATCGTTCGCAACTTCGGCAGCGCGCTTCGTCGGAAGGCGCGCAGGCGCTGCTCGAGGAGCTGCGGCGTGTGGATCCGGAAGCGGCGCAGACGATTCACGTCAACAACCTCGGCCGGATCATCCGCGCGCTGGAGATCTATCATACGACCGGTCTGACCAAATCGGAACAGAACCGCCGCTCCCATGCCGCGCCGCCGCTGCCTGTTACGGCGATCTGTTTGGATGCGCGTGATCGCGCGGTTCTGTATGACCGCATTGACCGCCGCGTGGACGCCATGCTGGAAGCGGGGCTCGTGGAGGAAGCGCGCGCGTTTCTTTCACTTCCGGGCGCTGCGACCGCGGCGCAGGCGATCGGCTATAAGGAGCTTGCCCCGTATTTTGCGGGCGAAGCGTCCCTGGACGATTGCGTTGACAGGCTGAAACAGCAGACGCGGCATTATGCCAAACGGCAGCGCACGTGGTTCCTGCGCGATCCGCGCATGCATGTGCTTTATATTGACGATTACGGGGATGCGCAGGCGCTTTGCGACGCGGCGATGGCGATCATTGCAGCCGACGGCGGCGAGGCAGCCCCGGAAGGGAATAATAACGATGGATAAGAAAAAACTGCTGCTGCGCCGGATCCTTGTGGCGCTCGTCGCGGCATTTATACTGATCACTGCGGTCGCGGAGATCTATCACATCGCCAGCCGCAGCGTAAAAACGATGGTCGCCACACAGCAGACGGTGCCGGAAACGCTGGACACCGAGATGTATGTGATCCGCGATGAAACGATGCTCGAACACACGGCGGACGGCGTGGTGCTTCCGCTTGCGCAGAATGCGGAGCGCGTCAGCCGGGGCAGCACGATCGCGGCGGTGTTCGCGGATGAGGAAACCGCCGACCATTTCGCGAAGCTGCGTTCGCTCACCGAACGCCTGGAGGTCTATCAGAAGATCGACCGGCAGCTCCGGCTTGCGGATGTGGATCTGGAAAGCCTGACGGCCGAAACGGACAAAACCTTCTTGGCCATCATCAACAGCGCGTATGAGAATGATTTTTCCGCGCTGGACAGCAACACGCTCGATCTGAGCGAGCAGATTTCCCGCTATCAGATTTCCCTGGAAAAGGATGTGGACTGCTCGGCGCAGATCTCCGCGCTGGAGGCGCAGGTGCAGTCGTTCAGCGGCAACAGCGAGCCGCGGCAGATCGTGGCGGCGGATATCTCCGGCTATTATGTCGCGCGTCCGGACGGATTTGAAGGGCTGCTGACCTGCGAGAACGCCGATACGCTGACCGCCGCGCAGCTGAAGGACGCGTTTCAGGCGGAGCCGCTCGCGGCGCCGGAGAACAACATCGGCAAGATCATCGACGGCTATCGCTGGTTCGTCGCCTGCATCCTGGATGCCTCGGAAGCGGCCCGGTTCAAGGAGAACGCAGCCGTCAAGCTGATGCTCGACGATACCGAGGAAAACACCGTGACAGCGTCGGTCTATTCCGTGCGTGTGCAGGAGGACGGCACGGCG
>JAFZNN010000040.1 GCA_017550895.1 Clostridia bacterium
GCGCCTGCCGCGCGGCCGAGCCCTGGCCGCTGGCGCAGGCGACGCTGGCAACGATCGAAGAGAATCTTGAAACTGCCCGGGCGGGCGTGTTCCCCATCTGTCAGGATACCGGCATGGCCTGCGTGTTTCTGGAGGTGGGGCAGGAAGTGCATTTTACCGGCGGCAGCCTGACCGACGCGGTCAACGAAGGCGTCCGGCAGGGCTATGCCGACGGCTATCTGCGCAAATCGATCGTCGACGACCCGCTGTTTGATCGCAAAAATACCGGCGACAATACGCCGGCCGTGATCCACACCGAACTCGTGCCCGGCGACGGGCTGAAGATCACCGTCGCGCCCAAGGGCTTCGGCTCCGAGAATATGTGCCGAACCCGTATGCTCAAGCCGTCGGACGGCGTGGAGGGCCTGCGGCGTTTCGTGCTGGAGGCCGTGGAGCAGGCGGGGCCGAATCCCTGCCCGCCGCTGGTGATCGGCGTGGGCGTCGGCGGCAACTTTGAAACCGTGGCGCTGATGGCAAAGAAAGCGATGCTGCGGCCGGTGGACGCCGCGCACCCCGATCCGCGTTATGCGGCGCTGGAGCGGGAGCTGCTGGCGGCGGTCAACGCGCTGGGTATCGGCCCGGCCGGCTACGGCGGGCAGACCACGGCGCTGAGTTTGCATATCGCATCCGCACCCACGCATATCGCCGGCATGCCGGCGGCCGTGAGCATCTGCTGCCATGTGGCGCGGCACAAGGAGGCGGTGTTATGATCGAACTGCATACGCCCCTGACGGCGGAAAAGCTGAAGGATCTGCGCGCCGGCGACCGCGTGCTGCTTTCCGGCACAATCTATACGGCCCGTGACGCCGCGCACAAGCGCATGCTCGCGCAGCTGGAACGCGGCGAGCCGCTGCCCTTTGATCTGCAGGATGCGACGATTTATTTCGTCGGCCCGACGCCGACCAAGCCCGGCGAGCGCTTCGGCAGCGGCGGCCCGACCACGAGCGGCCGTATGGACCGCTATTCGCCCGCGCTGCTGGATCTCGGCTTGCGCGCGATGATCGGCAAGGGCAAGCGCGACGACGCGGTCAAAGCGGCGGTCGTTCGCAACGGCGCGGTCTATTTCGGCGCGATCGGCGGCGCCGCGGCGGTCATCGCCGCCTGCGTGCAGTCCTGCGAGGTGATCGCCTATCCCGACCTCGGCCCGGAGGCCGTGCGGCGGCTGGAGATCGAAAACATGGAATTGACCGTGATCCTCGATCCCGTCGGCGGCGACCTGTATGAAGCCGGCCGCGCCGCGTATCTGCAGTCTGCCGGGAAATAAACTTAAAAATTCAAGCAACCCCCGCTGCATTCCGATTTTCCGGCGCGCAGCGGGCGTTTTCTGTCAGGGGCAGAAAACGTCCCCGCGCAGGGGCGTCGGCGGCAAAAAACGGTTGCTATTTCGATGCGGGTCTGCTAGAATGAAAACGAGGTGATCGATTTGAAACAGAATGCAATCTTCTATAAGGCATGGGACGCGTTCAATTCCTATGAAACGCATGTGCCCGCGCCGTATCTCCGCCTGGACCGCAGCTTCCCCGCCGGGGCCCGCTATCAGCTGACCGTTTCCGGTCTGGGCTTCTATATGCTCTATCTCAACGGAAAAAACATCACGAAGGGGCTGCTTGCGCCCTACATCTCCAATCCGGATGATTATGTCTATTTCGACCGTTACGACGTCACGGAGCTGGTGGCCGGGCAGCCGGTGAGCACGATCGGCCTGATCCTCGGCAACGGCATGCAGAACGCGCCCGGCGGCGCGGTCTGGGATTTTGACATTGCCCGCTTCCGCAACGCGCCCTGCTTTGCCGTGCTGCTGACGGCAACCGATGCAGACGGCGCGGAGACGACCGTGGATCTCGGCGCGGAATTCAAGGCGCACCCCTCGCCGATCCTCTTTGACGATCTGCGCAGCGGCTGCTTCTGCGACGCGAATCTTGAGCTGCCGGGCTGGAATCAGCCGGGCTTTGACGACGCGGACTGGACGCCGGTCAAGCGGGCGGATCAGCCGCGCGGCGAATTCCGCATCTGCACGGCGGATCCGATCAAGGTGCGGGAGGAGATCCGGCCTGTCGCCGTCCGCCCGGCGCGCATGGATGATCGCTTCGACAACCGCGAAAAAATGCGGCTGGATACGCAATTGAAGTTTCATAAGCTGGGGCAGGAAGGCGTGCTGTTTGATTTCGGCGTCAACACGGCGGGCATCTGCCGCCTGCGGATCGACGGCGAACCGGGCCAGCAGATCTACATCCAGTTCTGCGAATTTCTCACGCAGGACGGCCGCCCCTCCTATTGGAATACCGGTTGCTTCTATCCGGACGGGTACGGCCAGTCCCTGCTGTATATCTGCAAGGGCGAGAAGGACGAGGTCTTTGAACCGGCGTTCTGCTATTACGGCTTCCGCTACGCGATGGTCTTCGGCCTGACGCCGGCGCAGGCAAAGCCGGAAACGCTGACGATGCTGGCTGCGGGTTCCGATTTGCAGGTGCGCGGCGGTTTCCGCTGTTCGGACGAAATCATGAATACGCTCGGGCGGATGGTGCAGACCAGCGACCGCGCGAACTTCTTCTATTTCCCGACGGACTGCCCGCACCGCGAGAAAAACGGCTGGACGGGCGACGCCGCGGTTTCGGCCGAGCACATGCTGCTGACCCTGACGCCGGACGCGAGCTACCGGGAATGGCTGCGCAACATCTGCAAGGCACAGCGTGACGACGGCAATTTGCCCGGCATCATCCCGACCGGCGGCTGGGGCTTTGACTGGGGCAACGGTCCGGCATGGGACAATGTGCTCTCCGAGCTTTGCTGGCAGCTGTACCGCATGCGCGGCGATCTGGAGGCCGCGCGTGACTGCGCGGATGCGCTGCTGCGCTATCTGGCCTTCCTCTCCATCCGCCGGGACGCCGTCGGCCTGATCGATTTCGGCCTGGGCGACTGGCTGCAGCCCGGCAAGGGCGCGGGTGATCCCATCGCGCCCGTGCGGCTGACCAGCTCGATCATGTCGCTCTATATCGCCGAAAAATCCGCGGCGCTCTTCGAGGCGCTGGGCTATGACGCGCACCGGCAGTTTGCGCAGACGCTCTATGACGGGCTGCGCGCGTCCATCCGCGCGGAATTCATCGATTTCGCCTCCATGACCGTGCGCCCGCGCTGCCAGACCGCGCAGGCCATGTGCCTGTATTACGGCGTGTTTGACCCCGCCGAGCGTCCGCAGGCGGGCAGGGTGCTGGAAGCGATCATCCACGAGAGCGGCGATCATCTGGATTGCGGCATGCTCGGCCTGCGCGTGATCTTCCATGTGCTGTCGGATTGCGGGCTGGGCGCGCTGGCCTTCCGCATGATCACCCGCACGGATTACCCCTCCTACGGCATGTTTGTCAGGCACGGCCTGACGGCGCTGCCCGAGGACTTCAAGCCCGAGGAGGATGCGGATACGCCCAACTCCCTGAACCACCATTTCTTCGGCGATATCATGAGCTGGATGATCCAGCGCGTGGTCGGCCTGCGCGTGAATCCCGCGCGCCGCGCGCCGGATGATTTCGAGATCTGCCCCGATTTCCTGGAGGCGCTCAACTTTGCCGAGGCGTATTACGACGCCCCCTGCGGCAGAGTTTTTGTGCGCTGGGAACGCACGGCGGACACCGTCACATTGAAGATCGAAACGCCCGATGCCGCCACCGGCCGCATCTCCCTGCCGGCCGGATGGGTCTTTTCGGCAGATCCCGAGCGCAGCATGGACGGCGCGGACCGCATTCCGCTGGCCGCCGGGACCTATGTCTGCCGACGCAGAACGGTGTAAAGCGTATAATAAAAAACTGGGATCCCCCGGAACCGATCGGCTCCGGGGGATCGTTTGCGTGTAATACGGTGTTACTCCGTGGCGTCGGGGTCATACTCCAGAATATCGCCCGGCTGGCAGTCCAGCGCGTCGCAGATCGCTTCCAGCGTGGAGAAGCGGATGGCGCTGATTTTGCCGGTCTTCATCTTTGACAGGTTGACGTTGGAGACGCCCACGCGCTCGGAGAGCTCCTTCAGGCTGACCTTGCGATCCGCCATGATGCGGTCCAGCCGCAGAATGATCTTTCCCATCGCGCACCTCACAGGGTCTCATCCGACTCCCGCTGCAGCTCCTCGCCGTAGCGGAAAACGAAGGACAGGAAGAACAGCAGCAGCGCGACGCCGAGGAACCAGAGATTCAGATCCCAGTCATACGTGACGGCCGTGATCAGATCCATATTCAGGAACCGGTCGATCTGATAAGCGCGCATCTCAAAGATGTCGGCGGCCACAGATCCGATTTCCGCAATGCCGCCGCCGATCAGCACGGCCCAGGCCAGCTTGCGGATCCTGCCGGAGATCCCGGCGGCAAAGGGCGTGCCGGATTTCATCGGTTCCAGCGTCTGCCGCAGGACGCGCAGACAGTACCAGACAGCGGCAGAGGCAAAGATCATGCAGACAAGGACGCAGACGATGCTGGCTTTGAGGTTGCCGGCGTCCAGATACGCCGCAAAGTCGCCCGCGAGCTTGAGCTTCAGCACGCCCAGCTCCACCGTGGAGGCGTCGGCAACGATCTTCTGCCCGAAGATCAGCGTCAGGGGAATGAAGATTGCGGCGACGATCACGCCCGCCATGGCAAAGCCCTGCAGAATTTTCAGAAGCCGGTCGGCGATTGTTGCGCCGCGCGTCAGTTTTGTTGTTTCCATTTTGTGTTGCTCCTTTTCTTTGATTTCTGCCGTCAGTATAGCACGAAAATTTGCGTTTGTCAAGCATTTTTTATGTTTTTCGTAAATTTTTTTACGATTACTGAAGCCAGAAAGCAGGAGCAGCACCGAGAGGGATTCAAAAAGAAAGCCGCCTGCCTTGCGGCAAGCGGCGGAAAACATCCAGCTGGTTATCTCTTGCTGAACTGCGGAGCGCGACGGGCGCCTTTGAGACCGTACTTTTTGCGTTCTTTCATTCTGGGGTCTCTGGTCAGGAAGCCTGCCTTCTTCAGCGCGGGGCGCATGGCCTCGTCATACTGCAGAAGCGCGCGGGAAATGCCGTGACGGATCGCGCCGGCCTGACCGGTCACGCCGCCGCCTGCCACGCGGCAGACGATGTCGAATTTCTCAGTGGTGCCGGTGAGGGCGAGGGGCTGACGAACGATCAGCTTGAGGGTCTCAAGGCCGAAATAATCGTCGATATCTCTGTCATTGATCGTGATTTTGCCGGTGCCGGCGTACACACGCACGCGGGCAACGCTGCTCTTTCTGCGGCCGGTGCCGTAGAAATAAGGATTGGTATCGTACATTTATGTTCGCCTCCCTTTCTTAAAACTCCCAGACTTCGGGCTTCTGTGCGGCGTGCGGCTGCTCCGCGCCGCGCACGACGCGCAGTCTGGTCAACGCCTTGCGGCCGATGACGGTGTCGGGGATCATGCCCTTGACAGCGAGCGTCATGGCAAACTCGGGTCTGGTCTTCATCAGCGTGCTGTATTTGACCTCTTTCAGATGGCCGATGTAGCCGCTGTGATGATAATACTTTTTCTGCTCCAGCTTGTTGCCGGTCAGGACGGCCTTTTCCGCATTGATGATGATGACATGATCACCGCAATCCGCGTGCGGCGCGAAAATGGGCTTATGCTTGCCGCGCAGAAGCGTGGCGGCCTCAACGGCGACCTTGCCCATCGGCTTGCCGGCTGCGTCGATCACATACCACTTGCGGGTAATGTCAGCCGCTTTGGGCATCGTAGTAGACATAACGGTTCCTCCAACTTTCATTTTATTGCCCGCTTATGTTATCATAAGTCTGTCGGATTGTCAAGCACTTTTTTTGAATTTTTTAATTTACAATTCAAAAGCTCTCGTTTTCTCGCTTTTTCTCTCGTTTTCATATGAAAATCTCACTTATGATTTTCAAAAATGATTGCATTAAGAATGCGATATCGACGCTTGCAGGCCGGTGATCCGCAAAAAAACAGGGCGCAGACGTTCGCTTTCTGCACCCTGTCGGTCAATGCTTCGTATTTCTGCCGGCGCCGCGAACGCATCCGCCCGTTTTCAAAGCAGGATGCGCATGATTTCCGGCATGCAGAGCGTGCCGCGCTTGCCGCAGGCGGTGCAGTTGACCGCCACATTCGGCGCTTCGTCCCAGGGCACGATCTCCCAGCCGAGATGCTCATAAAACGTCGGCTCCTTCGCACAGACCCAGAGCTCCTTCACATGCAGCCGCCGCGCCTCTTCAAACACGACGTCCTGCATCACCTTCCCGTAGCCCTTGCCCTGCAGGTCGCCGCGCACGGCGATGTCGCCGAGCGTATAGACGCCGTCGCGCACCTCCAGCGTGGAAGCGGCCAGCAGCGTGTCGGTTTCCGGATCGTCCATGCGCCACATTTTCACGATTTTTTCCGGCGCGCGGTCGCTGATGGAAATGCCGACGCCGTTCTCATGGAACAGCACGGAAAGGGGATAGAAGTCGTCGGTTTCTGTAATAATGTATTCAGCCATATCGATGTCCTTTCTCAAAACTGCGGTCAGTGCGAAGCCGTCTGCGCGGCGTCTTCTTCTTTCGGTCCGCGCAAACGCGGCAGATTCCAGTGAAATACGGTTGCCAGCAGGCGGATGAGCAGCACGGTGCCCGCGCCGGCGAGCACGGCGATCCGTTCACTGCAAAGATGAAAATCACAAAGGTAATAATAAATCAGCGCACCGCCGACGGCGGCCAGCGCGTAGATCCGTTTGCGCAGGATGGAGGGCACCTGCCCCGCCATGATGTCGCGCAGCACGCCGCCGCCCACGCCGGTCAGCAGGCCGACAAAGACGGACAAAAAGGCGTTTTCGCCGAAGCCGCAGGCCGCTGCGCTGCGCACGCCCGCCACGGTAAATACCGCAAGGCCCACCGAATCAAACAGATTCAGCACCTGCGAATACACGCCGCCGTGCGGCCGGCTGCGCCGTCCCAGAACGTAGGCGATCGCGAAGCCGACGGCCGACGTGCCGAGCGCGACAAGCGCATAGAGCGGATAGCGAAAAGCGGATGGCGGCAGATAGCCGAGGATCAGATCGCGGATCACGCCGCCGCCCACGGCAGCCGCCGTGCCGAGCACGAGCGCGCCGAAGAGATCCAGCTCCCGCTCGAGCGCGGTCACCACGCCGGAGGCCGCAAAGGCGACCGTGCCGATGAGCTCGAAAATGAAAAACAATGTGGATTCGTTCATGCTTCCTGTTTCTCTGCGCGGGCAGCGCGCAGGCGGGCGAAAAAGCCGGAGAGCAACGCGGCGCTTTCTTCCGCGAGCAGGCCGCGCTCCACGGCGGGCTTGTGATTGTAGGGCAGGGCAAACAGATCCGTCACGGAGCCGCAGGAGCCGGCCTTCGGATCGTCCGCGCCGTAAACGAGCCGCCGGATCCGGGCGTTGATGATCGCGCCGGTGCACATCGGGCAGGGCTCAAGCGTCACAAACAGATCGCATTCCCACAGCCGCCAGCCGCCGAGCGCCCGGCAGGCGCCGTCGATGGCCTCCAGCTCCGCGTGGGCCAGGGCGTTTTTTCCGCCCTCCCGCCGGTTGCGTCCGACCGCGATCACTTCCCCGTTGCGGGCAACGACCGCGCCGACGGGCACTTCGCCCTCTGCGGCGGCCAGCTCCGCCTGCGCAAGCGCGCAGCGCATCAGCTCCAGATCCGTCATATCTTCAGTTTTTCCACCTGCCAGATGTCGGCAGCGTATTCATTGATCGCGCGATCCGCGGCGAAGACACCCGCGCCGGCGATATTAATCAGGCTCATGCGGCC
>JAFZNN010000041.1 GCA_017550895.1 Clostridia bacterium
CAGCGCCTGGAGCGACATGTCGGGGTAGGCGACCAGCGCGAAGCCGAGCACGATTGCGAACAGGGAGAAGAGGATCACGGCATTGGTAAAGTTTTTGACAATGGATTTCATGACAATTCTCCTTCATTCTAAGATTGATGATCATTCATCGTTGTCATTATACAATATTTGGAAAAAGAAATCAATCCTTTTTTCATCGGCGCGGTTCTTTTTTTCGGCGGGAATCGCAGATTGCAGGTTGAAGGATCGGCAAATCCGTGATATAATCATTCTTGAATAGATGAAAACTCAGACAGGGGGATGCAGGATGAAAAAGCCGCTTTCGATTGCGCTCGCGCTGCTCACGGCGCTGCTGTGCGTCGTGCCCGTGTTTGCGCAGGCCGCGCAGCCCGCGTGGGAGATCACAAATCCCTATGCCGGCGTCGACTGGGACGCGTGGGGCTGCTATAAATTCCAGCCGCACTGCCACACGAACGCGAGCGACGGTTACCCGACGATCCATGAATTCGTGCAGACGCATTACGACCTGGATTACGACGTCGTCGCGCTGACCGATCACGGCACGCTCAACCGCGGCTGGGATCAGCAGCCGGAGCTGATCCCGATCCTGCGCGCGGTCAAATCCGAGCGCACGAAAAACGCGCCGATCGAGCCGCTCACGCAGGCGGAATACGCGGCGGTGCTCTCCGGCACGGCGGCCTCCGGTACGCGCACGCATGAAAACGGCATGCTGGATGTGCCGCTCGGCATCGAGCTGAATATGGCCACGCCGAAGGCGGACTGCCATCTGACCGGCTATTTTGCCGAATACGGCCAGGGGCTGGCCGGCGTTTACGGCGATTATGAAACGCCCTCGCGCGGCGTGCGTGACGCGGGCGGCATCTCGATGCTCTCGCACGTGGGCGAATACGTCTATCCCGACAAGGACAGCGCGGATCACGTCGGGCAGAAGGTCGACGACTATTATGCCAATAAATTCGCCCGCATCTTCCTCGACAATCCCGGCGCGAGCGTGGGCATGGGGATCAACAGCGCGACCGACGCGCACACGCGCTGCGACCGCATTCTTTACGACCAGATCCTGCAAAAGACGATCCCGAACGGCGTGGTGCCCTGGAGCTTCTGCTTTTCGGATTCGCACTCCGCCGCGGCTTCCAACGACGCGTGGACGGAGCTGATGATGCCGGCGCTCACGCTCGAGAACGTCCGCGCGGCGATGACCGGCGGCGCGTGCTTTGCCGTGTCGCACTATTCCAACGGCGTCGAGCTCAACGGCATGCCCGAGCTGCCCGGCTACAGCGACGACGCGAAGCTGTACGACGATCCTTCCTACTATCTGAGCAACGAAACGCCGCGGGTGACGCGCATCACCGTCAATGAGGCGAGCGGCACGATCACGGTTGAGGGCGAAAACTTTGACCGCATCACCTGGGTGTCCAACGGCAATGTGATCCTGCGCGAGGAGAACCTCACCTCCGGCACGGCGACGCTCGATCTGAACGCGGAGAATCTGCTCGATACCCCCGCGCTTTATGTGCGTTTCTACATCACGGGCCCCAAGGGCATCTGCTACGCGCAGCCCTTCGTCATCCGCCGCGCGGGCACGGCCTTCGCGCCGGTCGAGGTGCCGCAGACGCACGATCTTTCCACCTTCCTGCGCGGGCTGGTGACCGTGCTCGACTGGGTGGTGTTCAAGTGGAATCCCGCGGTCTGGGCGTTCAAATATTTCGCGCTCGGCTATGATCCGCTGCCGCGTCTTTGGAACGATCTGACCGGACTTATCAAGTGAAAGGGGAAGGACCATGAAACTCTGTGTGCCGATTCCGTGCTTTTTCGGCGATCTGCCGTTTGAGCAGGCGGTTGAGAAAGCGGCCGCCGCAGGTTATGAATATGTGGAAATCTACGACTGGGCGCAGCTCGATCTGCCCGTGGCCGCAAACGCGCTCGAGGCGAACGGCGTGACGATGCTCAGCATGTGCACCGCCGATTTCCGGCTGACCGATCCGGCCTGCCGCGGCGTCTGGCTGGACGCATTGAAACGCAGCTGTGACACGGCGGGCGTGCTCGGCGTCAAGAAGATGATCACGCAGGTCGGGCCCGATACCGGCGCGCCGCGCGACGCGCAGCATCAGTCGATCGTGGACGGCCTGCGGGCGGGCGCGCAGATCCTCGCGCAGGCGGACGTGACGATCATGATCGAGCCGCTGAATATCCTGGTCGACCACCCGGGCTATTATCTGACGGCGGCGCAGGAGGCCTTTGCCATCGTGCGCGAGGTCGGCAGCCCCTTTGTGAAGGTCGTCTATGACATCTATCATCAGCAGGTGACGGAGGGCAACATCATCCCGACCGTCACGCAGAATCTCGACTGCATCGCCCATCTGCACGCCGCCGGCCATCCGGGCAGAAACGAGCTGCAGTTCGGCGAAAACGATTACCGCAATATCTTCGCCGCGATCGACAAGGCCGGCTATGACGGCGCGTGCGGGCTGGAATACCGTCCGCTGCTCGATCCGACGGAAAGCCTGCGGGCGGCGAAACGGCTGTACGGCGCGGTCTGATCTGCGCGTGTGAATTCTCTTGAATCCCTTGAAATCCATAAATATCTATGCTAATATAAAACCAGAGTTTTATTCCGATGAATGGATCGGGTTTCAGTCTGACGCAGGAGGGCATGAAGATGAAAGCCAAAAAAGGATTGGCCGCGGTGATGGCGCTGGTGATGCTGGCCGGCATGGTTCCGGCGTTTTCGCCCGCGCTCGCGCCGAAGGCGCTGGCCTACAGCGAATATACGAAGACGTATGACACGGAGTATTCCTATCCGTCCGGCACAGAGTTTATCTATCAGCTCGGGCTGTATTATTCCAGCTCGAGCGACGCGGATGCCGAGCAGCATCTCATCGACGCGGGCTTTACGCCCTTCGGCGTCGATTTCAACGAGGGCGCCGGCGGCAAATACGTCCACGGCGGCTACAAGACGACGTCTGACCCCGCGCAGGCGGTCAAGGCGATTCGCATCTGGCACGGCGCCAACGATCCCACGGAAACGACCGGTTTCATCGGCGGCGGCGTCTGCGCCTTCTATCAGGTCGGCTCGGGCGCGCACACCGTGACGCCGAACGTCCTGGACGGCATGGTCAATCTGAATAAGGGCAACGGCGGCGACAATCTCGAGCTGTTTGCCACGCCCGATCACGCCGCAGGCCCGGCGCTCACGGCGCTCTCCATGGTCCATAATGATGACGCGGCGATTGCGCAGGAGGTCCTGCTCAATTTCGGCTACACGATCGCCACGAGCTTCCAGAATATCACCGCGCCGCAGGATCTCAACGCGGGCGCG
>JAFZNN010000042.1 GCA_017550895.1 Clostridia bacterium
GTCTTCATACGGCAGATCACAAACCGGAAACCGCCCGTCGAAGCAGATGCGTTCAACCGGTTTGTTCCACGGAAACATGCGATAGGAGAAGTCATCCGCTTCGGTGCGCATGCCGAGCTTGCGCACAACCGGACGCCGCCCCGCCTGCTCCGCGCGGACCCAGAAGGAAAGCGCGCCCGTGTGCTGCTCGCCGTCATCCGCTTTGTTTTCCCAGCAGACCTCGGTCATTCTCGGCGGATTCGCGATCTGCCAATAATGGAATTCGCCGTCCGGCATGAGCTCGACGCTGCCCGCGCCGATCCCGCCCAGGGCGATGCCGCTCTGGCTGGGCTTTGTCATGATGATCTTCGCCATTGAGCAAACCTCCCGAATCAATAAATATACTTAATTCTGAAATCATTCTATCATAAACCTTGCGCCATTTCAACCGCGTTTTCATGCGGATGCGGCGTGAGAGGGAACGCAGGCAAACCGCCCGATCGATCATTGCGATCAACCGGGCGGCGCATCAATTATTCTCTGCGGTTTTTTCAAGGTATTTCCTGATTTCCATCACCATTTTCCGATTCGTGAAATTGGCTTCCACTTCGTCGAGATCCACCGTTCTGCCGGAAAGGATGCCCTGAATCAGCACTTCCGCCCAGAGCACCTCGCGCGTCTTGCGCTCGTGCAGATATTCCAGCAGATCAATGTTCATTTTCTGATTGACGCCCTCCACCATGCCGGTGAAAAAGCTGCAGTTTTCGCCGAAGCATCTGCCGATCTGCTCCATATGCTCAAAGCCGGCGATCACGTCTTCCACACGCATCAGCTTTCTGTTTTTCAGCAGCACGCTGCCGCCGTTCAGGAGCTTATCCACCGTTGTATTCAGCACGTCGCACAGCTCCAGCAGCAGCCCCGTATCGGGCAGCGTGTCGCCGTTTTCCCATTTTGAAACCGCCTGAAACGAAACGCCCACCTTGTCGGCAAGCTCTTTCTGCGTCATGCCGGCGGCTTTGCGCAGATGCTGAATGTAGCCGCCGATTTTCATTGTATCCATGATATCCCTTCTTTCTGTAGATTATGATCCGGATCTGCTTCTATCATACGACATCATCCGTCGATTGTAAATAATCGAATTGTTGATAAAATTCTATTTTCAGTTGAATTTTATGTGTCGGAACAGTTATAAAAATTGATTGCAATAATTAATTGAATATGATATAATAACTAATTGGAAATTATCATCACATTTTTCGATATAAGGAGGTCATAGAATGAAACGGATGCAAAAGGGGATTTCCCTGCTGCTGACACTGGCAATGGTGCTCGGCATGTGCGCCGTCGGCCTGACCGCATCTGCGGTCGTCCTTGAGGGCGACGGCACGTCGGCATATCCCTATCAGATCGACAGTTACGAGGAGCTCAAGGCGTTTTCGGATGCCGTCAACAACGGCGAACACTCTGCCTGCGCTGTGCTCACGGCGGATATCGTGGTAGAAAACAACCCCGACGATTCTGACTGGACGCCCATCGGCAACGACGAAAACCCCTATAGCTGCGTTTTCGACGGGCAGGGCTATCGCATCATCGGCTTGTGCTCGCCGGATGACTTCCAGCAAGAATATGTAGGCCTGTTCGGCTATATCGACTCGATGGGCAGCGTGATGAACGTCAATCTGGAAGGCGGATCGATCATCGGCGCGCGTTACGTCGGCGGGATCGCGGGCTACAATGCAGGCGAGATCAATGCCTGCAGCAGCTCCGCAGAGGTGAACGCCGCGAGAATGTACGCTGCCGGTATTGTGGGTTACAATTCCGGCACGATTCAGAACTGCAGCAACTCCGGCGAAGTATACGGCGAACAGTACGTTGCCGGCATTGCGGGGTATAACAAAACCAACGCATTGATCCAGAAGTGCTATAATACCATGGACTTGTCCGGCTGCTTTTATGCGGGCGGTATCAACGGCCTGAACGACGGGAAGATCGAAAACTGTTACAACACCGGCGAAGTGAACATCTCGGACAACTGTGCCGGCGGCATTACGGGATACAATCGCGGACCGCTCACCCTCTGCTATAATCTGGGCGACGTGTACGGCAACAATTACGTCGGCGGGATCGCGGGCAACAATCTCGCGCAGGGATCGATCCGATACTGTTACAGCACAGGCAACACAATGGCCTCCAATAACGTCGGCGGGATCGCGGGCAATCGAGTCGGCAACGTTTCGAATTGCTATTATGATAACGAAAAATGCTCTGCGACGAAAGCGGTCGGCAACGTCACACAGGAAACCGCAGACGTCAAGGGCCTCACGACAGAGGAAATGACGGGCGCGGACGCGATGACGAATATGACCGGCTTTTCGTCGGAGGATTGGAGCGTCTTTACGATGCTCTATCCGAAGCTGGCGTGGCAGGGAGCATCGCTCCTTCTGAACGGCGACGGCACGGCGGCCGATCCCTATGAGATCGGCACCTATGCGCAGCTCAAGCTGTTCGCGACGATCGTCAATGAAGGCGCGACAGCGATCTGCGGCGTTGTCATAAATAATATCGAAGCGAAAAACAACCCCGATGACGAAGAATACGCCACCGAGTGGATCCCCATCGGCTTTGCGGAAAATCCCTATGCCGGCACTTTTGACGGGGGAAATTATGTCATCGCCGGGATCAGCACGCCGGAAAACGCCGACGGCGCCAACGTCGGCCTGTTCGGCTATATCGACACGTCGGGCAGCGTGATGAACGTCAATCTGGAAGGCGGATCGATCAACGGCGAAACTAACGTCGGCGGCATTTCCGGTTCCAATGCCGGCGTGATTGAGAACTGCTCGAATTCAGGCAGCGTGACCTGCACGGATAGTGTTGCCGGCGGTATTGCGGGTAATAATACAGGCGCGATCCGATCCTGCAGCTTCAAAGGCGACGCGCAGGGCGAAGAATTCATCGGCGGCATTGCCGGCTCGAGCAGCAACACCATCCAGAATTGCAGCAATACCGGCGCGATCTCCGGCTCGCAGCACGCTGCAGGTATTGCAGGCAATAATGACGGAGGAAATATCCAGAATTGCTGCAATGCAGGCGCAATTTCTGCAGGGCGCTATGCCGCCGGCATTGCCTCCCAAAACGCAGCAGGCGGCACGATCGTCGACTCGATCAACACCCGCGCAATTACATCCTCGAGCAATTATGCCGCCGGGATCGTCGTATACAATAACGGAACGGTGCAGCGCTGTTATAACCTCGGCAACGTAACCGGCGCCAGTTATGTCGGCGGGATCACCGCCGTCAATCGCAATACCGCCGTGATCGAGACCTGCTACAGCGCGGGTGAAGTTGTCGGCACCAGTTACATCGGCGGCGTCTTGGGACATAATTTCGGCGCGATCGTCAACTGTTATTATGATTCGTCAAAATGCGCCGTGACCGCAGCGGTCGGCAACGCAAGCGACACCGCGACCGTCAAGGGTCTCGCCACGCAGGAAATGACAGGCCTGAACGCGCTGGATACCATGACCGGCTTTTCTTCGGATGACTGGAACGTATCGCCCATGCTCTATCCGCTGCTGAAATGGCAGGATGTGCCGCTGCAGCTTTGCGGCGACGGCACGCAGGAAGCGCCCTTCCAGCTCGGCTCTTACGCTGAGCTCAGGCAGTTTGCGATCTTCGTGAGCGATTATGGCCTCGTCGATCTCTGCGCCGAGCTTACGGCGGATATCGTAGCGAAATACAGCCCGGATGATGCGGATTACGCGACCGACTGGATCCCCATCGGCAACGCAGCCTATCCTTTTGCCGGCGACTTTGACGGGTTGGGCCATACCATCACGGGCATCAGCACGCCCGCGTTTGCCAAAGAATTTTACGTCGGCCTGGTCGGGTATCTCGATGACGACGGCACGGTGGAGAATATCGGCATGATCGACGCCGCGATCATCGGCAAAGTCAACGTCGGCAGCATCGTGGGCTACAACTGCGGCGCGGTTCATAACTGTCATGCGTCCGGCTCCGTAAACGGCGAAAGCTGCGTGGGCGGCCTCATCGGCGGCAACGACGCGGAACTTCTGAATTCTTATAATTACTGCACTGTATCGGGCTCAGATCTTTGCGGCGGCATTTCGGGTGATAACGGACGCGACGGCATGATCGAAAACTGCCGCAATTTCGGCGCAGTCACAGGCGTGCAGTATGTTTCCGGCGTTGTCGGCGCGAACAGCGAAACAATCAGAAATAGCGCGAATTTCGGCGAGATCACGGGCGAGAATCTCGTCGGCGGCATTGTTGCGGACAATGCGACCAGCGGTCTCGTCGAGAATTGTTACAATATGGGCGACCTGAGCGGCGGTATTTACACCGGCGGCTTGATCGGCCATAACGACGGGCAGGTCCTGACCTCCTACAACACCGGCGACATCACCGCCACGGATTCCTATGCCGGCGGTCTGGTTGCCTACAATAACGGAGCTTGCAGACGCTCCTACAACCGCGGCAATGTGAGCGCCTACAGTGACGTCGGCGGGATTGCCGGAGAAAATGTCAGTCAGGGATCGATCCAGACCTGCTACAGCACGGGCGTCGTAAACGGCAACTATTCGATCGGCGGCGTTGTGGCATCCAATAACGGTCCCATCACAAGCAGCTACTATGATTCAACGATCTGCGAGAATGTCGCGCCGATCGGCAACGGAGTAAACATTACAAACGTCAAGGGCCTTCCCACGCAGAATATGACGGGGCGCACCGCGTTCAATCGCATGAGCGGTTTCCATGCCAATGACTGGACGGTCGTTGAAAACGAATACCCCGTGCTGAACTGGCAGGCGGCGCTGCCGATTACGGTCATCGCGCATTCCCTGACCCTCAACGGCGATATCGGCGTCAATTTCTACGCGGATGTACCCGTGCCGACCGCAGGCACGTACGCGTCGTTCACCGTGGACGACGAAACGGTCGACGTGCCGATCGATCTGACAAAAACCATTGTGTACGACGGCATGCGGCTCTATCGCTTCACCTGCAACGTCGCCGCAGCGCAGATCGATTCGAATATTACATGCCAGATTATCAACGAAGTGAATACCTGCGATTCTTACTTGTATACCGTGCAGACCTATCTGACGGAAGCGCAGCAGACCCAGGGCGGCAACGCCCCGTTCATGGCCCTGGCCGGCAGCCTTGCCACCTACGGCTATTACGCAAACGAACTCTTTGATTACAATGCAGATTTCGAGCGGCACGAGCTGTTTGACGACAACGGCTTTGCAGACGTGACCGCGGCCTCGCTGGCCGAATTCGCGGCACAGATTGTAAATGAAGAAGGCGGCGTGAACTACGTCGGCTCGAGCCTCACGCTCCGCGCGAAAACGTCGATCAAGCATTATTTCACCCTGCCCGAAGGCAAGACGATCGACGACTACACCTTCCTGCTCGGCGAGGGCGCGAACGCTGTTGAATTGACGCCGCAGGCGAGCGGAAACGGCTTCTATTGTGTTGAGATTCCCGATATTCCCTCCGCTTTGCTCGGTCAGGCGCAGACCGTCAGCGTGATTGACAACACCGGCAGCGCAGAGGTCGTCAACACCTGGACTTATTCCGCCCTGAGCTATGTCTACAAGGCGCTCACGCAATATGAAGACGGCAACGCCGCGATCAGCGACGCGCTTGCCGACGCAGTCAAGGCCCTGACGCTTTACTATCAGGCAGCATCTGCGTATTTCACTCTTATAAATGCAGAATGATCGGAATCAGCCGCTCGGAGCAATCCGGGCGGCTGTGTCTTTGCTCAAGAGGAAAAACCCGTGTTTCATGAATAATTCTTTCAATATAAAATCTCACACAAGAACATTTTTCGAATTACTATAAAATTTATTGTTGATAAATAATGAATACTATGTTAGAATTTGTTATATAGTCTGATTCATCATTCATTTTTTTGATTCAGAGGAGGCAAGAATATGCGATTCGTCAGAAAGACCCTGAGCATCCTGCTGGCGCTGGTGCTGGCGTTCAGCGCGTTTGCGCTCGTGCCGTTTACGGCACAGGCCGATGCGTCATTCTTTGTCAAGAACGCGGGCAACACGCAGTTCGGCACCGGCGGCATCGGCTATCCGCGCAGCAGCACGGAATGGAACAGCGCGCGCGATTACGGCGGCAAGTGGAGCTACGTCTGGTACGGCAAATACAGAGGCCAGCCCGTCAGATACCGCGTGCTCAACAAGGCGTCGAACGCTTACGGCGTCGACGGCGGCTCCATGCTGATGGACTGCGACGTCGTGTTCGGGCGCACGCCCTTCACGGATGGCGGAAACAACACGGTGGTCTACACTTATGACAGCGTCTTATGGGAAAACAGCACGATCAGAAGCTGGCTCAACGGCAGCGAGTTTCTGAACAACACGGCCTGCTTTACCCCCATTGAGAACGCGGCGATCGCGCCCAGCTACATCACAGACGGCTACAGCAGTACGGAATACAATGTGCAAGCGCAGCCGGTGAACGGTGATAAGCTGTTTATTCTGGATGAGAAAGACGTCGGCACGCCGGCCTATGGCTATATCTGCGACAACAGTTCCTTAGGGGGCTATCACGCAAAAAGCAGACAGAAGACGGATCCTGACGGCAACCCCATGGGCTGGTGGCTGCGCACCTACGCCGTGGCCGGGAGCTACCAGGGCTCAACGGTTTACATGGTGATGCTAGTCGGCGGCGACATCGAAAGCGAGGATCAATACTGGTACGGCGGCTTCCTCGGCACCTATTCGAACCACAGTTGGTATATGGGGCCGATCGGCGTGAGCCCTGCCATGAATCTTCGCCTGTCCGACATCATGTTTTCCTCCTGTGTGGACGGCGGCGCAAAAGAATTCAAGCTGACCCTGAAGGATCCCTCCCTGTCCGCTTCCGTGCAGGCGGGGCAGACCCTGACGCGCGTGGGCTCGGAGGTCACTGTTCCCTATACGGCGAGCGGCGACGTCAACACCCTTTCCGTGATGATCACGGACAAGCCCTACGGCGAAAACGGCGCCTCCATCCGTTATTATGCGCCGATCAAAACAGAGAATATCGGCAGCAGCGGCACGGCCACATTCACGCTGCCCAACAACTGCGGGCTGACCGATCACGTTTATCTGATCGCGGAGCATACCGGCGACATCCATGAAACCGACAGCGCCGGCACGCCCTGCGAGGTGACGATCCCGTCCTGCACCGTCACCTTCAACGCCAACGGCGGCACGGTGTCGCCGCAGACGATGACGACGGGCACCAACGGCAAGATCGCGAATCTGCCCAAGCCCGTGAACGCGCCGCTGACCTTCCTCGGCTGGTTCACCGCGCCCGAAGGCGGCGAGCAGATCCGCGACGGCGTCGTCTTTTCTTCCGATATCACGCTTTACGCGCAGTGGACGGACGTGTACTACGTCGACGTGGACGGCGAGATCAAATCGCCGGAAAACTGTATGCGGATCCAGAAGGAAGCCGGAGTGACACGCAAGAAACTTGATCCCGGCTGGTACGCCGTCGTGGAGGACGTCACGCTGGACCCCAATACGGGGTTTGATACAAACGGCGACGTCAACCTGATCCTCTGTGACGGCGTGACGCTGACAGTGCCCGATAAATTCTTTATTAAAAATCGTTCCACGCTGACGATCTACGGTCAGATCGAAGGAACCGGCAAGCTGGCTGTTACCGGACGCGGCGGGCTTCCCTCTCTCGGCGACAATAAAGACGGCTTCCTGATCATCAACGGCGGCGTGATCGAAGCGAGCTGCAGCTCCGGCCCCGCCATCGGAGGCAACGGCACGAACGTGATCATCAACGGCGGCGTCATCACGGCGACCGGCGGTACGTCCGGCGCCGGCATCGGCACAGAACGTAAAGGAAACCCGGCGTGCAACGTCACGATCAACGGCGGCGTCGTCACGGCGGTCGGCGGGGAAAACGCCGCAGCCATCGGCGGCGGCGAAGCGAGCAGCGCGGGCAACATCACGATCAACGGCGGCGTCGTCACTGCAACAACCGCAGGCTTCGGCGCAGCCATCGGCGGCGGCGGAACGGACGACTATCGCAACAAGCCGGGCAACGGCGGCACCATCACGATCAACGGCGGGCAGATCACGGCGCGGAACAATATAGATTCTCATAGATATAGCAACTGTGCGATCGGGCCGGGCAACTCCAAAAGGGACGGCTACGGAACGCCGTCGACGCTCATCGTGAACCTGACAAACGAAGAGGATTTTCTGGTCGCCGATTCGATCCTTGCCAACAACGTGACAGTGCAAAGTCCGATGCGTTACACGGTCGGGGATGAGGATCTCGGCGCCGTGACGCCGGAAAACCTGAAAAACAAGAATGATGAATCCATCCTGCGACCCGGCAAATCCGGCGTGGGGATCGCCATTGAGCAGGACGATATGACCGTTCCGTTCGGCACGGAGCCGTTTGCGCTCACCGCATCGGTCGAAACGCCCGGCACGAACGGCGTGTGGACCTGGACGAGCAGCGATCCCGATATCGCGCAGGTCAACGGCTACGGCGAGGAAAGCATCGTTACGCCGAAAAAAACCGGCACCGTCACGATCGCGGCCGCCTACACGTCGGATATCATGGACGGCGCCGACTCCATTGAACTGACAGTCGAGAAGGCGGATGAAAAAGAGCTGCCCGCCATCGTCCGCTGCGTGGAGATGGATGAACCCGGCATCAGCATTGATATTAAAGACGTCATCCCGTATGACGTCGGCCAGATCTCCGCTTATATTATTGACGGGCAAGCGGTCACCACAGGCAGCGTAACGCTCAGCGACGTTGCGATCGGCGACGTTGCGGATGAGAATCCGGGCGTCATTACGGCAACGATGTCCGGCGGCGCGGCGAATGATACGATCACGATCCCCGTGCGGATCACGGGCAGCAACTATGACTGCACGCTCACCGTGACCGTGAATCTGGTCTATACCGGCCCCGTGAGCCATGAAATCAGCGTGACCCACAACGCCGGCGGCACGGTCGAAGTAGACAGATTCACTGCCTTTGCGGATGAGAGCGTGCTTGTGACCGTTGAGCCGGATTACGGCTCGATCATCACCTCGATCACCGTGACCGACGCGGACAACAACGAGCTCACCCTGACGGACGGCCAGTTCATCATGCCGGATGCGGACGTCACCGTGACCGTTGACTTCACGCAGCGGTATTCCTATGACTGGGCAACGCATGAGCTCAGGCTGATCAGCGGCGATTTCAGCACCACGGATAAATGGGACAGCCTGATCTATCCGGGCGACGTTGAGTCGGTCACTGCCGAGGGCGACGTGCGCTTCGTGGGCGACTGCTCCGGGATGTTCCGCTTCTTCACCAACTGCACAAGCATGGACCTGAGCGCGGTCGACACCACCGAAGTGACCGATATGAGCAACATGTTCTACAGCTGCTACGCGCTCGAATCGCTGGATCTTTCCGGCTGGAGCACCGACTCGTGCGAGAGTATGAACGGCATGTTCAGTTACTGCGGCAGCCTGCAGTCGCTCGACCTGAGCGGTCTCGTTTCCTCCACGGTCAAGGATCTGAACAATCTGTTCTTCATCTGCTCCGCGCTCGAAAACGTGAATCTTTCCGGCTGGGATACCAGCGGCGTCGAGCATCTGAGCTACACGTTCGCCTATTGCAAGCGTCTGAGCGAACTCGACCTGACCGGCTGGGATACGTCCGCCGTTACGGAAATGTCGGAAACCTTTGCCGGCTGCTCCGGCCTGTCCGATCTGACTGCGCCCGCGTTTGATCTGCGGGGAGTCGAGGATCTTTACCACACGTTTGAGGGCTGTTCCTTTCTGACTTATCTGGATCTCTCCGGCTGGGATGTTTCCGAGACGGAGTTCTTTAACGGCATGTTCCTCGGCTGCGAGTGCCTGACGGGTATCAATCTCTCCGGCTGGAACACCTCGTCAGCGCTCGACTTCAGCGATATGTTTATGAATTGCTCCTGCCTGTGGACGCTGGAACTCAACGGTTTCGATGTTACCAGAGTTTACAGTATGAGCAGAATGTTCGCGGGCTGCACGGAACTTTACAGTGTGAGGATGAACAACTGGCAACCCGAAAACGTCTGCGATCTGAGCGAGATGTTCAGGGACTGCAGGAACCTGATCGGATTTGACCTTGATTGGTTGAATTTAAACTCAGTTGAAAACGTGAACGGGATGTTCAGCGGCTGCACGAACCTTGTCAGCGTCGCGCTGCCGAAGTTCACCAACGTCTGGGATGCCGGTGATATGTTCAAGGACTGCGCGAGCCTGACGGCGCTGGATCTGACGAATCTGCCGATCACGACCGATGGGGAAGAAGCCGTCAACGCTTACGGCATGTTCCTGAACTGCGGCCTGCTTCAAACCATCACGCTCGCGCCCAACACGGCTGTGACGGAAGAGATGTTCCTCAAGAACGGCAATCCCTTTGCCCCCGGCTGGATCGTCGAGGGCGACGATACGCAGACCGTGATCTCCGGCAGCGGAGACTTCGCGCAGATCGCGGCGCCCGGCGAACCCACCGTGTTCGTCTGGAAAAACACGGAGACCCCCATGTGTCAGCTTGCGCACTCCCTGACCCTCAACGGCAGCATCGGCGTGAACTTCTATGTCGACGTGCCGAACGCCGCGGCGGACACTTACGCGGAATTCACCGTGGACGGCCAGACTGTCAACGTGCCGATCGATCCGGATAATTATATCCTGAGCGGTTCCGCGAAGCTTTATAAATTCACCTGCTGCGTCGCTGCGGCGCAGATCGATTCGATGATCGAAGGCAGGATTGTCTGCGGCAACGAGGAAAGCGGATCCTTCACCTATTCCGTGCAGACCTACCTGACCGAGGCGATGCAGACCTTGGCCGACGATCCTCCGCTGATTGCGCTCTGCAGCAGCCTTGCCACTTACGGTTATTACGCAAATGAACTGTTCGGCTACAACTCTGATTTTAAGCAGCACATACTGTTTGACGACAGTGCGTTCGACCTCGTGTCGGCCTCGGACTTCGAGAATTTCGACGCGGAGATTACAAACGAAGCCACCGGCGTGACCTACATCGGGTCGAGCCTTGTGCTGCGCACCGCGACGGCGATCCGCCATTACTTCACGCTGCCCAAAGGCGCGACGCTCGACGACTTCACCTTCCTGCTTGGGGAAGGCGAAGCCGCTGTTGAACTGACGCCGCAGGCAAACGGGACCAGCTATTATGTTGAGATTCCCGACATTCCTTCGGCGGAACTCGCGAACGCGCAGATCGTTATTGTTACCGACGGCGAAGGCAACGAGGTCAATGTCTGGTGCTACTCCGCGCTGAGCTATGTTTACAAGGCGCTCACGCAATATGAAAACGGCAACGCCGCGATCAGCGAAGGCCTTGCCGCCGTCGTCAAAGCGCTGACGCTCTACAATCAGGCGGCAAAAACATATTTCACGCTGCTGAACGCAGAAAACACGATATAAACCATCTTTTATCCGCGTAATCAAACGAAGGAGGTTTCCCCATGAAACACCGCATGCTTGCCATACTTCTCACGCTTGCAATGGTGCTCGCGCTCCTTCCGGCCATGCAGCTCGGCCCTGCAAACGTGGCGTTCGCCTACGGCAACGATTCGGGCGTCGCTTCATCCGGCGTCACGCCCAACAACGTCAATTGGACACTCTATCGGGACCGGACACTCTATCTCTATCCCGATCAGTCCGGCGCTAGTCGGACTCTCGCGGCCGGAGACGACGTCTGGGCGGGCAGAATCCAAGATAAGCTCACAGACACTTACGTCACATATGAGATCGGGAAGGACGTCATCGAGCAACTGGTGATTGCCGAAGGGATCAGCAGCATCGCCGATGAGCTGTTCATGGGCTATCCGGTCCTGAAAACTGTCACCCTGCCCGGTATGGAGACGATCGGGAAGAAGGCGTTTTATCAATGCCCGCTTCTGAACCGCGTGACCGTCAACGGCTCGATCGGCACGATCGGGGACAATGCGTTCGAAGGATGCAAGCGTCTGGAAAGCTTCACGGCAAGCGGCGTTGTGGAGCAGGTTGGCGATTACGCTTTTCAGAGTGATTACGAAAATGAAGGGAGCAGCCAATACGGCCTGCGCACGTTCAGCGCGCAATCGATCAACGGCGTGGGCAAATGCGCCTTCGGCGATTGCACCTATCTGACTTGCGTCGCGCCGATCCGCGGCAATGTCGGCGACGTCGCTTTCTTTGAAACGGGACTGACGCAAAACAACCGACCGGTTCTTGTTTCCGGCCATTTCGCCACACTGGGCGGCCGCGCCTTCCCGTCGGGTCTTTTCTATACCGGAACAAGCGAAGAATTCCGGTTCAGAATTACGGATGCCGGCGGCAACGCGGTGACCTGCCAGTCGCTTGGCAACGGGATCACCTGGACGCTCAATGACGGCGAGCTGATCATTTCCGGCTCCGGCAGGACGATCGATCTGCTCTCGGCGGATGAGCAGCCCTGGGTGAATCGCCCGGACGCAGGGTCCGCAAGCGTCCAGCGCGAAGCCATAAAGTCGGTGAAGCTCAACGGATCCGTCACATGCGGCGCGCATGTGCTCGACGGGCTTGAAGACAAGATCCTTACGAAGTTCAGGGTCAATATTACCGGCGCAACCGCCTACAGCAGCCTTTCCGGCTACTCCGACACCTATTTTGCGGGCGAAAAAGTCAAAATTACGGCAAATTCGATCTCCGGCAAATCCTTCAGGGAATGGGAGGGCCTCGACGGTCTGACCCTTGCCGACGGCGGCAAAACCATCAATCCGACGTCGTTCATGATGCCCGCGCACGATGTGACGATCAACGCGAAGTTTCTGCCGCAATATACGATAAAGGTCAACGGCGGCAAGGTGAACTGGCGCTCCGAATTCCAGGCCGTGGAGGGCAAGGTCGTCATTGTCAAGGCGGATACCGCGCCCGACGGCATGCAGTTCAAGGAATGGGCCGGCGCGGATGATCTGGTCTTTTCCAGCGGCAACAAAACCTCCTATGTCGCGCAGATCTATATGCCGGCGCATGATGTGACGCTGATCGCCGTCTATGTAGACAAATCCGCACCGCTGTATTACAGCGTCACCCTCTACGCGAACGACGGCACAAACGCCAGCTCCGTCACGCAGATCGTGCGCGGCGACCGGTTTGTGATGCCGACGGATACGTTCACGCGCAAGCATTATCAGATGACGGGCTGGAACACTGCCGCAAACGGCAGCGGCTCAGCGCTGAAATGCGGCGATTCGATCCAGCCGTCGAGCGACCTCAAATACTACGCGCAGTGGCAATTCGCGCCGGAAGAGACGCTCACGCCGGCAGAGGACGCCAAGATCGCCATTAACCGGGATCTCGGCATCATCAGCGGCCTGCATCCGGGGTATGACGCAGCGGAGCTGCTGCAGCAGTTCACCAATGACCCGGCGCAGATCTCGATCTCCACCGGCAGCGGCGTTGTCTCCACCGGCAGCGTCGTTCGGCTGAAGGACGGCAGCCTGGTGCTGGATGAATTGACAGCCGTGCTTTTCGGCGACGCGAACGGCGACGGCTGGTATGACGAGGAGGATGCGGCATTCGTGATGCTTGTGGCAAGCGGCACGACCCCGCAGACGTCCCTGACCGTCGCGCAGCACATGGCGTGCGATGTGAACCATGACGGCGAGATCACCGAAGATGACGCGGAGATTCTAGCGAACGCCGCTGCGCTGCTTGACGAATTCGATCGGAACGCATCGCAGGAAACGCTGCAATCAGACGAAGCCTATCTCGCATACTGTGACGCCATCGACCAGAGGCCGTCCAATAATGCGGACGATCCGCCGACCGTCTCCATCGATCCGCCGGAAGGTCCGCAGGAGCAGAAGAGCGCGCTCGAACTGATCCTCGACTTTATCCGCGACGTGCTGACCTTCGTTTCGGACCGCTTCCACGCCCTTGTGACGGATCTGCTGCAGCTGATTTAAGACATCATTCACTAAGAATACATACAGCCGCTCGGAGCGATCCGGGCGGCTGAGCTTATATCAAATACTATAATTATTATGAAATCGCCCCAATCGCAGTTTCAAAGGCTGCGGTTGAAGCGATGATTGAATGATTCTTACGGAATATAGCACATACCTTTTGCCCTGCCCCCATACGCCCTGAACCATTTCGTCAAATGCGGCTTTAGTTTTTAAATAATGCTCCTGCGTTGGTTTGTAATTTACAACGCACCGCCTGATTTGAGATTCTGTTTGTACAGATTAGAATCTGTATGATGCAAGAATACAGTGTTGATGTATGATTACTAGTCACGAACGTAACGATTGAAACAGCAGACAAAGCAAAACGTCAAGATGGAATCGTGTATCAAAACTCCACCTTTCACTCTTGACGATTTCGAATATACAAGATATAATGAATATGAAATCATTCACAAGAGGAGATTATTTATGGAAAATACAAATGATAAGAATTCGGCATTATTTCGGACAAGCAAAAGCAAGGCAATAATGATTGGAATTATTATATCTTCTATTGTTTTGATAGTTTTCATGATTTTTCTATTTTACAATAGCAAAAGCAGTAAAATAAAAAGAGCAATAGTAAATTTTAATCAGGGCGTTGAATGGTCTGAAGAAAGAAGTAAATATTTTTGGTATAGTGATAGTGATTATGAATTTGAAGAAATAGATAATCAGCTCGCATATTTCGGAGAAAAACTTGGCTTAAAAGAATCTAGTTTCAAATATACGGATAATATTTACTCTGAGATTACGGCAGATTTTATGAATGAATATGTTCAAAAATATTCATTTGACAAATTGATTTACGGGTTATCAATGCTTGAAGACTATCTCACATTTTCATTTAAAAGTGAACACACTTATTCTTTTAGCGATATTGAAGCTAAATATTTTGTCATTAACAATGATTTTTATAATGAATATAAAGATAGATTTACCGATACATCAAAATATACATTGAATTCTAAAGGATATTACACCGAGAATCCCAATGCGATTCCTCAGCCATCTTCAGAGCAAAAGGAAGTCTCAGGGAAGTTTAATAATGCCAGTGATGGTAACAGTGTTTACAGTAGGACGGAGAGTTTTACAGACACAACAAAGGTTTATTATTATGGAGATTTTGCAATATCGGAAACAACGACGCATGGATATGACGAAGGAACATATGGTTGGTATGGTGGAGAATTTATTGACAAGCCAGCTCATTTTACAACTAATACATATTATACTTTATATTATAAAGGAACTAAAACATCAATTGACATTGATTCAACAGAATTACCTAAACTAAATCTATATCTTCCTGAGGATAAGGAATGGTTATATATTATATACGAAAGTACTAAGTATTCAGATGATTATGATTTTACTGATGATTATGAATATCATGAAAAAACAGGAAAGATTCCTCTTAATATTATGAGAATAAAAGTCAATAATGATTCATAATAGGCAATAAAAACAATAGCACTTATAATCAAATAAATGGATCAATCTTAATAATTTATGTTTGGAATGATTGTTGCAGTAAACAAAGCAAAAAGAAAATGCCGTGAAACACTTATGTTCTAATGCTTTTAAGGCATATATAGAATTGGATTTGTTTATTTGACAGATGAATTTAAACCAAAAATATTTTTCGTGATATATCTCGCTAGCACGAGATGTGATATAATTTGCTGACGCAAATTATGATATATTCAGCTTGCGCCGAATGTGATATGATATAAATCCACCCACGCCCACAGGCATATCACTCGCCGCAGGCGAATATTACACGCGAAGCGTATATCACAAATCCACGCAAGTGGATTTATACCGTTGAAAAAGCCTCGTCTTTCGACGAGGTTTTTTCATGGCAGGGGCAGAAGGACTTGATTCGCGCGCCTGCGGGCGCTTGGTCGCTCGCGGTCGCAACAGTCCACCGGACTGTTGCTCTGTACCGCTCGTCCTTCAAGTCCTTCTGCATTGAAAAAAGCACGAACCGCTAAAGCGATCCGTGCTTTCTTGGCAGGGGCAGAAGGACTTGAACCGCTTCGCGGCCCTCTTGCGGTTCCCGAAAATCGCTGCGGGGGACGCTGCCCCCTTGCGCTTTTCGACCGCTGCGCCGGCCGCCCTTCGCTGTTTCCGCCCCCGGCGGCGCTCAGGGCGGCCGCCCGGCACTCTCAGAGTGCCTCGGGGTCACCTCGACCTCCAATCAAGCAATAGACCAGGCCGATGGCCTGGTCTATTGCTTGCATCAATCGGTTAAAACTCCTA
>JAFZNN010000043.1 GCA_017550895.1 Clostridia bacterium
CGACCGTCTGCTCGGGCACGGCGGCTATTTCAAGGCGCCGCTGGCCGGCCAGACCGTCATGGCCGCCGCGCTGAATACGCCGGTTTCCGTCATGAAGACCGCCGGCGAGGGCGGCCCGTGGGGTATGGCGATCCTGGCCGCGTTTATGAAAAACGGCGGCGGTCAGACGCTTGAGGATTACCTCGACGCGCAGGTCTTTGCAGCGCAGGACGCAGTGACGGTCGATCCCGATCCGGCGCAGGTCGCAGGCTATCAGGCCTTCCTTGCCGATTACAAACGCGCGTTGGCTGCTGAAAAGGCCGCCGTTGAAGCGTTCTGACCATTGTTATCAATCAAAAAAGCGCCGACGTCAGGCAGTTTTGCCGGGCGTCGACGCTTTCTTTCATTCGGTGATTTATCTGTCGGCAATCAGATCCCAGAGCAGCTTGAGGATCACAAAGAAACGCAGGCTGAAGAACTGGTTGGAGAGCCGCTTTGCCGTGGCGGCGGAGGATTCATCGCGCACATAGGTTGCCGGCGTGCTGCCGTCGTCGATCGTGAACGCCTGCGTGAGCGTGATGCCGCCCTCGCCCATCAGCTGGCAGCGGATGTAGAGGAAGTCCTCCGCGCCGTCGATCGCGTCAAGGTCGAGCGTATATTCACCCGCGCCGTCCACTGCTTCCCTGGCGATGACATTTCCGTTCGCCACCCAGCGCAGATCGTTTGCGTTTTCATATTTGACCGTCACCTTGTGCCCGTCCACGCGAATGTCGGTGAACATCGGAATCGGCAGATCCGTATCGCGCACGTCCAGGCTCTCCGCCGGGCCGAATTTCTCTGTGTCCGCGCGGATGCAGCGCGTCACCATGAAGAACGCGCCGGACTGCATGGTTTCCTTGACCTTTTCGGCCGTGTTTTCCTCCATCATGAATACGGAGAAGGAGGAATCCACATCCCGCAGATAATGCGTGTCGCCGTTGGAGAAGCCGATCACGCGCTTGCCGTAAGGCAGGCAGGCCATCAGCAGGTTGTCCCAGGTGTCGCGGTCATAGCCGGTGGTGCCGTTGTGCTCGTTGAAGACCTCCATGCCCAGGCAATTGTCATAGCGCAGCAGGATGTCCGCAAAATAGGCGATCTTTTCCGGGTCGGAGCAATTCGCGCGATCGGAGTTGCTGTTGAGCCAGTCGCCGGGGTGGTTGATGAAGCACGGCGCGCCGTAATGATTTGCAAGACGCACGGCGCCCTCATAATCGTTTTCATAGCCGAGATAATTGTCGCCCGCGTTCGGCGGCAGGAAAATCGCGTTGACGTGATCCTTCGTGATGGTCAGCGCGTTGAGCTCGTTGCCGCCGGTGATGCAGGTCATCCCGCGCCCGCGCGCCTGCCCATCCACGGGATAATCGCCGCTCTGCAGCGCCGCGAATTCCTCATCCGTGAAATAATGCACGTTATTGCCGATGATGCGCTGATAGAGATACAGCGGAAGCGCCGTCGGCTTTTCGTTCCAGGGCTTGCCTGTGACGCCGTGATCGGTCATGGCAAGAAAATCAAAGCCCTGATTATAATATTCCAGAATCATGTCGCGATAGTCAACCTGCGCGTCGCTGACAAAGGAATGCGTGTGCAGGTTGCCCTTGTATGCGCCCCAGGCGCCGTCGCCCGACCAGACGACGTCGGCATAGGGCGAAACGATCGTGTAATCCGCCTGCGCGTCGATCGCGGCGGCTGCACCCGCAAGCGAAGGCAGCAAAAGCACGGCGCAAAGCAGGACGGCAAGTCCGGCGCGGATTCGTTTTTTCATTGCGTTCAGCTCCTTTTGGAATTGATAGGAGAATTATAACACATTCACGCGGAAGTTGCAACAATTCCGCCGGATTTTCGGCCGGTTTTTTCACCGCATGAGAAACGGCCCGCATCACGCAGACGCGGGCCGAAGAGGTCAATCGGTTATCATCAGTTGAACAGGAACAAAATGCTGACAAAGAACGAAGAAATAACGTCCAGCATGCCGTCAAAGAAAGACATGATCGGTTCGAGCATTGCCGATTCCCTCCTTTCATATTGATCTGAAGTGTGAAACCTGCAAATTCGCAGGCAGAGCTGTCATGATTTGCAGATTTATTATAACGCATTTTCACAAAAAATGCAAGAGCGAAGACAGATTTCCTTTTGAACGACAGCAGATTCCGTTTCACTGCGCGCTTGCAAGTCCCGACGGCGGCGCGGCCTTTTTTCAACGCCGGATCACTCGCCTTCCGTCTGCGCTTTGATGCGCTGGA
>JAFZNN010000044.1 GCA_017550895.1 Clostridia bacterium
CGGAGTCGAGCCTGCGGTTTGTGCTGCGCGACACGCCGGAGACGCTGGCGGTGTATCCCTGGCGGTTCGAGCTGGCGATCGAATATGTTCTGTCCGGCAGGCGGCTGGACGTGACTTGCCGCGTGGTCAATCGCAGCGAAGGCGTGATGTATTATTCCCTCGGCGCGCATCCGGGCCTTCTCTGCCGCGAGGGCGACAGGCTGCGTTTCGGCCCGGATTGTCTGGCGTATCGCCAGCTTGAGAAGGGGAGCCATCTGCTGCTTCCCGAAGAGACGGCGCTGCCGTTGGAGGACGGTTGCCTGACGCTCAAATCCTCGCTGTTCAACAACGACGCGCTCATATTCGAGCGGCCCGGCGTGACGGAGCTCACCCTGCTGCGCCGAAAGGGACCGAATGTGCGCGTGCGCTTCGACGAAGTGCCGTGGCTGGGCGTGTGGTCGCGCGGCGAGGCGTACGGCGATCTCAAATACGTGTGCGTCGAGCCATGGCTGGGCGTTGACGATCCCGTGGACGCGGACGGCCAGATCGAGCACAAGACGGGCATTCAGTCGCTGGACGCCGGCGGGGAGAGGACGTTCAGCGTGAGCATCGAATCCATATGAAAGCAAAGCCGGCAGGCGGGAGCAATTCCGTCTGCCGGCTGTTGTGTACGCTCACGAAAGGATTACAGGTCGAGCATGCCGTTGGTCACGTGGAAGGTCGCGCCGTCGTACTCAACATCGCCGGTGAAATCCTCGTCAAGCCTGCCTTCGACGATGTAGAACCACGCGCCGTCGTACTGGGCGAGGCCGGTGTACTGGGTCTGTATCTGGCCGCCCGCGTAGTAATACCACGCGCCGGTGTCGGGATCCTGATTGAGGCCGTTGACTTCCGTCAGGATGCGGCCGGCGGCAATGAGGAATCGCCCGCCGTCGTAATCCACGATGCCGACGAAGGTGGTGTCGAGCTTGCCGTCCTTCACGTAGAACCACGCGCCGTCGTACAGCACGACGCTGGTCACTTCGGTGTGGACGACGCCCGCGGAGCAGTAATACCAGTCGTCGGGGTGCGCCGCGTCGCGGGTGAGGCCCTCGGCGGCCGCGTCGATCTGGCCGTTGTTCCACAGCACCGGCACGCCGCCCACGGTGGTATAGCCCGCGTAATCCGCGCCGAGGGTGGGATCGTCGGGGGTGGGGGCGGGAACGCTGCCCTTCACATGGCCGCAGCGGAAGCAGGTGTCGCCGTCGAGGTAGCCGTGGGGCTGAATCTCGGTAGCGTTGTCGTCTATGGATTCGTTCACGAGCAACTTGCCGCAGTCGTCGCAGATCACGCGGTGCATGCGGTGGCCGACCATGGTGTGGGTTTCGCCGTCGTTGTTGTCGACGAAATGATCATAGGAGATGTAGGAATCGTCGACGTGTGTGTTCTCATGGGCGCATTCGACCGAATAGCCGCATACGCAGGTGTTGCTGTCTCCGCGGAAATAATGGTTTTCAATCTGCGAATAGTTTTCGTTCTGAACGATGCGGTCAACGACCTCGCCGCAGTCCAGGCATTTTACGATGTCGTATAAAACGCCCGTTTCGGTGTGGGTTCCGTCGCCGTTGTCAACATACGACTGTACATTCAGGAATCCAGAGTGCGAGACGTTCGCGTGCTGGCAGGCGGCCGCGGTGTCCCCGACGATTTCATAGGGAATGCCGTTTTCTATCGCGTAATTCAGCGCGTAGCTGTCGGCAGTGACGATGAGCTTGAAGCCCTCGGCGTTATCGAAGCAGCGAAGCTCCTCCAAGGCAGGGTTTTTGCTAACATCGAGCTGGGTAAGCTGATTCATGTAACATTCGATCTTGACCAGATTGGTGTTTTTGCTGACATCGAGCTTGGTCAGGTCAGTATTTCCGATATAAAGGTATTTCAGTTCAGAAAGTCTGCTCAAATCAATGCTGGATATGCCAGTAGAACTGACAGCCAGGAACCACAGTTCGGGATTATGGCTCAGATCGACTGTTGCCAAATTCCGGTTTTCTTGAGCTTCCAGCCGCCGGAGCCTAGAGTTTTGGCTGAGATCGAGGCTGGTCAGGTTGTTGCCATGGCACAGCAGCTCGGTAAGCAAAGAACAATGCGTCACATCAAGGCTGGTAAGGCTGTTGTAGCCGCATTCAAGGCTTCTCAGATTGTAGAAAAGTTCCACGCCCTTGAGCGACGTAATGCCGTTGGATTCCGGATAACTGTGGTTTGTCAATCTAATCGTAGTTGCTTTGCTGAGCTCCGTGTCGCTGAGCGCACCGTCCTTATCCTCGTCGAAGTTTTCCGCCACATATGTGCGGAATGCTTCTTCCGGAAAGTTGGTTTCGTCGATGGCAACGTCCGCGAGCGCAACCGCGCCGAGCGACAGAATCAGAACCAGGATCGCTACGAAAATCTTCTTCACAAAATTCCCTCCAGTCTATTGCAGAGTATCGGGTTGCCACGCGAATGCCGATTTACCGTTCCAGCTTCTCTTTTCCGCCCATATACATCCTCAGCGCCTCGGGGATGCGCACGGTGCCGTCGGCCTGCAGGTTGTTCTCCAGGAAGGCGATCAGCATGCGCGGC
>JAFZNN010000045.1 GCA_017550895.1 Clostridia bacterium
ATCGGGCACCAGGGTGAAGCTCTTGCAGTCCGGCGCGCGCTCGGTCACGGCAGCGACCGTCAGATACTGGCGCTTCGGATGCAGCGCCTTTGCCAGCACGCGGGCGGAATCCGCGACCGGCAGCGACGCCTCGGGCGCTGCCGCAAACTGCTTTTGCCGATTGGGCAGCAGTGAAAGAAAGTCCTTCATCTGCAGGGATTTGATCGGGCTTGCCATCTTATTTCCCCTCCTTTTCCAGCGCTGCGATCGTCAGCTTGGCAGCTTTTTCACCTGTATAATAGGCGCAGCCGTAGCCGTCGCCGCGCTCCTGCGAAGCGCCGCAGAAAATGAAATTCTCAAACGGCTGATCCTTGTCAAACTGCACCGTGCGGGGGATCAGACTGTCCCAAAGGTTGAGCATATAGCCGTAGGGCGTGCCCTGCGGGGTATTCAGATAACGCGAAAACGTCGGCGGCAGGGCAATCTCGATCTCCTCGATATAGGGCCGGATCTCCATATTCAGCGCGCGCTCGCAGGTTTCGATCATTTCCTTTGCGACTTTCGTTTTCAGTTTCTTGTAATCCTCGGGCTTGACGTCCTTCATCACGTCGCCGAAGGTCATCGTCGTCAGGAACAGCTGACTGGTGCCGGGCGGGGTGCAGTCCGGGATCACATGGTTCAGGCAGTTGATGATGCAGTAGCCGCTGAAAAAGCCCTTCTCCACGACGGCCTGATACTGCTTGTCGGATTCCGGGGCCGGGGCAATGAAAATCGAATAATCCTTGAAGCCCAGCTCCTCCTTGGTTTTGTTCATGCCGAGATAAACGGTGGTCAGCACGGCGGCGGTGGTTCTGGCGCTCTCCATGCGCAGCTGCTTCTCTGGCACATACTGCGGCGCGAGCAGCTCGTTCCAGACTGTGCCGGGCGCGGCGTTGCAGATGAAGCGCTTTGCCCAAACCTTCCGGTTGCCGTTGACCACGACGCCGGCGGGTTTGCCGTTGCGCATGATCACCTCCGTGACCTCGGAGTGATACCAGATCTCTCCGCCGTAATCACGGATCGCCTTGTCGAGCGCGAGGCTCAGCACATGACTGCGCAGGCGGGGCATGCCCGCGCCCTCATCGACGTAGCTGTGCAGCACGGTCATGTAATAAAGCAGATCGAACTGCCCGCCGGGCACGCCCATATAGCTCCAGTAGGTGGAGAAAATATCCTGCGCCTTCTTCGGCATGCCGAGCGCGTCCAGCCCCTCGTTGAGTGTGTGCGAGGTCATGCG
This sequence comes from Clostridia bacterium, assembly GCA_017550895.1. Classification (GTDB taxonomy): domain Bacteria; phylum Bacillota; class Clostridia; order Oscillospirales; family Acutalibacteraceae; genus CAG-177. The sequence continues at coordinate 1,256 of JAFZNN010000045.1, forward strand.
CATGAAATCCGGCACGGCCGCCACCAGCTGCGGCAGACCGCCGAACTCGCCTTTTTCGAGCCCGCCGAGCTTATCCAGCGCGTCGTACATTTTCGCGGAGAGCTTAAATGCCTTGATCGCGCTCTCATAGGAGCCGGGCACCAGCTCGTCGAGCTTGCGCGAAAACGCCTCGAAGCTCGCGGGCATCCGGGCGTCCACGGTAACCCAAACGCCGTCCTCATTGAGGAACGCGTCGGGATCGCCTTCCTTCGCCGGCACGACCAGACGGAAGGTGGTGTCCTCGTTGATCCAGTCGATCTCCGCGCCGAGCTGCCGGAACATATAGTCCAGCGAGCCCTCTTTTTCGGGATTGCCGATGTTGCACAGCTCGTGCAGCGCGGTTTCAAATTCAAACCGGCCGCGCACGAAGGAGGAGGCGGAGCCGCCGGGCAGATTGTGCCGCTCGAGCAGCAGGGTCGAAAGCCCGGCTTTCGCGCAGTTGGCGGCGGCTGTCAATCCGCCGTTGCCTGCGCCGATGACAATGACATCATACTCTTTTTTCATGTCCTACCCTCTTTCTTGTTGTTGTTTCGTTATATGCCGGCGCGCAGGGTGCGCACCAGTGAAATCAGCTGCATGAGCAGCATTGCCAACAGATCTCGCACGCCCAGCCGCGTGAGCAGACGGTCCACGCCGTCCGGGAACGGGAGGGCATTCACAGCGACGGTGCCCGCCGCATCGGCCGCGTCCTCCCCCGCCACGGCAAAGCCCTTGGTGCGGAAATTCAGCGGCGTGATATTATTCATCGCGTAGCAGACCGTCAGGTGCAGCACGGTGCGCGCCCCCTCCGGCAGCGTGCCGGTGAACGGAATCGAAACGCTTTCGCCCGGCGCGAGGGACACGCCGGCGCCGAGCCGGAACGCAAGCGGCGCCTCCTTGGCGTAGAGCCCGGTGATGCGCACGGTCGCCTTGTCGCAGGTGTTGCGCACGGTCACGCTGCCGCCGCCGGCCATGCCGTGCGGCACGCCGTCAAAGCTGAAATCCACGGCGTAGGACACATGATCCGAGGTCAGGAACTGCGGATAGCGCGGATCCGTGTGGATATCGCGGATGCGGTCCGTCAGCAGCAGGTCCAGAAACAGCGTGCGCGTGCAGGGCGTCCAGTAGGTCCAGGCGTGGAAGTTGCCGTCGGAGAACCAGGTGTTGTCCGGCAGATAGCAGGTGGAGGCGTCGATCTCCATGGTCGGGGAAAGATACTCTGCCGGGGTGTAGCCGTCGGCAAAGCGCTCGCCGTAAGGCGCGCAGACGGCGCCGGTGGCGCAGGAGGTCGGGATGATGCCGTCGGAATTCACGTTCATGCCGGTCACAACACGGTTGCCGCTGCCGGTGACGATGGAAATATGCATCCCGTTCTCGTTGCAGGCGCGCAGCTTTTCGCCGATCGTCGGCAGGATCTCATAATGGAAGCGGTCGCTCTGCGCCACCAGCGGCGCGCTGGCCGGATCGCTGAGATACTTCGTTTTCATCTCTTCATAATGCTCGATCGGAATGAAATCCCAGATGCTGCCCCAGTAGCCGAGGGAATGCGCAAGGTCGTTGACCATCGCGTTGAGGATCTTGTCAATGAAGCCGAGGTTGATCGCCTTGACCAGCCACTCATAATCCTCCTCGGTGAAGGTGCCGACCTCGATGAGCTTGATCAGCGTCTGCTCGTCAAACTGCACCTGCTGCGCGAGCAGATCATAGGCGATGCCCGCGCCGCCGATGGCCGGAGAGGACAGCACGACGTTGTCCGCATCGCCCCGGTCGCCGTAGAGGGCAAGATAGGTCGCGGTCACCTGCCCGCCGTGGCTGAGCGCAAAAATATTGACTTTTTCCTTGCCGCTGTGCGCCTTCACGGAATCGATATAGGCCGCCAGGCGGTTGGCGCAGTATTCCGCGCCCATGCGCCAGTCCGTGTTGAAGCTGTAAATATTCTCTTCACCGATCATGCCGGCGAGCGTGGCGGAAATCTCCACCTCGTGAATCAGCGCCTCCTGCCCGGCCGCGCGCAGGGCGGCGTCGTTCGTCACCGCCGCGTCCTCCGAATACACGCGCAGCGGATAGACGCTTGAACCATCCGGATTGCAGGCGAGATAGGGCCAGGTGTCGCGCAGACTGCGGACGACCGCGCTTGCGATATGCGCCGCGTCGTCAAAGGGCATTACCGCCGCGCCGCCCGCGATCTCCACGATCCGATGCAGCACGTTCGGCAGCAGCTCGTCGACATTGAAGCCGCTCCAGGCGCAGTCCGCCGTTGCCGGATCATCGCCGTAATAGAGCCGCGCGCCGATGTAGCCCGGCACGACCACGACCGGGTAGTCGGACAGCTCCCCCTCAATCGTTACGGGAAACTGGATCAGCGCAAACGCCGCGCAGGCCGAGCCGAACGCGATCACCGCCGCAAGCAGAACGGACAACAGTTTCTTCAAAGTTTCCCTCCCCTTTCTATATGTTTTATTAAAACATTTTTTTGAGTGAATTGCAAGATGCTCTTGTAAAAATATACAAATCGCTGTACAATGTCAGGGAAAGGGAGGGAGATCGTATGAAAGAACTCTATGACGTCGTCATTGTCGGCGCTTCCTCGGCCGGCGCGTATTTCGCGCGCAAAATGGCCGAACGGGGATTTTCCGTGCTTGTGCTGGAAAAAGAAACGCCGGAAACGCTCAGCCGTGAGTATGACGTTTTTCATATGGGCCGGGCGGAGATGGCGCGCTACGGTCTGCCGCAGGTGCAGCCGGGCGACGGCGTTTACTGCTTCGCCTTCACGGACGATACGCAATATTCCCCCTACGGGCAGCATCCGAAGCCGGGCAAAACCGACGTGATCGGCATGCACAAAAACGGCTATATGCTGCGCATGGACGCCTGGGCGCAGGAAGCGGGGGCGGAACTCCTCTACGACGCCTGCTATGACGCCGCGCTTTACGAAAGCGGGCGGATCTGCGGCGTGCGCTTCACCCACGCGGGCGAATCCAAACAGGTCGGCTGCCGGCTGCTCGCGGACTGCTCCGGCAAACAGGCGGTTGTGCGCCGCTCGCTGCCGGATACTTACGGCATCGAAAAATTCGCGCTCACGGCGCGGGACGTCTTTTTCGTCAAGCTGCGCTATATCAAATTTGAGGAGCCGATGGAACGCTGGCTCAAATCGCAGTTTTATCTCTTTTATAAAATCTGGATTGCGCCGTCGGATCCCTCCGCGGATGCGATCCTCGGCGTCGGCTCGAGCTGCAGCTTTGAGGTCGGCGAAAAATTCTATCAGCTGTTCTGCAAAAACGTCAAAACGCCGCCCTACCGCGTGGTGCGGGAGGAATTGGGAACAACGCCTTATCACCGCGCGCTGTATTCCTTTGTCGCGGACGGCTTCATCGCCATGGGGGACGCGGCCTGCCTGACCAAGCCCAACAACGGCGAGGGCACCACGGCGGCGCTTGCGCTTGAGGAGATCGCCGCAGACGTCGCTGCCGCCGCCATGCAGGGCGGCGCTTACCCCACGCGCGACGCGCTCTGGCCGATCAACAAGCGCTACAACGACGGGCAGGGCAAAGAATTCGCCATGGTGCTCGCCGCGTTTGCGCGGGCGGTGAGCCATTCGATCAAGATGAACGATTTCCTCTACGCGCACGACGCGATCTTCAGCAAGAAGATCATCGGCGCGGTCGGCGGCAGCAGCGGCATCGGCCCGGGCGAGATCGCGAAGGCCGTGTTTTTCATCCTCTATGGGCTCGCGACGGGCAACATCAAGCCGGCTGAAATCGGCGGCATGCTCCTCGGCGGCGTCAAGGCCGTGCGCGTGCTGCTGCATTACGCGCGCTACCCCGCAAATCCGGCAGGCTTCCCCGCCTGGGTCAAAAAAGCTGACCGCCTGTGGGATTCCGTCGGCCAGATGGCGGATTATCAGATCGAGATCTGAACGACGCCTTTTTAATGAACGAGTTCCAAAAACATCGAATATGTTTATCCGAAATACGCCGCCTGCAAAATGCAGACGGCGCGCTTTAGTATATCGTTGTTTTTTATAGGGTTAATTGTTTCGTTTCTCGCAATGCATTCGTCATTGAATCTTTGTTCCTCTTGCTGAAAAGACTCCAGGCAGTCCTCGGCAACCAAGCAATCACTTCTTGTAATTGTGGTTTGAATCCTCAAACTCGCTTTCAGTTCAGCGAAAAACCGGACCGCTTTTCAGGCATTACCATTTACGCATCATAGTCGATTCCATATTTACTTCCGAACAGTTTTAAGAAAAAGTCGATAATGCGAATTAAGAACCCAGGTGATGTGACGGTGATTTCAACACTATCATATATCTCATTCCCGTTGAACATTAAGAAGTTTCCGTTTGCATCTACTGCAACGCAATAAACAGTCACCGTTCCTTGATTTTTCCCTTCAAGATATAAACAATGGCAATTATCCGGATGTCCGTTTACCATGCAGTCAACGCATTCGCCGCTAAGTATATTCCCATCAAAGGCCCATGCCAATTCGGCGCCTGCCGGAAGATTCTCGGCAGTCGCATGAAGGCGCAGCGTGTCCATACCCTTGAGGATATTGGTTGTAGCCGGCTCTCTGATTGAAACCTTTATACTACCATAGTCTGCTTTGTTTTTAACGGTGACATGAACGCTGAACGTGTCCAAAACAGCGCCCGAAGAAGCAGGGTCGAGAAGTTTTATTTTTATTTCAGCTGTTCCTGCTTTCAGTCCCTTGATGTTGAGCTTGGCAACTCCGTTATAGAACACGCTGCTGCTGAGGCCGCTGATCGCCGGCTCATACTCACACGAAATGATCTCTTCTTCGGCCCACTCGGTGTGAACATTATAATTGCCGGTTTTCCACGGTGAAAACGCAACGCATATGGATTTCGTCTCACCTTTTTCAATTGTTACGTTTGAAGGAGACGCCGATACACCCGGCTGTTCAGCAGGCGTTGACGAACCGGAAGATGATTCCGTAATCGCGTTTATGTAATTGTTGCCATAGCCCAGCACACTTGTATCAATCCAATCGCCGCCATATCCGAACCAGCTCTCGCCTTTTTTAGAAACAAAGCGACTGTCGCCTTTTGGTGATTCACATTTAATAATCATCTTGGCTGCTGATGTGTTATACTCAATAACAACCGAAAAAAGCTGTCCCTGCGCCAATTCGATTTTTTTGTTCAGATTCACGGTGTGATAACCTTCGTTGCGGTATGTTTCAGACGCCATATAAACCAGATTCCCAGATATAGGGGCACGGAACCCCTTTTCCAGCTTATAGATTTTGATATCAACATCCAGATTTCTCTGGCCGGTGTAAAACGATACTTTTGAAAGCTTTTCATTTCCTTTTGCTTCAAAAACATTTGCGGTCAGCCAGTTTGAAGGCACTTTCACTTCATATACATCCGCTCGGACTCCGTTATAAGTATAATTGTTTTTTATTCCTTCGCTTTTGCTGACAGTAAAGCCAAAATAATATGCAGGTGTCGTTTCATAGGACATCCAAAAATAACCGTTATCGCACCAGTCGGTTCCCCAACTATTTTTTACCAGCCAGGCACCGTTATTGGAAGGACGGTTTCCGGCTTTAAAATTATTCACGGAATAATTATCGTCCCAGCCCACGATCGTAACTGCATGGGTGATTTTGTTTGATTTGGTATAATATGCGTTCCCATTCATGGTTGATGAACTGCTGTTGTAGCCGCAAAAAGCTGCTCCGTGATCCTTTATCCACTGTTTTATTTCCTTCTGCCCTTCCAATGCAACCATTGAATCAGCAATCAGCCCCGACCCGGTATCATACCTTTGATTGTCAGAGTAAAGATTGTCGGAATGGTTTTTTACATCATTATATGGATAATCCCGCTCAAGCGCAACGCCCTCCATGCGGGAGAGAGTTGCAATGGCAGAATAGCTGTATCCTCCTATGTTAAATGCGCCCGTTTTCCAGATGTTTGACACGACCGTATTGTTGTTACCGTCGTTCGCGCTTGTGCCAGTAATCGAATCAACAGGGTTTTTTTCAAACCACGCAAGATGCGCTTCCGAAAAATCGGCGTTGCTCTCTGTATAATAGCCTTTTTTTATTGCGTCCGCTTCAAGGCAGCTCATCGTGGCGTGCGCCCAGCAGGTACCATAATTGCCCTGGTGTTTAACATTTGTTATCAGATGATCGTTTCTGGCGTCATAAGATTCCGGCAGGCTAACCGGGCCGGGATCGGGATTTCCAACACCAAGCTCGGCTTTGAGCGCTGCCATATCGACTTCGTTTCCATTTTCATCGTAATAAACCGGATTATAAGGGTCGGACATATCCGAATCAAACGGCGAAATCTCCTGGTCAATGCTTTCTTCTTCCGCATAAGCAACGATCGTTGAACAATTCAATAGTCCAAATCCCGTCAACAATGAGAGCGCAAGGAAAACTGAAATGAATTTTTTGCAAACTGACATGGTTATGACTCCTTTCATTTTTAAGTCCCAAAAAAGCAAAGATTAACGTCGTTTCCAACGTCGTCTACGGAATGACTCCCCCTCCTTTTCGATGATGTCATTTGAAATCTTTCTGCGATATGACATTCGGTGAATGTCATATCGCAGAGAATTATAGCATACAATTTCATTGTTGACAAGTAGTAAATGTCAAATATAATGAAATCAGGGATTGTATGTTTATCAATAAAACGCCGGACGGGCGCAACAATTACTGCGGCTTGCGGATCGCCGCCCTGCGAAAGGCGGCCGGCCTCTCGCAGCGCGCGCTGGCAGATCGGCTCCAGCTCATCGGGCTGGATATCGACAAAAACGCCGTCCAGCGCATCGAATCCGGCCAACGGTTTCTGACCGATATTGAGCTGGTGTTCTTTCGACGGGCATTGAACGTCGCGCTTGACCAATTGTTTCCGGAAAATTTGTTGTAAAAAGGACGAAGCTGCGCGCTTCGTCCTTTTTGATTCTGTCATTATTCCGTCCGGTGCGGCTCAGTCTTCAAAGATTGTGGGGTCAAGGAGGAAGAAGCCGAACTGCAGCGCGGCTTCAAACTCCTTCACCGCAACGGTCTGCCCGTTCACTTCAAGCTGCGCGTCGCCGATGCGCAGGATCGCCTGATCGCTTCTGCCGTCCATAAACGCCGTTCCGTCGGCGTACCCGAACGCCACCATCTGCCGCGGATAGGTCATCGAGATCGTCTCCGCGCCGGACAGCACCGTGATCCCCAGCTCGTCAAAAACGGCGCTGAGATTGCCGAACGTCCAGACGCCCTGCGCTGCAGCGCCGCCGTTCTCCATCGTTGCGTCAAAGCCCTCCGACACTTCCCAAAGCAGCAGATCGATCTGCGCAACGCCTTCTTCCTCTTCTGTAATCGCCGCCCCGCGCACCGCCGCCGGTGAAAGCGCGGCGTCCTTCATCTCCAGACCCGTGCGAATCGCGCTGACTGTCAGCGCCCGGATCGCGTCCGTTTCCAGAGTTTCCGGCAATTCATATGCTTCCCCGTTCATCTTCACGCTGCCCTGCACAAAAGACGGAACCGCCAGCGGGATCTGCAGATTCTCCCGGTTGACGCTGTTAAAAAGCGCGACGGTCGACGCGATGGATTCCGTATCCGTTTCATACGCCACATATCCGGCGCGGAAGGTCAGCGCCTGCTCCCCGAACAGGCCGAAATCCACCTGCGCGGTCCAGGTACCGTCGGCATTCTTCGTCACCTTCGTGCCGCCGAGACGAGAAAACAGCCGTCTGAAACCGCCGAACATGTTGTACAGCCGCAGCAAAAGGCGGGGGAAAAAGCCGAGCTCGTCCGACCGGGCGGAAAGACGCCAGCACAGAGCAAGCGTTTCGGAGGCCCCGCAGTCGAGCAAATGAATCACCCGGGTCCAGTCCTTTGCGTAGCTCGTTTCCAGCGTATCGGATCGGGTCGTGATCTCGACGTTGCCCAACGGCCGGTCGGAATGGTTTGTGACTGTGACTGTCGCATTCACGTCGTCGAACAGGCCGTAGGTCTCTTTGTCGAATACGATCTCCAGGGAAAGATACGCATCTTCCACCGTCAGGTCCTGCGCAACGGCAAAGACCGTCGCCGGACTGAACAGCACAAGCATGCAGAGCAGCACCGCAAGCGCTTTTTTCAGGTTTTTCATTCTCATTTCCCCTTTTTATTTATCCTCCGCCCGCTGCCAGTAAAGCGTGACGCTGAGCTCCTCCCACTGCATGGCAAGCTCGCCGTTCGCCAGCAAGTCCAGCTGCAGGCTGTAGAGGGTATTCTCCTTTGCGGTATTGAAAAAGGCTGCGATCTCTTCCCCATACTGGTTGAACGCATAACTGCCCGTGCCGGTGAAGTCCGGGCCGAACTGCAGATAAAACGTATCGTCCGAGCGCAGGAAGAGGCTCGCCTCGGCCGTACCGAACACGTCCTGCACCGCCATCAGATCGTTGGCGTCCGACAGCACCCATTCACCCACGTTTTCCGGCGCGCAGAGATCGCCGCCCCGGCCGCCGCCGTTCTCCTCGAGCATCTTCGCGTCCCGGAGCGCGTGCGCCTCCTTCATGAAATCCGGATGCGCCGCGAGATAGGCGTCCGCCGCACGCTGCGCGCGGATCAGCGGCAGGTTCTTTGCGTAAAACCGCTGCTCAAGCCACCCCGTCCGCTGAAATACTCCGCTTTCGGAATAGGTGCCGTCCGACTGCATCTCCACGAACTCCATCAGCCGGATCTTCGCCTCATCGGCCACCTTCGGATCCTCCGTCAGCCGGATCAGCGCGGGCACGCCGGCGGCATCCAGCGAAGCCAGATACTCCACATCCACGCTCGCGAGCTTCCCGGTCTGATACGCATCGCAGTTGTAATTGGCAATGCGCGTGTTCATATCTCCCGCGCCGAGCACGAGCAGGAGCACACCCGCCGCCAGCAGCGCGGTCTGCAGCACCCGCACCCGCGGCAGGAAGCAGCGCAGCAGCATCGCGACGAAGGTCACGGCAAGCAGGATCATAAACGCGCCGGTGCCCACGCGCAGCACGGTCATGCCGTAATGGCGGATATACAGCACCATCTTGGACAGCGCGGTCGCGATCAGCAGAAGCGTAAACAAGCCGATGAAGCAATTCAGAATGCGCACGGCCAGCGGCGGGCGTTCGCCCCGCGCAAAAATGACCGTGACAAACATCACGCAGAGATTGATCGCCGCAATCGCGCACAGCTCAAAGAAACCGCGCCGCGCATATTCCGCAAAGCTGAAGGTATAGTCCTCCGGCAGAATCCCGGAGAAGGCGCTGAAGAAATAGGCCAGCTGCGAAACCAGATACGCGACATAGCAAACGCTCAGCACGGCAAGGAAGGCGACAAGCGCAGGCGTTGCGATGCCGCGTTTTTCGCGCTTCACCGGGTCCTCCGGCGGCACCTGCCGCAGCGTGAGCGCAAAGCTGAACAGCAGCGCCGCGAGCAGAAGCGACAGGATCAGCTGCAGGAACCGCATCCAGAAATCGACGAAAATGCCGCCGATCAGCCCTTCAAAGGCCGCATCCGAGCGCATGAGCAGCGGCAGCACCGCAGCGAGCACCGGCACCGCGCACAGCGCGCCGACCAGCGCCTGCACCACCCGCTTTTTGCGGTCGCTCTCGCCCGAAAGCAGGGCGCGCACCGCCGCCGGCGCAAACCGGACGCCGCGTGTGATCGGCCGCACGGTGTGCGGAATCAGCGCCAGGTCGCCGTCCGGCACCTTCTGCCCGCGCAGTCCGGTGAACCAGACCACAACCAGCAGCAGCATGGCAAGGAATGAAAACGCGCAGACGACCAGATTGTCCGTGAGCACAAACACGGCGGAAAGCGCCGCCGCGCACACCCCGCTGCAGATCGCATAGCCGCCCGGCCGGATGCCGCGCTCGGCCAGCACGATCGTGGCGGAGATCCAATAGAACAGAAAGGCGATGGCCCAGCCGATCCGGCAAAGGCCCCAGAGACCCCAGAAAATGCTCAGCACGCCGCTGATTGCCGCCAGCACGGCCAGCGCGAGCGCCTTGCGGTCAAATGTAAACTGCGGCGTCTTTTTGGCCGGCTTGGGATTCTGCAACGGCACGGGCTGCAGCCCTGCGGCCTTCTCTTTTTCATTTTCCATCTGAAACTTCCTCCCGATATGTCAGAATATCCGCGGGCTGACAATCCAGCACACGGCAGATCGCGTCCAGCGTCGAAAAGCGGATCGCCCGCGCCTTGCCCGTTTTCAGAATGGACAGATTCGCCTGGGTGATCCCGACAGCCTGCGCCAGTTCACCGGAGGTCATCCTGCGCCTGGCAAGCATGACGTCCAATGTCACATTGATCATTTCCGCACCTCCTCAGATCGTCAGGTCGTTTTCTTCCTGCAGCTCCACAGCCGCCTGCACCATGTTTTTCACCACGCGCAAAAGCGTGCCGACCACGCCCATGGTAAAGGCGACGACAAGGAGCGAGAAATAATACGCCGTCCCGACGCCCGTGATCACCATCACCGCATAGCAGCACCAGGAGATCCAGCGAAAGCAGGTCACATTCTGCCGGATGAAGAGCTGATCGCGCAGCACATTGCGCAGGATCACGATCATCATCGCCAGCGCCGCCGCAGCGAACGGCGCGCAGCAGTAGAAGGCGACCACCACCGTGCGGACCACGGAGCCGGCATACCCGGCCTGCCCATGCATCATCAGATAAAACCAGCGGAAAAAGTCCGGCATTGTAAAGAGCAGCACCAGCAGCGCCGCCGCGCAGATGATGCAGATGATCAGTGAAACCATTGCGGAAGCATGCCGCTTCATATGAATTCCTCCAGACGCTTCTTTTTCTTCAAAATAGCACACTTTTTATCGTTTGTCAATATGTAATTTATCGTTTTTCAATATTTTTCGACTGCCGGGTATGCAATTTTAAAATGCATCGGACGCAAAAACGGGCGCGCTGCAATCCGAATTGCAGTCCGCCCGTCCGGTTTCAATCGGTTTTGTCCGTCGGCGTCAAAAGGTGTCGTCCGCGTCAGTTCCCGCCTTCCGCCGCATCAGAAACGGCCGTTTTCAGCTCCGCCCGCCGCTGTTCCAGGGTTTCGATCACCCGCGCGCGATAGGAAGCGTCCGCCTGCGCCGCGCGCGCGATGGAGGCATACTTCTGCTGCAGCGCCTGCACGGTGCCGCTGTGGCTGACGGTCATCAGCTGCAGGCCGGTCAGATTCCGCAGCGGGAACAGCGTCACCTGCGACGAACCGAAAAAGCAGAAATTGCTCTCTGCCTCCCCGGGAGGAAGCAGACAGACATGATAGTTCGGCTGCGCGCGCAGCAGATTGAGAATGATTGAAAGCTGCCTCGCATAGATCTGCGGCATATAGCGCAGTGTCTGCGCTTCCTGCGCGAAATCCGCCGCCGGCAGCGCTTTTCCGGCAAGCACTTCCTCTGCCGTCAGCAGCGGAAACAGCTCCGTGACCGGCCGCCGCTCTACCTCCGAGAGAAGCCGGCTGCGCTGCCACTTGCAGAAGAACGCCAGCTCGGGATACTGCGCCAGATCCTTCCACTCGTCTTGCTCGTCCTTCTCCTGCACGGAGGAGAGCGGCAGCGACGTATAGACATGCATCAGCGGCGCCGGCGTCGGAAAATTCGGATCCGTGGGATTATGCGACCGCGGAAACCCGTTGATCTTGCTGACCGGCCGGCAGGCAATCAGATAGGTGTCCAGCGTCGTTTCCAGCCCGGCCACGACAAACGGATCCGTCGTCAGCTGCACGGTAACCTTCGTTTCTCCCGCCGCGCGCAGGGACTGCAGCGCCGCCACGCCGCTGAAAACGATCAGATCGGTCTGCAGCGCGTTTTCCTGCAGGCCGTCATATTCAAACAGCTGCAGATTCCCTGTCAGAAGCAGCTGCAGCCAGTGATGCGCGTTTTCGCTCTCCGCCGTCAGCGTGGAAACCTGCGGCATCACGCGGATCGCAGTGCCGCCCCGCTGCAAAAACGGCAGGATCGCCGCCGTCAGCTGCTGATTGATCGCCGCTCTGGCCTGCGCGGTGGGCAGAACCGTCTGCTGCAGCAGCTTCAGCCTCCCGCCGCGGGGAGCCGCCTGCAGATACGATGAAAACGCTTCGATCGCCGCCGTCCAGGCGTCGGGGCCGGAAAAGCTGCGAAACGGCGCTGCCTTCCGGGCTTTCGGCGGCGGCTGCCGCCCGAGCAGCTCGGTGATCGGCACCTGGTCCGCTTCGCTCAGCCACCGTTCGAGCATGGTGCGGATATCGCTCACAGGGTCGAAATAGTTGATGCTCACCTGCTCGAGCAGACCGGTACAATCGGTATCATAACAGCGCTTCGAGAAATAATCCGCGATCTCGGAGATATAGTCCGACTGCGCCGGAATCTGCCGCTGCCCGTTTCGAAAACGGCAAATCAATGACGGATCCACACACAGCGCCTGCGCCAGACGGCGATTCTTTGTGCCGGTCAGATCCATCAGGAGATTCAGTTTTTCCGCAACTGTCACTCCGTCGCCCCGTTTCTTTTCGATGATGCAAACGCAATCATGCGAAACGCAAGATTGGTTCGCTCGTAAGTGTATGTGATATACAGCGTATCGTTTGCCGCAGTGATTGCGGGATAAGAGAATTCGCTGCCCGGTTTTTCCGGCTCGAGCGTCAGCACCGGCGTGAAATGCGCGCCGTTATCCGTCGACCGGCTGAGCACCAGCGGCGAACGTTCGCCCCAGTTTTCCGCGACGGGATTGCTGACAAGATACAGCGTACCGTCCGGCACGCGCACAAGATCCAGTCCGCTGTTGTTGTTCGGAATCGGCGTCGGATAGGCTGTGCACCAGGTTGCGCCGTAATCCGCGGAATCGCTGCGATAGGCGCAGCCGACCGCTGTGCGGGCCAGCAGATGCACATGACCCGGTGCGGATTCCCAGAGCGTCGGCTGGATCATCGGGACCGGATCGGCGCAGTAATCGTTCCGCCGGTTCAGGATCGGCGCGACCCTGCCCGTTGAGATCTTCTGCCCCTTTTGCCAGGTCCGGCCGTCGTCAAAGGACAGATCGATGAAGCAATGCCAGCCGTGCGCCTCCGAGGACGCCGGCGCGAGCAGCCGCCCGTCCGACAGGCGCAGGCATTTGTTTTTCACCGGACCGCGCGCGCCGCGGTCTCCCGGCGCCAGCGGAACCGGCGCGTCAAAGCTCCGCCCGCCGTCTGCGGAAACGCAGGTAAAGGTGCGCCAGGAAGCGATTCGCCGCCCGACCTTGAAATACAGACGCACCGTGCCGTCCCGCTGCAGATGCAGCACGGGATTCCAGTGCGGCAGATTCGCGCGATAACAGATCGGGATCGGCGCCTGCCACCCGGCCTGCGTGCGCCTTGCCGCCCAGATCTTCACATCCGGCCGACCCTCGCGGCTGCCGCCGAACCACGCCGCAAGCACCGTCCCGTCCGGCAGGGGCAGCACGGTGGAAGCATGGCAGTTCTCCGTCGGCAACGGATGACAGATCAGCTCCGAACACAGTTCCCGCATCGCCGTTGCTTACAGTTCAAATTCCGCCGGGTCCGCCTGCGCCACGGTCAGCGGCGTCTGCGGCTGCCTGCGCAGCGGATCATAGACGTAACTGCGGCAGCGGTCGTCCGGCTGCATCATGCCCTGTTTGAGGCAGAGCACGGTTTTGCCGTCCGGCGACGGTTTGCCGCGTTTGCAGTAGGCACACTGCGGCGGATATGTTTTTTTTGCATTGAGCAGCTTGCGTTTCATCTGATCGCTCCTCTGCATGGTCCGTTTTCTTTATTCTACCATATTCTTTTCTTCGTATCAAGATCTAATATGACAAGTGCGGAAAGAATCAGCAAAGAAACGGCCGCCGGCGCCGATCCCGACCACGGTTCCGCCCGGATAGCCGGCTGCGCAATGGCTGCCGTCGCCTGCGGAAACAGCCGCACGAGGGCAGCGGACACACCTGCGGCCAGCGCGGCGTGCAGCAGACGAAAAAAATAAAACCGCGGCAGCGGCGGCGCGGCGTCTCCGGCAAGCGCGATCACCTGCAGGTGGACGCAGAGCCCGCCGAACGCGCAGACGGCTGTCAGCACCGGCAAAGGCACCTGCCCCGCTGCACGGGCGCAGCCGCTCGTCACCTCCAGCAGACAGCACAGGAGCGTGACCGCACGCGGCGGCAGGGAAAAGGACGCGACCGTGCTGCCAAGCCCCGAAAACAGCGCCACCAGGCCGCAGACGGTCAGCATCGCGCGCGCGCCGGCCGCCACGCTTTCCACCAGCAGCGCCTGCGCCGCAGGCGGCGCAGCGGGGAGCGTCGGCACGGCTGCCCGCGACTTGAGCCGGACGGTCAGCGGCAGCAGGAGCAGCGCGCCGAGCGTCACGGAAACAAACAAAAGCACGCCCGCCGGCCGGGAGCCGAGCAGGGCTGCGCCGACGGCGTTGACCGTGAAACCGACGCCGGCATTCAGGCAGACGCATTGCAGACGCTGCGCCTGCGCCGTCGTCAGCGCGCCGTTCTGCAGCGCCGTACCGATGGCCTGCGCGCCAACGGGATAGCCGCCCGCCATGGCAAGCAGCAGGATCGCAGCGCTCTCCGGCGGCTGACGCAGCCGCCGCATCAGCGGCGACGCCGCACGCAGGAACAACTGCGGCAGTTTCCCGCGCACGGCCAGCGTTGCCGCCGCGGTGAAGGGAAACAGCGACGGAATCACCACCGCCGCGCACAGCTGCAGCCCCGCGCGCACGCCTTCCGTAAAGGCCGCCGGCCGCAGCAGGAGCAGCAGAAACAAAACGCCTGCACAAAGCGCCGCAGCAGACTGTTTCACAGCATCCCCTCCTCCCGGCTTCATTGTATGACCGGCGCGTTCTGTTTATGGCTGCGCACGCATAAAATCGATTGGAGGTGGGCTGCGGATGAAACGGCGCACACGCATCGAGAAACTGGCGGAAACCTTCCGGCGCGGCTTCGACCTGCCTGCAGGCGGGCTGTCCGCGGCGGCCGGCATCACGCTGACCGGCAACACGCAGGCCGTGATCGAGGGCTGCCTGGGCGTGCTGGAATACGGCAGCGCGCTGCTGGCGTTCAACACGGGGGATCTGACCGTGCGTCTGCGCGGCGCAGGGCTGACCATCGTATCCTTTCAGTGCGGGATCGTCACGGTCAACGGCACGATCACGGCGGTGGAATTCGGAACGTGAGGCGTTAAAATGATTGTAATCAAGCTCTTCCGGCTGTTGTTCGGCTTTGTGACCTTTCGCGCTGCGGGCGGGTTCCCGGAGCGCTTTCTCAATCTCTGCCGCGCGGAGCATCTGCCGATCTGGCATCTGCGCAGCGACAGCGGCGGCCTCACCGCGCGCACGGCGGCGGCGGATTACAAACGACTGCGCCCGATCGCGGCGAAGGCGGGCATGCGCCTGAAGCTGCTCCGGAAACGCGGCGCGCCCTTCGCCCTGCGGCGGCTGCGCGGACGGCAGGGGCTGCTGATCGGCGCGGGCTGCGTCTGCCTGCTGCTCGGGCTGCTGCACGGGCGCATCTGGAGTATCGAGCTGCAGAACACGACCGCCGTCCCCTCTGCGGAAATCCTCGCCGCGTTTGCGCAGGCGGGCGTGCACACCGGCGCGCGCATGGCTGCGCTTGACGAGGGCACCGTGGAGCGCGCGGCCATCCTGCAGCTGCCGCGCATTCAATGGGCGAACGTCAATTTCGGCGGCTGCGCTGCCGTGATCGCCGTGCGGGAGGCAACACCCGACGCGATTGAGGACAACACAAACGCGCCGGCCAATCTGGTCGCGGCGCGGGACGGGACGATTCTGTTGATGCAGCCCTTCCGCGGCACGGCGGCGGTCCGGCGCGGCCTGCCCGTGCTCAAGGGAGAGCTGCTGATTGCCGGAATGACGGAAAACAAGGACGGCGTCACGCGGTTCTGCCGCGCTGAAGGGTATGTGACGGCGCAGACGCACCGGCGCTGTACGGTCGCGCTGCCGCAGACCGCGGCGCTGCAGATGCAGACCGGACTGACGCGGCAGGTGCGCCCGCAGCTCTTTTCGCTGACGCTGCCTGCGCCGCGCGGCGGCGGCTTCTGCGAGGTCTCCGCCCCCGTGATCCGCGGGGTCACGCTGCCCTTCGCAATTCAGACCTATACGCAGCATACCGCCGCTGCTGTCGACTACACGCCGACGCCGCAGGAGGCGCGGCTGCTCTGCGCGCTGACCTTTTTTGACCGCTGCTGCGAGGAGTTCCGGTGGCTGACGGTCGAGCAGGCGCAGATTTGCGCCGACGGCGGCGGTCTGCACGGCGACTTCCTCTGCACGGAAAATATCGGCGCCTGCGTCCCGATGGAAATCGTGGAAGAACCCGGCGCCAATTGATTATCTGTTCTGAAATACTAGTTGATTTCTGTCGTATTCCGATCCTAGTTGACAAAGATTGGATTTCAGGTCATAATGAAGCATTTTTCGTGCGGTCAATCCAGCGAGCCGTATTTTGCAAGGATTTCCGCTTCCATTTCGTCCACGTCGACCCATTTGGTTGTGCGCGTTTGATAGGTTCCGGCCTCCAATGCCTCCAGATACTGATACTCATTCATAAACGGATAGTCAATCCCCAAATAATAATCGTTGATGACGTCATTATCGAATGTATAAATAATATCGGCATTGTATGGTTCAGCCATTTCCTGGTCGGCAAAATCCTGCGGCTCATAACATGGTGCGGATTGATGCTCGATGATAAAATAAGTATATTTCAGATTTGCTTTATCAAACTGTTCCCTTGTGATATGGAATGCCTGCACATAGGCCGGCATCATCATTTCTTCCTGATCCTTATCTTCATATTCTTTTAGAAATTGTGCCTCCCAGTCGTTGAAAAGCTCGCGGTCAACAAGATCTGCAAAGAAAGCCGGAACGGTGTAGTAATCATTCCTGTACTTTTTCGGAAGAATCCTTCCGCCGATGTTTTGATCGTCTTTTTCAACATGCGTTATGTTGGCAGAATTGTCTGCCGTTATTTGATTCACATGACTGCTTTGGTTATTTGTTTCGCTTGAAGCGCTCGTCTGCTGTTCGCTCTGCGCAGGCATTCGGCTGCATGCGATCACGGTAAACAAAACAGCAACACAAAGCGTTATTCCAATAAGCCTCTTCATCTTGTAATCGCCTCTTTCGATTGTTGTAATTCTACCAATCCTATCCGTAACCGTTGTTGACAGCGCATCAGCCGATCTCTTTAAAGCGGAATGCGGATCAATCCAGCGAGCCGTATTTTGCAAGAATCTCCGCTTTCATTTCGTCCACGTCGACCCAGACCTCCGTCTGCGAGGTATATGTCCCGTCGGCAACGGCTTCTTCATATTCCAGAACGGTTTCAAATGGGTACTGCGGGCTTAAGTAATAGGAGTTGATAATTTCATCGTCAAACGAAAAAATGATATCTGCATTATAAATCTCTTCCGTTTCCTGATCCCAATAATCTTTGGGGGAGAGCTTTGGTACTGCATCAAATCTGTCGCGAATAAGAATTGCCCAGCGCAGATTTGCTTTGTCAAACGCTTCTCTTGAGACATGAAAATGTTGGATGAACTGCTTCATCACCATTTCATTTGGATCATCTTGCTCATATGGCATGATATATTGATCGTACCATGCACCGTATTCGTTTCTTCCAACGAGATCGGCAAAGGGCGCAGGAACATCATAGTAATTTATTCTATATCGCTGCTGTTTCATTGTTCCCCCGCCGATTTCATTTAAGAAATCAGGGACTGAACGCGTTTCATCAGATTGCATCGAGGTCGTTAAAGATTCTCTCGTTGAATCATCCTTCTGAAGTTGAGTAATGAACGATTCATTGTTATTATCTTCGTGTATAACACTATCGCTTTTCGGTACTCCGGCGCAGGAAGACGATAACAAAATAATACTTAAAAGTAAAACAAAAAGCAGAATGCCATTTTTCTTTCTTGATAATAACATATAATCAACTCCTTATAGTTAATGATTGTACCAATACGCACCATATCCATTTAGATATGCTTCGCACGTTGTACTCAAAATAATAGGCTTTTCAACATAATAATAAATAGGGTTGATCGTATAATTGAATCCTCTGCTTCCTGCTTCGCCATATGCCGCGTTCCAATTATTGACTTCAAGATGCAAATGCGGGCGTCACGATCCCGCAGAGCAGCAGGAGGGATAAGAGAAGTGCGAACAGTTTTTTCATGAAAATGCTCCTTTCATTTGGTTGACTTCATTTTATCATGTGGATCATCATTCTGCACGCGTTTTGCAAAAATGATGCTTTTTCTGCAAAAATAGTGATTCTGCTATTTGCCGGGCAACGGAATTCGGGCGCTGTCGCCCCCGCAAAATGCTTTTTATTTCTTCAACCCGGTCGCGCAATGTCATCCGAAAGAAAAAGCGTGCGACTGGAACTGCGTCCGGAGTTTTTTACCGCAAATTATCGAGCCGCGACCGCAGGCGTTTCCACACAGACGGTTTTGCCTGTGCCGGATGTGGATCAACCGCCAGATATGGAGTGCTGACCCCGATTGCATCCGCCCTGTTTTCTCCGATCTTCAGGCAGGCGGCTTTTCCTGTTTTATCCGCAGCAAAGCAGTGCGGTCAATCCAGCGAGCCGTATTTTGCAAGAATCTCCGCTTCCATTTCGTCTACGTCGACCCAGACCTCCGTCTGTGAGGTGTATGTCCCATCGGCAACGGCTTCGTCGAATTCAAAATCAAAGAGATACGGATAGTCCGGCCCTAAATAATAGGCATTGATGATGTCTTCGTCAAACGTATAAATGATGTCCGCATTGTAGATTTCATCATCTTCCTGATTCGTATAATCCATCGGCCGCATGCAGGGGCGGCCGTCCAGTTTGTCTCTTATTATCTTTGCCGTCTCCAAATTGGCTTTATCAAACTGTTCCCGAGTAATGTTAAAATACTGAACAAATTGAAGCATCAGCATGATCTCGGAATCTGAAGACTCATTCAAGCTTTCCTTCCACGCATCATAGGTCTCTTCTCCGACAATTTCTACAAACGGATAATACACAGAGTAGAACCGATGCCGATACTTTTGAGGAAGAATCACGGCTCCACCGCTACCATTCGCTTCATCCGTATCAAATGTTGTCAGTTCAGTCATAGCAATCGTCATTTGTGAAGTTCGTTCTTTCTGTTCCTTTGTCTCACTTGCAGACATTCTGTCTTTTCCTGAAAGAGAGGACAACCCAGGAGTTCCGACACAAGCATTGAACAATAAAAAAACAAGTACAAGGCAACCCAGTGATCGTATTCTTTTCATTTCTATCCCATCCTTTATCAATTGTCATTATTATACCAATAGTGTCCGTAGCCATTGATGACTGCATAACAGCCGTCGTTTTTATCAAACGGAAAAGTCAAATAAAAATAAATGGGGTTGATTGTATAATTGAATCCTCTGCTTCCTGCTTCGCCATATGCCGCGTTCCAATTGTTGGCTTCAAGATGCAAATGTGGGCCATCAGCATTTCCAGAACGTCCAACACAACCAATTTTAACCCCTTTATTTATCTCTCTTCCTTCTTTAACCGACGCTTCACTTTTCATATGTTGGACAATAACAATTATTCTTTTTTGAGTTACAGGATCAACTGTATTTGATGTTAAGCATACATAGTATCCTCCGCCATTAACTTGATCCTGATCGCTTCCAACCTTTTTTACAACTCCATCAAATGGCGCAACAATCACCTTTTCAAAAATACTGGCCTGTGTTTTCACTTCGCTTGTTGAAATATCAAACCCGCGGTGATCCATTTGCCTGCCATTAAGCACGCGCGGCGCATAGGGTGATTTGATATAATTGTATGATGTATCCTGCAGCGGATATCCCCACCCTAGCGAATTGTAGAAAGACACTGTATTTTTCGTTGACACATCCCCGATCTGGACGAAGCCCCAGTAAGGTTCCGTTCTTCCGTCTTCCAGATAGCTGCAATAGGCCCAGCCGTCCCGGTTTCCCATGTCGCCGAAAACGGTCACGCTGGCATTCTGCGGCAAAGCAGCATACTGGATCAGTCCGTTGCCGCTGTTGACATAAAAGTAACTGCTTGCTCTGGCGGCGCCGATCCATTTCTGCGGCCATTTATACATTACGCGCACATTACAGCTCAGCGTCTTGTTTTGCGCCGTTGCCGTCAGCTTCGCAACGCCCGGCTTCAATCCATAAAGCCGATGGGTTTGCGGATCATAAGTAAAAATGCTTGTATCTGAGGAACGCCACTCGACCGCGCCGGTATAGGCCGTTGTTACCACATATTTATCACTGTCAACGTTTTCCCAAATATCAATCGCCGCGCGGCTCAGGGATTTGAATTGCTCCCCGCTCGCAAGATCGGACGGAAGGAACAAGCCTGCAATAAACCCGTCCTCTCTGGTCTGTGCGGAGTTCAGATAACTGACATAATAATAGCTGCCGTAATATCCTTCCACTGTAAAACGTTTGGATGCTCTGCCGCGCATGATGCTGAAGAAGTCAAAATACGGTGTTTTGATATTGAACAGAGACGGTGTATAATCCACCAATAAAAACACCGCTTTCGGACCGGTCATATAGGTATTCTGCAGCCGCTCTGCACAATAGACCCGAATTGACTGTTCTGCATCGCCGAAGATCGCTTTCACTTTGATTGTTGCAACGCCTTGTCTCTTACCTGTTATCAAGCCGGTTTTTGTGCAGGAAATCACATCTTCGTTCGAGGATGACCAGGTCACAATGTTGAAGATGCCGTTTTGTTCTGCTTTCAGCTTCATTTGTTTAGATTTGCCGCGAAGAATTGCCTGATCCCTTACAATCTCCAGATCCTCCGCCGACAGCTGCTCCGGCTGAACGGCGCCGGGAGCCGCATTCGGCGCCGATAATTCCAAATCGACTCCGTTTGCAGCCGCCGATGCACCTGCCGTCAACGCTGCAAACAGGAAAATACACGCAATCATGATTTTAAACTTCCGTTTTGTCAAATAATTCCCTCTCAATCATTTTATCATATGAATTCAGTATTTTCAACATTTTCCTTCCTTGCCTAAGCCTGAAATGCAAAAAGCCGAATTTTTGCGGAAGGGCGAGGCTGAAAGCTCGCCCTTCCGACAGTCAGACGCCCCTGCGCGCTTCAGTACGCATATAGAGTTCTTGACTCTGAGGTTCCGGACGCATAAGCTGTGACGGTGGCCTTTAACCGATAAGTGCTGAACGGACTGGTTACCCTGCTTTTTTCAAGCGCACCGCTGCGGCCGGAAAACGTCTCCGACCATGTTTTGACCGTGGAATAGCTGCCGCCGGAGAGCTTTTGCAGCTCCAGTTGGATCTTGACGCTTGTGACGTTGCTTTCTCCTTTGATCGTCGCTTTGACCGATGCCGAAAGAGTGCCGACATTGATTTCGGCGGATGCGTCTTGTATCAACACCGCTCGATGTTCGTCCTGTTGGGACTGCTGAAGTGCAAATGCACTTGGAATGCCCAGCAAAACCAGGACAAGAATGATTGATACAAGCTTGAGGGTCCCTTGTTTCATGAAAAAAACCTTCCTTTCGGATTTAATATTTGAGTGATTTTCTCACTCATATACTAAATGCGAAAAGAAGGTCGATCTGTGACATGTTTTTGAGAATAATTATTAAATTGTATGGATGCACAAAAAATTAAGATCTGGATTGTGCAATTTTAATAACTTCCTCCCGCGTGATTGCAGGTGTTCGATCCGCTGAAATCATATGGCAATAGGTACCTGTCGTCCAAGTCAGATGAATGGATGTATCCGTCTCAATCAAATAGCCGGGTGACCCGTTGATAACAATTTTCTCTGCTTCCTTTCCGTCTGTATCAATCAGAAACGTGCCGCCGTTTTTCATGGAATAGATGGTTATCGTTGCGTCACCATTTTGGTATTCCAAAATACCACGCACACGGTTTTTCTCCTCCGGCACAAGAGAATATCCATCCGGCAAATATGAATATTTCCCTTCCAGTCGATCATTTCCACCATCACGCTGAAATAAGATTTCCACTTCACCACCCAGATTTCGGAGTATCGCATTTCTCAGCGGTGCATAGGCCATGGCCGCGGCGAAAAGCAAAGCAATCAGCAGCGCTGCAATCAGCAGCGCCCTTACAAGCTTTTTCCCTTCCGGTCTGCGGATCCGTCCGCCCGCAGCCGAACGCTGCAGATCGCTCAAAACCCGCAGCAGCCGTTTTTCCGCACGCCCGGAAAGCGGAAACGCCGGTCTCTCCTGCAGCTCCGTCAAATAAGCGTTCAGCCGTCTTTCATTCTCAGCCGCAAGCGCCTCTGCCAGCATCTGATCGGGAATCATACGGTTTCCTCCTTCCGCTCCGTCATCATGCGCGCAAGTTTCTTTCGCGCCCGATGCAGCCGCTGGCGAACAGCGTCTGCAGATATGCCGCAAAACGCCGCCAGCTCCTGTGCGGTATAGCCTTCGACATAGCGCATCACCAGCAGCTGCAGGGTCTGTTCATCCAGCAGACGCAGCGCATCCGCAAGATCCACACGGCTGCAGACCATATCCTGCAGCGGATCCGCCTGCGCATCCGGCTGCTGTCCGTTTTCCGGTCCGGACACAAGCAATGAAGCATGCTTTTCGTTCATTCGAAATGCACAGCGTTTGCAAATTGTGACAAGATACTTTCTCTGCTCCGGCTCTGAGAGTGTAACAAACAGCTCAAAGCGCTTGATCAGCTCCAGAAAGGTCTCCTGCACGCAATCGGTCATATCCGCCGGGCGCTCGAGATAATCGTTGGCTGTGTGAAGGAGCAACTGCTTGTATTTCAGATAGATTTGCGTAAATTGCAGCTGCTCCTCCGCCGAATCAAACTGCTCAAGAAACAAGATCAGCAACATGCGCACCTCCTCTGACCGTTTTGCATTCGCTGCGGTTATTCTATAATAACACAAAACGGAACAGAAAAAAAGGGTGCATGCCCTGTTTTTGCGCTTTCTATAATAAATAATGCGAAAAAATGCGTAAATCATGACGGACAATTTGAAAAAAACAACATTTTTTTGATTTTTTTCGCGTTTTCTGAAATCATCGGTCTGCAGCGGCCTTTCTTCGATTCGCATTGAAAAGCCGCCGGTTTTATGCTATACTGTTGTTTGAGGAAATAGAACCTGCGGCGTTTGCCGCGGAATTGAAAAGCAGGTGATCGCATGCTCAGACGCTTTCTCCCTTACTACCGGCCGCATTGGCTGATGTTTTCGCTGGATATGCTGGCCTCCGTCGCCATTTCGGTCATCGGCATGGTCTACCCGATCATGACCAACCGCATGCTGAATGATTTCATCCCCAACCGCGCCTACCGCTCGATCATCCTTGCGGGGGCCTGCGTGCTCGCGCTGTATTTTCTGCGCATGCTGCTGCGCTATTTCGTGCAGTATCAGGGCCACATGGTCGGCACGCTCATCCAGGCGCAGATGCGCCGCGAGCTGTTTGCCCACCTGGAAAAGCTGCCGTTTTCCTTCTATGACAACCACGAAACCGGCGCGATCATGACCCGCATGACGAACGACCTGTTTGAAGTGGTGGAGCTTGCGCACCACGGGCCGGAAAATCTGCTGACCTGCTCGATCATGATCGTGCTCAGCTTTGCTTATCTTTGCACGATCAACGTCTGGCTCACGCTGATCATTTTCACCTGCGTGCCGATCCTGATCGTCGTTTCCGTGCGCTATCGCCGCCGGATGCGCAAGGCCTTTGAAGACCGCCGCAAAAGCAACGCCGTGATCAACGCCGCGCTGGAGAGCTCCATCACGGGCGTGCGCGTAACGAAGGCCTACACCAACGCCGCGCGCGAGGAGGAAAAATTCGAGGTCGGCAATCAGCAGTTTGTGGAGGCCTCGGCGCATTCCTACTCGGCCATGGGCAAATTCCACTCCTCGACCTCGTTCGTGACGGACGTTTTCAACGTCTTCATCCTGATCGCCGGCGGCCTGTTCCTCTACAGCGGCAAGATCAATTTCGGCGAATACTCCACCTTCATCGTGTCGGTCAACCTCTTTATTTCGCCCGTGCAGACGCTGATCGGCTTCATGGAGCAGTGGCAGAACGGCGCGACGGGCTTCCGGCGCTTTCTGGAAATCATGGACGTGCCCGCGGAGGCTGACGCGCCCGGCGCGGAGGATCTCGGCACGGCGCAGGGCGAAATCGAGCTGCGGGACGTCTGCTTCTCCTATACGGAAGATGAAACGCAGGGTGTGCTCGACCATGTGTCGCTGAAAATCAACAAGGGCAAAACGATGGCGCTGGTCGGCCCCTCGGGCGGCGGCAAAACCACGATCTGCCATCTGATCCCCAATTTCTACAAGCTCGAGGAAGGCAACGGCAGCATCCTGATCGACGGGCGCGACATCCGCACGCTGACCATGGATTCCGTGCGGCGCAACATCGGCATCGTGCAGCAGGACGTGTTCCTCTTCGGCGGCAGCATCCGCGACAACATCCGCTACGGCTGCCCGGACGCGACGGAAGCGCAGGTGATCGAAGCGGCGAAGCGCGCGAATATCCACGACTATGTGCTGACCCTTCCCCACGGCTACG
>JAFZNN010000003.1 GCA_017550895.1 Clostridia bacterium
ATACGTTTTGTACAAGACTATGCGAAAACGAAGCAAACATTAAGGTTATACAGGAAGTTATGGGACATGCAAATATATCTATAACTATGGACATATATGCAGATGCAACAAATAACGCAAAGGTTGAAAGTTTTACAAAGCTTCAAGGCAAAATAAGAATTGTGTAAAACCGTATACCCCACGTTATACCCCATTCCGCAGGAAAGATATAAGAACTTATAAGAACTTATAAGATGATAATGTTTCGAAATCCCTTGATATGAAAAGATATAAGAAGTTATAAGAAGTTATGTGAAGTTGTGTCAAAAAGTTTCAACTTTTTTGAAAAAAACTATTGACAATCACGAAGAAGTGTGCTATTGTATAGGCGAGGAAAGGAAGTAAGGAGCAAAAAAGAAAAGCGATCCTTCCACTTCGAATCGACGGAAATGAAAAACGGATCGCGGGAAAGGAACGAACTGTTCCAAGCTTCTCCTCTTGACCATAGATGCAAATCAAGGGTCAAAACGAGAAAAACAAAATATGGAAAGGCGGTGAGCTCCGATGTACACTTCAAATCATGAGCTCGCAGCCGTGAATGCTCAGAAGCAATAAGAACGACGGAATCCAAAGGCTGAATTCGGATGACGATCCCATAAAAAAGCCTGCCGGACCGCAATCGTGCAGATTCAAATGCGAAGAATGAGCGAAACGGCTGCGAGCGCAGGCACAATTGAATAAGAAATATTGTGGAAATGATTCCGCGAAAGGAACGGACACTTCCAATGTTCTGATTAGTCGAGCCCCCGTGAACCTCACACGGGGGCTTTTCGTCGTCTTTTTTTCGGTCAGCGCGGGTTGCAGGGGGCGCGGGGTTCGTGGGGCGGCGCGGGTCGCACGGGGGCGCGGCCTCCCCTATGCTCTTATGTGCAGCGCTTGCTATGTTCACCTACGCCGCTTCTGTCCACCGTCATGAAACCGGCGGTTTTTTTATTTTGCTTCTTGATAATTTGTGCGGGGTGTGGTATACTGTGGGTGCCAAACAAAATCTGAATCTTTTTTACCTGCTCAGTATATGTATTTTTATCATCCTTTTGGTAAAAATACAGATGCTCTATTTCTGCATATACTGTGTAGGTATGACAGAGATTTTGTTTGGCGACAGTTGGAGCCTGTGTTTTTCGTGCGCAGCTTCGGCTGCGCATTTTTTATTATTTGGAGGGGTTCAAAGATGTCAAAAATCAAACGCGCGATCGCCATGCTGCTGGCGGTAATCCTGCTGGTCGGCGCAGCAACGATGAGCGGGCAGGGCAGGATTGGGAAGCCGGAGTCTGCCGCGCTGTGCTCGGTCAAAGCCGAGGCGGCAGCTTCCGGAGTTCTGACGTATACCGTCACTGACGGCGCGGTCGAAATAACAGCCTGCGATTCCTCTGCCGCCGGGGCGCTGGAAATCCCGGAAAAAATCGAGGGCTGTCCCGTGACGGCCATCGGGAATTGGGCGTTCGACAGTTGCACTGGCCTGACGAACATTTCACTTCCGAGCAGCGTGACAAGCATCGGCGAGTATGCATTCTACAAATGCAAGAATCTGACAGGTATTTCGATTCCTGTCGGCACAACATCCATCGGCACAGGTGCGTTTTCCGGCTGCGCCGGTTTGTCGGGCATCGTGATCCCGGCCGGCGTGACAAGCATCGGCTTGAGTCCGTTTTCCGACTGCACCGGGCTGTCAAGCATCATTGCGAATCAGGGAAACACCATCTATCACAGCGCGGGGAACTGCCTGATCGAAACGGTAAGCAAAACGCTGATTGCCGGCTGCAAAACCAGTGTGATCCCTGCTGACGGCAGCGTAACGAGCATCGGCGCTTCTGCATTCTACGGCTGCACCGGTCTGACGGAGATCACGATCCCGAGCGGCGTGACAAGCATTGGCAACTACGCAATGTCTCACTGTTCCGGGTTGGCAGGCATCACGCTTCCGGATCGCTTGACCAGCATCGGGGACGGTGCGTTTGAGCGCTGCACCGCTCTGACGAGCATCACGCTTCCGGGCACTGCTGTGAACATCGGAAAACACGCCTTCTCCGGCTGCACCGGGCTGACGACGATCCAACTTCCGGCAGGTACAAAGTCGATCAGCGATTGGACGTTCTACAACTGCACCGGACTGACGAGCGTTTCGATTCCGGGCAGCGTAACGGCCATTGGAAACGACGCGTTTCGGGGCTGCTCCGGGCTGACAGGCATCACGCTCCCGGATGGCGTGACAAGCATCGGCGCTCGGGCGTTCTATATTTGCAAAGAGCTGAAAAGCGTCAAGATTCCGGATGGCGTCACAAGCATCGGCGACTCAACATTCTACGCTTGTTCCGCGCTGACGAGCGTCACGATTCCGAACGGCGTAACAAGCATCGGAAACTATGCGTTCCACAACTGCGCTGAACTAAAAGATGTCTACTATCAAGGCAAAAAAGAATCGTGGACCCAAATCAATATCGGCAATCACAACGATCCTCTGAAAAACGCGACCATTCATTATTTGGAGGACGGATCCTATTTCACAGCAACCTTTGTGATTGCACAAGGCGAACCGAATGCAGTTGTTTATGGACTGCAGGAGGGTGATCCGCTAACGTTTGCAGATCCGACGCGTGAGGGCTACACCTTCCTTGGATGGGAGCCGGCCATTCCGGCCGCTATGCCGGCACAGGATATGACCTTCACGGCTCTTTGGTCCGTCAATTCCTACGTTGTCACGCTGATTGCGGACGGTGAAACCGTGGCAGAAATCCCATTCACCTACGGGCAAACGTCCATCACGCTGCCCGACGTTCCGAAGAAGGAAGGGTATACCGGCGCTTGGCCGGCCTATTCCCTTGGAGCGGATAATCTCACGATTGAAGCGATTTATACTGTGAATGCATATACATTGATCTTCTGCGCAGACGATATCGTGCTCTCCGAAACGACGGTGGCCTACGGCGCAGCCGTAGTTCAACCGGAAAAACCGACCAAAGAGGGCTGGACTTTCACCGACTGGACACCGGAAGTGCCGGAAACAATGCCTGCGAATGATCTGACATTCCATGCCGTGTTTGAAGTCAACACCTACAAGATCACATGGAATGTGGACGGCGCGCCCTACAAGACGGACCGCCTTGCATTTGGCACTGCCATCACCGCACCGACCCCCGAAAAAGAAGGGTACTCCTTCATCGGTTGGGATGCAGACCTTCCTGCGACGATGCCTGCAAGAGACCTGACCTTCAACGCGGTATTCCGAACGAACGAGGAACCGCCCGCCGCACAGCCGACGATCAAGATCAAAAACTTCACCGCGACGAAGTCTGTCGATTACAAGGCAACCGTGACCTTCACGGCCGTGACCGAAAACGCCCTTGCAGGTGCGAGCGTGCACTGGTTCGTCAACGACAAGGACGTTGGCACTGGTGAAACATACACCGTCAAGCAGGCGACCGCGAATTACACCGTGCAATGCAAGCTGATCGGCAGTAACGGTGCTGTGTTGGCTGAGTCAGAGATCGAAACCATCAAGGTCAACACCGGCTTCTTTGCAAAACTGATCGCTTTCTTCAAGGGCCTCTTCGGCCGCCTGCCTGTCATCGTGCAGACGATCAAGGAGACACTGTAAGAAGCGTGGATCGCTTAAACGTAATTGATAAAGAGTAAAATGAGCGCGTGCCCGCAGAGAATTCCCCTGCGAGCACGCGTTCTGATATGCAGCGGCTGTAGTTTTGATTAAAGATTGCATTGATCCAATTCCCTGTTCATTCTCTTTACAAGCGGCTGCAGGATAAAGTTGACCTTCGTTCCCGAAATGATATAGGCATAGACCTCATGATAAAGCGCATAGAAAGACGTCTTGAGGTCGCATTTTTCGCTGACCGGATATTTTGCTTTGTAGGTTTCATACAGGCCGAATCTGTCGCCCGTTAAATTGCGCAGCTGAAACAGCTCGTACTCCGGATCCGCCCATTTGCTCTCAAGCGGGTCAATGATCGCGAGCGGCCTCAGGCGTTTGTCGCTCATGATGTTCATCACATTCAGATCGCCGTGAATCAGGCTCGGCTTTTCCACCTTTTCGCTGAAGATGTAATCAAACGCAGCCCACGCGCGCTCCATCGCGTCCAGCACGTTCTTTTCCAGCTTGCCGTCGGTGCTCAGCGATCTTGCGCAGTCCAGGATTTCAGAGGCAAACGGCTGATAATAATCGAGCCATTCGTCGTTGACGGCATGACCGATCAGGCCGAATTTGTCATTTGTCTGCGCGTGCCAATGACGCATGATCGTCGTGATCTCGTCGGCAAACCGTTCCTTTGTCTTCTTGGAATTCAGCAGCTTTGCAAAATCCGTGAAACAATTCGTGCCGGGGACGCATTCCATCGCGATGAAATCCATCGGGATCTCGGCGGTTGCGAGAAAAGTGAAATACACCTTCGGTATTTTGATCAGGCTGTCCGCGCCGAGCAGGGCAAGCTCGCTCGCTTCACGCGCGCAGATGCCCTCCGTCCTGCACGCTTTCATGATCACGGTCAACGGCGCTTTGTCGATTTCGGCTTTATAAACAAAGCCGAACGAGCCGCCGCCGACGTATTGAATGCCGGTAACTCTTGCGTGATCGTTTTTTTCAAGCACTGTGACCGCAAAAGACTGTGCCTCTTTTCTGCTGACCGGGCGGATTTCTTTTTGTTTCATCATCGACCTCACGTTCACGACAAAGACAATTCAGCTTCTCTGCAAAATTCAAACAGGTGATTATGATTCAAAAGGGCGCGTTGCAAACTGAGAATTGCAGCGCGCCCTTCGGTCTCACACGATGCCGGCGAGCATCTCTTCCACTTTTTCCTTCTGCTGGTAGCCGACGGAGGCGTCGGCGATTTTGCCGTCCTTGACCACGACGAGCAGCGGAATGCTCGAAACGCCGAAGGCGCTCGCGAGCGCGGGCTGTTCATCCACATTGACCTTGCCGACCTTCAGGCGGCCGGCATAATCCTGCGCGATCTCCGCGACGACGGGGCCGAGCATGCGGCAGGGGCCGCACCAGGTCGCCCAGAAATCCAAA
>JAFZNN010000046.1 GCA_017550895.1 Clostridia bacterium
CGGCAGGCCGCGCAGGCGCTCTCCGACGTGACGCACTACACGGCGGTGGTCGCCGGGCCGCAGATGAACGACGTGAGCATCAAGCGCGTCCAGATGGTGCCCGTGACCGACACCAGCGCGCTGCTGGTCATCGTGACCAGCGCGGGCCTGGTGAAGGAAAAGGTCATCCAGGTGCCGGACGGCGTGGGCCCCGATCAGCTCTACGGCCTCTCGAAGATACTCACCGAACGCCTCAGCGGGTATTCCCTGCAGGACGCGCGCGAACAGCTTTCCGGCGTGAGCAGCGATCTGAGCCAGCACAGGCAGCTGATGGCAAACGTATTGGGCGTGATCGACGCGCAGCTGGAAGGCGATCAGAACGTGCCGCTCGTCGTAGGCGGAAGATCAAACCTGCTGCATTATCCCGAGTACAGCGACGTCGAGAAGGCGCGCTCCTTCCTGGCCGTGCTGGAATCGCGGGAGAAGCTGGCGCCGCTTCTCAAAAACAGCGGCGTGGAGTTCACCGTGAGAATCGGGCCGGAAAACAGCCTGCCGGAGTTTTCCGACTGTTCGGTCGTGACGGCGACCTATCATGTCGGCAACAATACGAGCGGCACATTGGGCATCATCGGCCCAACCCGGATGGATTACGCCAGGGTGGTTTCGGTTATGAATTATATGGGCCGCGCGATCAGCGATCTGCTGAGCGGCAATAAGGAATAGAGGTGTGAGCTTTGCCGGACGATGTGAAGAAGGATCAGGCTGTCTCCGGGGAAGAGCAGCCGGAGATCCCCGCGGATGAGTCCGCGGAAGAGACCGGAGAAGAAATCATAGAGGAAACCGTGAACGAAACGGCGGGTGAGGACGCGGAGGCCGGAGAAGCCGAAGCGCCCGAAGAGGCGGAAGATCCGGCGGCGCTCAGAGCGGCGCTGGAGAGCGCTGAAAAAAAGCGCGACGAATACCTGGCCATGGCCCAGCGGGCCCAGGCCGATTATCAGAACTTCAAGCGGCGCAACAGCGCCACGCGCACCGAAGCCTACGACGACGGCGTGCGCGAAACCATCGCGGCGATGCTGCCGGTCATCGACAACCTCGAGCGGGCCATCGCGGCGGCCGAAACGGAAAACAGCGCGCTGGTGAGCGGCGTGCAGATGACGCTGCGGCAGATGCTTGAAACGCTCGCCCGCATGGGCCTCGAAGAGGTGCCGGCGCTGGGCGAAAAGTTTGACCCGGATATTCACAACGCCGTGATGCGCGCCCCGGAAGGGGAAGGCGAACCGGGTCAGGTGCTGGAGGTATTCCAGAAGGGCTATCGGGTCAAGGGCCGCATGATCCGCTACGCCATGGTAAAGATTGCGGCTGAGAATTGAAGGATCCGCGCCGCGCGTTTCGTGCGGCGGCTCCCGAAAAGGGCGAAGAAACTGTCAAAGCAGATTATCAGATATTTTAGGAGGAAAATGTTATGAGCAAGATTATCGGTATTGACCTTGGCACCACCAATTCCTGCGTCGCCGTTATGGAAGGCGGCGAACCCGTCGTCATCGCGAACGCCGAAGGCGCCCGCACCACCCCCTCTGTCGTGGCTTTCGCCAAGAACGGCGAGCGCCTTGTCGGCCAGGTCGCGAAGCGCCAGGCTGTCGCCAACCCGGAGCGCACCGTCATCTCCATCAAGCGCGAGATGGGCTCCAGCTACAAGGTGAACATCGACAACAAGGATTATACGCCTCAGGAAATCAGCGCCATGATCCTGCAGAAGCTGAAGACCGACGCCGAGGCTTATCTGGGAGAAACCGTGACGCAGGCCGTCATCACCGTGCCCGCCTACTTCTCCGACGCTCAGCGCCA
>JAFZNN010000047.1 GCA_017550895.1 Clostridia bacterium
AAATCCACCGGCTACCGCATCGGCCCCTTCGAGATCGAAAGCGTCATCATGGAGCTGCCCTATGTGCTGGAATGCGGCGTTTCCGCGGCGCCCGACCCGGTGCGCGGCCAGATCGTCAAGGCCAGCGTCGTGCTCACCAGAGGCACGGAAGGCACGGAGGAACTCAAGAAAGAGATCCAGAATTATGTCAAGGAGCATACCGCACCTTATAAATACCCGCGTCTGGTCGTTTTCCGCGATTCCCTGCCCAAGACGATCAGCGGCAAGATCCAGCGCAACAAGCTGTGAGATGCGCGCTGAAATGTGAATAAAACATCAATTTCCGCATTTTCCTCTTGACAAATGCATTAAGTTGGTCTACAATACCTTATAATCATAAAAGGAGGCGTCCATTGCGGCGTTTCCCATACCCAAAGGCGTTGACGAAGAGTTCTCGGGAAATCGGGCGCACAGAGAGGCGGCGTTTGGTGCGAGCCGTCGGTTTCGATTCCTGCAGATGTCGCTTCTGAGCCGGGAGGATGAACCCCGTTTCCGGGCAGTAGAGCCTCCCCGTGACTGCTGCGTGAATGCATAAGGCTTGCTGGAGCCTGAGGGGCGCGTGAATGCGCGCAATTTGAGTGGTACCGCGGGTGAACACAATCGTTTCGCTCGTCTCAAAGATCAACTTTGGGGCGAGCGTTTTGTTTTGCCCCGGCGAAAAGGAGTTTTTTCCTATGGCACAAATCACCGGCCTGGATTTCAAAATCCGTGAAATGGCCGCCCGCATCAAGGAGCTGCGTGAAATCGAGGGCCTGACCACCTACGAAATGGCGGCGAAAACCGGCGTTTCCGCAGAGGAATACCTGGCCTGCGAATCCGGCGACAGCGACCTGAACTTCGCCTTCCTTTATCGCTGCGCGCTGGCGCTGAACGTGGACGTGACGGATATCATCGAGGGCCACAGCCCGACGCTGAAAGCCATGATCGTCACCCGCGCGGGCAACGGGCAGGAAATCGCCAACGCCCACGGCATGACCTACTATAATCTGGCCTATGCTTTTCAGAACCGCATCGCGGAGCCGCTTTACGTCAAAAGCCCCTTCGATGAGGCGGCACAGAACAGGGACATTGAGCTGACCACCCATGAAGGGCAGGAGCTGGATATCGTCATCAGCGGCCATCTGCTTGTGCAGGTCGGCGAGCACCGCACCGTGCTCGAGCCGGGCGATACGATTTATTATGACAGCGCCACCCCGCACGGCATGATCGCTGTGGACGGCAAGGACTGCGAATTCTACGCCATCGTCCTCAACCCGACCGGCGAGCCGATCCCCGAGCTGACACAGACGGAGATTCTGCGCCCCGGCAAGGTGCAGAACGTGGACACCAAGCCGCGCGTCTGGCAGAAATACGTGGAATACGACGTGGACGACAACGGCACGCCGACTTCTGTGCGCTTCAAGAACACCGACAGCTTCAACTACGCCTTTGACGTCATCGACGAAATCTCCTATAAGGACCCGAATAAGCTGGCGATGCTGCACGTCGACAAGGATCACGTCGAGCGCCGCTTCACCTTCACGGATCTGCGCCACGCATCCTCCCAGTGCGCGAATTATTTCAAGAGCCTGGGCATCAAAAAGGGCGACCGCGTCATGCTCGTGCTCAAGCGGCATTATCAGTTCTGGCTCGCGATCCTCGGCCTGCACAAGCTCGGCGCGATTGCAATTCCCGCCGTGAATCAGCTGCAGGCGCACGATTTTGAATATCGCTTCCGCACAGCCGGCGTGACCGCGATCGTCTGCACGCCGGACGGCTACACGGCCGACGAGGTGGAAATCGCCTGCAAGGGCTTCCCGCAGATCCAGAAGCTGATCGTCAACAGCGAACGCGAGGGCTGGCGCAGCTTCGACGCGGAATACAAGCTCTTCTAGTCCCATTTCGAGCGCACCGCGGACAGCCCGCAGGGCGACGATCTGATGCTGATGTATTTCACTTCCGGCACCTCGGGCAATCCGAAGATCGCCGCGCATTCCCACAAGCTCGCGCTCGGTCACTTCCAGACCGCAAAATTCTGGCACGGCGTCGATCCCGACGGGCTGCATTTCTCGATTTCCGACACCGGCTGGGCCAAGGCGGCCTGGGGCAAGCTCTACGGCCAGTGGCTGTGCGAGGCGCCGATGTTCGTCTATGACTTCGACCGCTTCCACGCCGACGACATCCTGCCGATGTTTGCGAAATACCAGATCACGACTTTCTGCGCGCCGCCGACGATGCTGCGCATGATGATCAAGGAGGATATTTCCAAATACGATTTCTCCTCCGTCAAGCGCATGACCACCGCAGGCGAAGCGCTCAATCCCGAGGTCTACCGTCAGTTTGAAAAAGCGACCGGCCTGCAGATCATGGAAGGCTTCGGCCAGACCGAAACCGCCGTGATCATCTGCAATATGATCGGCGCGCCGCACAAGGTCGGCTCCATGGGCAAGCCCTCGCCGATCTACAACATCCACCTGCTGGATGCGCAGGGCAATGACGTGCCCGACGGTGAAACGGGCGAGATCGTGATCGATATCTCCAAGGGTCTCCCCTGCGGCCTGGCACTCTATTATTTCAACGATCCGGAGAGCACGGCGAACACCTGGCGCGACGGCTTCTATCACACCGGCGACACCGCCTGGCGCGATGAAGACGGCTTCTACTGGTACGTCGGCCGCGTGGACGATATGATCAAATCCTCCGGTTACCGCATCGGTCCCTTCGAGATCGAAAGCGTCATTATGGAGCTGCCCTATGTGCTGGAATGCGGCGTTTCCCCCGCGCCGGATGAGGTGCGCGGCCAGATCGTCAAGGCCAGCATTGTGCTCACCAAGGGCACGGAGCCGACCGAGGAGCTGAAAAAAGAGATCCAGGAATACGTCAAGCACCACACCGCGCCGTATAAATACCCCCGCCTGGTCGTGTTCCGCGATTCCCTGCCCAAGACGACCAGCGGCAAAATCATTCGCAAGCAATTATAATCCAAATAAATCAACAATCATTTCAAAGGAGATGTCATTATGGATCTGAACATTCAAATCACCAAAACAACTGCGCCGAAGGCAAAGCCGACGGATGAGAGCAAACTCGGCTTCGGCAAGATCTTCACCGACCACATGTTCCTCATGGATTATGCGCCCGAGACGGGCTGGGCAAATGCCCGCATCGTCCCCTTCGGCCCGATCCCCATCCATCCGGCCTCCACCGTGCTGCATTACGGCGCGGAGATCTTTGAGGGTCTGAAGGCCTATCGCACCCTGAACGGCGACATCAAGATGTTCCGCCCGATGGAGAATATCCGCCGCCTGAACAACAGCGCGGAGCGTCTGTGCCTGCCGCAGATCGACGAGGATTTCTGCCTGAAGATCTTTGACACGCTTGTGGAGCTGGAAAAGGACTGGATCCCCCATCAGGAGGGCACCTCGCTCTATCTGCGCCCCTTCCTTTACGGCAATGACGAGAGCCTGGGCGTTCACGCGGTGCATCACGCGACCTTCGCTCTGATCTGCTCCCCGGTCGGCGCTTACTATGCCGAGGGCATCAACCCCGTCAAGATCGCGATCGAATCCGACGACGTGCGCGCTGTGCGCGGCGGCACGGGCTATGCCAAGTGCGGCGGCAACTACGCGGCAAGCCTGCGCGCAGGCGAAAAGGCCGAGCAGAAGGGCTTCACCCAGGTGCTCTGGCTTGACGGCGTGGAGCGCAAATATATTGAAGAAGTCGGCTCGATGAACGTCATGTTCAAGATCGCCGGCGAGATCGTCACCCCGAAGCTGACCGGCTCCGTGCTACCCGGCATCACCCGCAAATCCTGCGTGGAGCTGCTCAAGGAGCAGGGCTATCCCGTCAGCGAGCGCCTGATCTCCGTGGACGAGCTGTTTGAAGCGGCGGAGAACGGCACGCTGGAAGAGGCCTGGGGCACCGGCACGGCCGCGGTGGTTTCCCCGATCGGCTGGCTGAGCTACAAGGGCAAGGAATACACCGTCAACGGCGGCAAGATCGGCCCTGTGACGCAGGCGCTCTATGACGAGCTGACCGGCATCCAGTGGGGCAAGATCGAGGATACGCGCGACTGGTGCCATAAGGTATGCTGAATCGCCGCATCACCCTCTTTTGCGGCCACTACGGCAGCGGCAAGACGAATCTTGCGGTCAACGCGGCCTTTGCGCTGAAAGCGCGGGGCTTCGACGTTGCGATCGCGGATCTGGATATCGTCAACCCCTATTTCCGCACCAAGGACAGTGAGGCCGAGCTGCGGGCGGCGGGCATCGAGGTGATCAGCCTGCCCTTCGCCAACAGCAGCGTCGATCTGCCCGCCCTGCCGAGCGAAGCGTATTCGCTGGTGCAGAACCGGCAGCGCCGGGCGGTGCTGGATATCGGCGGCGACGATCGCGGCGCCTATGCCCTTGGCCGCTATGTGCCGGCGATTCTGGAGGAAAACGATTTTGACATGCTTTATGTGGTCAATTTCTACCGCCCGCTCACGCAGACAGCCGAAGACGCGCTGACGGTGCTGCGGGAAATCGAAGCCGCCTGCGGCCTGACCTTCACCGGAATCGTCAACAATTCCAACCTCGGAGAAGAAACCACGCTTGCGGACGTCACAGCCACTGCGCCAAAGGCGCAGGCGCTTTCGGCGCTTTCCGGGCTGCCGGTCGTATTCACCGCTGCGCGCGCTGAGATCGCCGCGCCGGGGATGCTGCCGCTGACGCTGCAGAAGAAATACTATTGACAGGAGACTTTGTGTATGCCTAAGGTAACCTTTCGCACGGATATCTGCAAGGGCTGCGGACTTTGCGTTTCCGCCTGCCCGAAGCATATCCTGATCATCGCAAAGGATAAGATCAACCGCAAGGGGCATTCCCCTGCGGAAATGACCGATCAGAGCCAGTGCATCGGCTGCGCGTTCTGCGCAACGATGTGCCCGGACTGCGTGATCACGGTGGAAAAGTGAGGTGTTGAAGATGGCAGAAAAAGTATTGATGAAGGGCAACGAGGCAATCGCCGAAGCTGCCATTCGCGCGGGCTGCCGCCACTATTTCGGCTACCCGATCACCCCGCAGACCGAACTCGCCGCCTACATGGCCAAGCGGATGCCGAAAATCGACGGCGTCTTCCTGCAGGCGGAAAGTGAAGTCGCCGCGATCAACATGGTCTACGGCGTTGCCTCCACGGGCAAGCGCGTGATGACGTCCTCCTCCTCGCCGGGCGTTTCCCTCAAGCAGGAGGGCATTTCCTACATTGCCGGCGCCGACCTGCCTGCGCTGATCGTCAACGTGCAGTGCGGCGGCCCGGGTCTGGGCGGCATCCAGCCCTCGCAGTCCGATTATTATCAGGCGACCAAGGGCGGCGGTCACGGCGACTATCATCTGATCGTGCTCACGCCCGCCTCTGTGCAGGAAATGGCCGATCTGACGAGCCTGGCCTTTGATCTCGCGGATAAATATCGCATGCCCTCCATGCTGCTGGCAGACGGCACGATGGGCCAGATGATGGAGCCCGTCATCCTGCCCGAAGAGCATGTCAACGTCATCGACAAGCCCTGGGCCGTGACCGGCACGCAGATGCAGCGCAAGCATAACATCATCAATTCTCTTTATCTTGTGCCCGAGGAGCTTGAACGCACGAACTTTGAGCGTTACGAGCGCTATGCGCAGATCGAGAAAGAAGAAGTCCGCTACGAAAGCTACATGATGGACGATGCGGAATACTGCCTGGTGGCCTTCGGCATTGCCGCCCGCGTTTCCAAAAACGCGGTGGTGGCGCTGCGCGCAAAGGGCATCAAGGCCGGCCTGATCCGCCCGATCACCGTCTGGCCTTTCCCGAAGGCGCCGATCGCGGCTGCCGCGAAGCATGTGAAGGCCTTTGTTTCCGTGGAGCTTTCCATGGGGCAGATGATCGACGATATCCGTCTGGCGCAGAATTGCGAGAAGCCCGTTGTGCTCTGCAACCGCGCCGGCGGCATGATCCCCGACCCCGCGCAGATCATTGCCGCGGTCGAAGCACTGAAAGGAGGCAATGACTGATGGCCGTCGTTTTTGAAAAGCCGAAAAGCCTGACGGATGCGGAACTGCATTATTGCCCCGGCTGCACCCACGGCATCATTCACCGCCTGGTCGCGGAAGCGATCGACACGCTCGGCATTGAAGGCCGCACCGTCGGCGTGGCCCCGGTCGGCTGCGCTGTCATGGCCTATAACTACTTTGCCTGCGATATGGTGGAGGCGGCGCACGGCCGCGCGCCGGCTGTGGCAACCGGCCTGAAGCGTTCAATGCCGGAAAACATCATCTTCACCTATCAGGGCGACGGCGACCTGGCCTCCATCGGCATGGCGGAGACCGTGCACGCTGCGACCCGCAATGAGAATATCACCGTCATTTTCGTCAACAACGCCATTTACGGCATGACCGGCGGTCAGATGGCGCCCACCTCCCTGCCCGGGCAGGTCACCCAGACCTCGCCCTACGGACGCGACGTCGCAACGGCGGGCTACCCCGTCAAGATCAGCGAGCTGCTGGCAGCGCTGGACGGTCCGGAATTCATCGCCCGCGTGGCGGTCAACAACGTCAAGAACGTGCGCAACGCGAAAAAGACGATCGAAAAGGCATTCCGCAATCAGGTGGAAGGCAAGGGCTTCTCCCTTGTGGAAGTCGTTTCCTCCTGCCCGACGAACTGGGGCATGACGCCCGATCAGGCGCTGGCCTGGATCGACGAGAAGATGATCCCCTATTATCCGCTCGGCGTTTATAAAGACAAGAGTGCAAAGGAGGCGGCTGCCGAATGACAACTCAGATTCTGTTTGCGGGCTTTGGCGGTCAGGGCATCCTTTTCGCCGGCAAGTTTCTCGCCTACAAGGGCCTGATGGAAGAGAAGCAGCTCAGCTGGCTGCCCTCCTACGGCCCCGAAATGCGCGGCGGCACGGCGAACTGCAGCGTTATCATCAGCGACGAGCCGGTCGGCTCCCCGATCGTTTCCGAGCCGGATGTGCTTGTGGCCATGAACCTGCCCTCGCTGGATAAGTATGAAGACGCGGTCGTGCCCGGCGGCATGATCCTCGTGGATTCCACGCTGATCGAGCGCAAGGTTAAGCGCGACGACGTGAAGGTCTTTTATATCCCCGCCACGCGCCTGGCCGGCGAGCTTGGCACACCGACGCTGGCGAATATGATCATCACGGGCAAGCTGATCCGTGAATGCGACGCGATTTCCTACGAGCATCTCGAGGACGCGCTCCACAAGGTCGTTTCCGCCCGCCGTGCGAACCTCTTTGACGCAAACCTGAACGCCATCAACTGCGGCTATCAGTTTGCATGATGGATTGCGGCTCTGTTCTTCCGGCAGAGCCGCTTTTTTTCCGTTTTTTGCCACAGCTTCATAATTCTGTAACTTTTTCGTA
Source organism: Clostridia bacterium (assembly GCA_017550895.1). GTDB lineage: Bacteria > Bacillota > Clostridia > Oscillospirales > Acutalibacteraceae > CAG-177. The sequence goes on from JAFZNN010000047.1 coordinate 7,415, forward strand.
TGCACTTTGCATAAACTATGTGATATGATCGTCGCAGAATCCCGAAAGGACCGCAACCTTGTCTATGAAGCAGAGAATCCAACGCAAACTTCGCATGGAGCTGACCGCACTGCGGCGGGAGATCCCGCTGCCCGTCTATCTGTTCTGGTGGCTTTGCCGCCTGGCGATGATCGCCGTCACCGTGCAGGTGCTCCGCGATGAAGAAACCGGCGGCCACTTCGAACTGCAGATGCTCGCCAACACGGCGCTGCTCTTTGTGCTGCCGACACTGCATCTGCTGCCGCGGCGATATTTCACCTTCGCACGGCTCCCCTTCCGCGAGCAGACCATCGCCTGTCTGATGGCGGTGACCACCTGCATTATCGGGAACCATCTCAATGTCTACGGGCGCTGGTGGTGGTTCGATACCTTTGTCCACCTGCTCGCCGGCGTGCTCTGCGTCATTGTCGGCGTTGATCTGATTCACGCGGCTGCCAACGGCCGGGAACGGCTTTCCCCGCTGTCCGCATCGGCCGTCGGCTTCGGCCTGTCGTGCTTCACCTCGCTCGCCTGGGAATGCTACGAATTCCTGTTTGACTGGTTTGGGAACGACTGCACGCAGAACTGGAACGGCACGCCGGAGGGGCCGCTGCTTGAGCGCTTCCCGACCGACCCGCTGCGTTACCCCCTCTATGACACCATGTCCGATCTGCTGGCAGGCCTGCTCGGCGCGCTGCTGGCCGCCATTGCCCTGCGGCTTTGGATGGAACGCCGCGCGCGTGCCGCCCGCCGGCATGAGAAATAAACCGAAATCTATTCAGGAGGTATCATTATGGCATATTGCACCATCTGCGGCTCACAGCTCGAGCCGAACGCCAAATTCTGCGTTATCTGCGGCGCAAAGCTCGCTTCCGCCCCGGCAGAAACGCCGACGCAACCCGCGCAGCCTGCCGCTCCGGCGCAGCCTGATGAAACGCAGGCGCCGCCTCAGGCGACCTATCCGCCGGTTTCCGGCGCGTATCAGACGCCTCCGCCCCCGCAGCAGCCGAGTTATTCGCCGGTGCCGCAGCAGCCCTTCAACGGGCAGCAGCAGACCCCGCCGACCGCTGAGGGCTATGATCCGCAGGATATTCAGGATAACCGCATCATGGCGGTGCTGGCCTATATCGGCTGGCTGATTCTGATTCCGCTCTTTGCGCGGCGGGATTCGCCCTTTACGCGCTTCCACTGCAATCAGGGCCTGGTCCTCGCGCTCGCCTGGCTGGGCATCTTCGTGCTGCGCGGCATCCTTGTCGGCTCGCTCGGTCTGCCGCTCAGCTTCCTGTTCTTCCTGCTCTCAATGGCAGTCGTCGTGTTTTCCGTCATCGGCATTGTCAACGCCGTACAGGGGCAGGCAAAGGAGCTGCCGCTGATCGGTTCACTGCGTATTTTAAAATAACCTTTCCTGTGTGCACAGCGCCGACAGGTCCGGTGATCGGAACCTGCCGGCGTTTTTCTTATTTGTCCGATCCGGATCGCGTCACATTTTCGCCGCGGCGCGATATATTGGGAATAGAAACCATCAAGGAGGGATCGGATTGAACAGAGCTCAGATCGAAAAGCTCATGGATCAATACAAACAGGAACTGCTGGAATTCAGCCGCCGTAACAGTCTGGACGCCGCATACGACGCCCGCGAACAGCAGCAACAGCGCGCACTTGCGGGCGAGGGCTACGAACGGGACCGGACGGACCCGCTACCGGCCTCCTGCTGCGCAGAGGAGCCCCCGGCGGAGGATGCGCCGGAGGAACCGCCCGCTGAGGACCCGCCGGCAGAGACGCCGCAGGCCGTGGCAGTTGCCGCCACGCCGGTCGGGCTCGGAGAGGAAACGCTCGATCTGACCAGCGGCACGGCGGATATCCCCGCCCTGCTGCGCGGCATCTGCAGCCGGATCGAGCAGGACGGCGACGCATCGGACGCCGACCGCAAAAAATGCAGCGAGCTTTACAGCTTTCTTGACCTGAACACGGAAAACGGCACCCTGCGCGTTGAAGCCTTCGCCTCCGACCGCGCCTACGCGATCGAGAACGCGCGCGTGATGATCTTCCTGCCGCTGGAGAGCGGCAACATCACCGTTTTTGACGGTCTGACCAACATCAGCGGCGCCAGTGTGCCGGTACGTTTGCCCGCGCCGCCCAAGGCGCTTTCCATGCAGCCGAGTGAAACCCGCGTGCTGCCCTACGCGACCTACACGGTCTTTGTGGAGCATCCGCAGTTTGTGCGCGCCGTCTTCACAAATGTGCCCGTTTTTTCCGGCATCGAATCGATTCAGCCTGTGCAGATGCTGGCCAAATCCATCGGCCCGGGCGACGACGGCCCGATCATTGTCGATCAGCAGCGCAGCAACGCGCTTTGAGGTGGTGACGGCATGGAAACCCCTGTGATTCCCGATTATATCACCGTTCATCTCGGCCGGCCGACCGCGGATGCCGATAACGTCCGCATTCCCTTCGGCAGCTATATCAAAAACGTCGCCTCGAGCGAAATCTATCCCACCTGGCCGGAAAACGCCCTGCGCGCGAACATCTACGCCATCCTTTCTTTTACGATGAACCGCGTCTACACGGAATACTACCGCAGCCGCGGCTATGATTTCGACATCACGAACTCCACCTCCTACGATCAGGCCTTTGTCTACGGGCGCAATATTTTCGCCTCCATCAACCGGATCGTGGATGAGATCTTCAACAGCTATGTGGTCAAGGGCGAGCAGATCCAGCCCTATTTCACCGAATACTGCGACGGCAAAACCGTCACCTGCCGCGGGCTTTCACAGTGGGGCACCGTGACGCTGGCCAATCAGGGCCGCTCGCCGCTGGAAATCCTGCGCAATTATTACGGCAACGATATCCGCATTGTCAGCAACGCGCCGGTCAAGAACATCAGCGAAAGCTATCCCGGCGTACTGCTGCGGCAGGGCGCGGTCGGCGAGGATGTGCGCACGATCCAGCGCGAGCTCAACCGCATTGCCGCCAACTACCCCGCAATTCCGGCGATTCCGGAAACAAACGGCTTTTTCGAGGCCAGCACGACGGCCGCCGTCAAGGAATTCCAGCGCATCTTCAACCTGACGCCGGACGGCATCGTCGGCAAGGCGACCTGGTATAAGATCAAGCAGGTCTACAACGCGGTCAAGCGCGTGTCCGAGCTGTATTCCGAAGGGATCACGATCAGCGAGGTGGACCGCATCTTCAGCGCGGTGCTGCGGCGCGGCGACCGCGGGAGCGACGTCAAGCTCGTGCAGTATTATCTGGAATTCCTCGGTTACTTCAACGCGGAGCTGCCGGAGGTGGCGGTGGACGGCATCTTCGGCCCGCAGACAGAGGAAGCCGTGCGCGCCTTCCAGAGCTATTACGGCCTGACGGTCGACGGCCTGGTCGGGCGGAAAACCTGGTATGCCCTGCAGGACGTCTATTTCAGCACGCTGAATTCCCTGCCGGAGGAATACCGCAGCTATTCCTCCCTGCTCTACCCGGGTTACACGCTGATCGTCGGCACAAGCGGCAAGGTCGTCGTGCAGATCCAGACCTACCTGCGCACGATCGCGCAAAACAACAGCGCCGTGCCGCTCATCGCCGTGGACGGCATCTACGGCAATCAGACCAAGGCGGCGGTGCAGGCCGTGCAGCGCCTGAAAAACCTGCCGCAGAGCGGCGTCGTCGGCCCGCTGACCTGGAACGCCATCGTACAGATGTATAACGAATATCGCTGACAAATCGGCAAACAATAAATCGGTGACTGCGTGTCACCGATTTTTTATGGGATGTGATGCAATGGCCGCAATTCCTTCGGCGTTTCCCGCAGCCGCCGAGGCGCTGGCGCAGGCGCTGCGTCTGGAAGCGAGCTTCGACCTGGTCTGCCGCACGGTACAGCTCTCCGCCCGCACGGCAAAGGTCTATTTCACGGACGGTCTGTGTCAGAAGGAGCAGGCGGATAAGGTTGTCGCGGCGCTGTGCACGCTGCCGGAGACCGCCTTTGCCGACGCCGGCGCAGCCTTGCCTGCCGCGCTGCCGCATCTGGCCATCCTGACCGCCGAGACCATCGAGGACTTCTGCACGGCGGTGCTGTCCGGCGCCGTCGGCTGCCTGATCGAGGACTGCAGCCGTCTGCTGCTGACCGACCTGCGGCTGACGCCGACGCGATCGGTCGCCGAGCCGGAAAACGACCGTGTGCTGCGCGGCCCGCACGACGGCTTTGTGGAGGCGCTGACGGTCAACACGGGGCTGGTGCGGCGCAAACTGCGCGATCCGCTGCTCACGATGGAGCTGCATCAGATCGGCACCGCCTCAAAAACGGACGTCGTCCTGTGCTTTCATGCCGGGCACGCAGACCCGAAGCAGCTGGCAACGGTGCGGCAGAAGCTTGCAGCCATCCGGCCGGAGGCGCTGACAATGGGGCAGGCCAGCCTGATCGAATGCCTTGTGCCCAAGCAATGGTATAATCCCTTCCCGAAGGTGCGCTATACGGAGCGGCCGGACGCCACGGCGGCAGCCGTGCTCGAGGGGCGGATCGTGATACTGATCGATCATTCCCCCTCTGCGATGATCATTCCCGCCGGCATTTTTGATTTCTTGCAGGATACGAACGATTACTATCTCTCGCCGGTGATCGGCTCTTATCTGCGGGTTGCGCGGATGCTGATTTTTGCGCTCACGCTGCTGCTGATCCCGGTCTGGTATCTGCTGATCGACCGGCCGGATTGGATCCCTGCCTGGCTGGATTTCATCCGGATCGAGCATCCGAATACCGTGCCGATCGCCGCGCAGCTGCTGATCGTGGAGCTGGTGATCGACGCGATGCGCCTTGCCTCGAACAACACGCCGAATGCGCTGAGCAGCTCCTTCGGTGTGGTCGGCACACTCGTGCTCGGAGAATTTGCCGTTACCGCCGGGTGGTTTGTGCCGGAGGTCGTGCTCTATATGGCCTTCGTTGCCATGACGAATTTCACGCAGCCCAGCTTTGAACTCGGATATGCCTTCAAGCTGTTTCGGATGCTGCTGATCGTGCTCACCGCGCTGTTGCACGTCTGGGGCTTTGCCGCCGGAATCTGCCTGCTGATCATCGAGATCGCAACAACGAAAACCGTGACCGGGCAATGCTATCTTTATCCCCTGCTGCCGTTCCACCCCCGCGCACTGCTGCACCTGCTGCTTCGCCTCCCGCTGCCGCGCAGGGAACGGAATGCGGAGTCGTCTTCGCACAGATAGAAAAACACGCCGCAACCGATTGGCTGCGGCGTGTGCGTTCAGTTTATGGGGTCAGTTGCTTTTCCGGACTCAGTCCTCGTCTCTCTTCTTCTTCATGTAGAGGAAGGCAGCTGCGGCAGCGCCGGAGATGGCGGTGAAGGCCGCGATGCCGGCAACGGAACCGGTGTCGGGAATCTTGACGTCCGTGTCGTCGGAAGCAGGCTTCTCATCGGTATCCCAGGTGGCCTCGAAGGTCAGATCGTTCGCGGGCATCTTCTCGGGAACGTCAGGCGTCCAGCCCTCGAAGGTCGCGCCGTCCTTGGTCGGATCCTTCGGAACGGGGATCTTCGTGCCTTCGAGCACGATGTAGAAGCGATAGACTTCGCCGTCAACAAGGTACTTCACGGTGTGCGTGTGCTTCGCAAGCGTAATCACGAGAATACCGCCGACAATGGCAGCGCCGGTAATCAGCGCGGTATTCGTACCGATGATGCCCGCGATCGCCGCGCCGCCGATGACGGTGCCGCCGACAACCACTGCCACGAAGGTGGGATCCAGCTCCCACTCAGCCTCGAAGACAAGGTCTTCTGCAGGCATCGTGTCGGGCACTTCGGGCGTCCAGCCCTTGAAGCGGAATGCGAACTTTTCAGGCGCTTCGGGCACGGGCACCGGATCGCCTTCCTTGACGGTGTAGGCCTTATAGGTGTTGCCGTCAACGATGTAGGTCGCGGTGTATTCGCCCGGCTCCGCCGTGATGTAGGTCGCCGTGAAGGTCAGATCTTCAGCAGGCATGGTTGCGGGGATGGTCTTATCCCAGCCGGCGAAGGTCTTGGCCGGATCGGAAGAGGTCGGGTCTGCCGGCTTGGGCACTTCGGCGCCAAACAGGACATCCGGATAGGTCTGATACACTTCACCCTCATTGATGTAGGTGACCGTGTACGTTTTGGGCGTCCACTTCGCAAAGACCGTGATATCGTCGGTGCCCATGGTGGAGGGCAGCGCGTTGCCGTCCTTGTCAACCCAGCCGTCGAACGTGAAGCCTTCAGCGGTCGGATCGGCCGCCGGGGTGATGGTTTCGCCTTCCGCATAGGTATCGGTCTGATACGGCGTATCATCGCCATCAGCCAGGTAGTAGGTCACGGTGTGGGTTGCCGGGGGGATCTCCTCCCACTGTGCGACATAGGTCTTGCCGCCTTCAGGAATGGTGGTATCCACTGCGGGATCCCAGCCGGTGAAGTTGAAGCCGTCCTTCACAGGATCAGCGGGCTTGGTGATCGGGTCACCCGCCGGGCCGGTCTGCGTCGGATTCTCCGTGTTGCCGTCAATGTTGCCGCCGGCAAGATCGAAGGTCACGGTATAGGTCGGAATGGTCGTCCACTGCGCAACGTAGGTCTGGCCGCCCTCGGGGATGGTGGCATCCACTGCGGGATCCCAGCCGGCGAAGTTGAAGCCGTCCTTCACAGGATCAGCAGGCTTGGTGATCGGATCGCCTGCGTAGCCGGTCTGCGTCGGATTCGTCGTGTCGCCGTCAATGTTACCGCCGTCCAGATCGAAGGTCACAGTGTAGGTCGGGATCGGCGTCCACTGCGCGGT
>JAFZNN010000048.1 GCA_017550895.1 Clostridia bacterium
GAGCGCCTGATGATCGCCGAGATAGGTCGGCATCACATTCCAGACGCCCGGCACGACGTTCGCGCTGTCATAGTCCTGCTGCGGCGCGTTGAGCGGCGCGCGTGCGGAGAAGGTGTTGACCAGCCCGTCGTTCGATTTCCAGCGGTCGTCGATCACATAACCGCCCGGCGTCACGCCCGTGTAGCAGCCCATGGCGTCGATGGTGGACAGCACCAGCGGCTCCACATTCACAGACGGGTCGCGCACCTGATTGCCGTTGCCGTCGTCCATCGTGCAGGAGCAAGGCACGGAAAAATAATAGATGTGCGCCTGCGTTTCAATGCCGTCCAGTATCGCCATCGCGTTGTCGATGGTCATGTCGTATTCCGCGCAGTCCTCGGCGATCCGGCCGTCCTTTTTGCTGTCGCCGATCATGCCGATGACGCGGGAGGTCACATCCTGCACCGGCGTCGGCTTGGTCGTGCCGTCCTGGAACTCATGGCGCAGGGTGTAGGCCGTGGTGCCGTTCATCGGCGCGGCAAGCGTGGTGATGGAATAGATCCAGTCCCCTTTTCCGCCGGCGAACAGCGCCGAAGCGTCCGTCGCCGCGGCCTGCTCCTCCCGGTTGCCGTTCGCCATCAGCTCGGTGAACAGCAGGATCGTCGCGCCGCCGAAGGAATGCCCGAAGAGATTGATTTTATGCTCCGCGGAAAAGTCGTCGATCAGCGCGCGGCCGGTGTAATCCTTGCCGAAGCGGGCGTGCTTGCAGCGTTCGGCGTGGGCCGCGCCGTAATCCACGCGCGCGCCGACCAGCTGCGCATACAGCTCGCAGGCGCGGTCCCAGGCGGAGCCGCCGGGATCGACGGACGCCGCGTGGCAGTCGAAGCCGCGGGCGTTGAAATAGCGGATCATATCGCCGCCGAACATGCCCCAATACGGCATCAATCCATTCTGGATGTCATAGCTGCCCCAGCCGCCAAGGCCGTGGACGAACACGCAGGTGTAATTCGTATTCCACGCGTCGGTGTCGATCTCCGCCTTCGGCAGATTTGCCGTCGGCACGAGGAACATGATCACCGCCATGAATACAGATAAAATGCTTTGCACAAATACCCCTCCCCAAATAGTATGAAATTATTATCGCATATTTTTCAGAAATGCGCAAGACTTTTATCATTATTCTTTCCGCCGTGCCCGCGCGCGCGGCGGCCCGCGCAAAAAACTCCGATACTTTTTTTGAAAAACCCCTTGACAAACCGCAGGAAATTCTATATAATTGCATTCGCTGAACAGATGGACGTTTAGCTCAGCTGGTAGAGCACTCGCTTGACGTGCGAGTGGTCACAGGTTCGAGTCCTGTAACGTCCACCATAATAGGATTGCTATTTTAACAAAATAGCAATCCTTTTTTCAATCATTAAGGAGAAGTCAAATGATTCCAGAAACCAGCGTATGGGCCAGGGCTCAGACGGTAGAACTGCAGGTTGCAAAAGAAATAGAGCCTGGATTCAATATCGGATTTGATAAAAAGATTCCCAAAACAGTGCAATCCGAGCTGCGCGCTTTTGTCGAATGGATTGAGGGCAATTATCGTATCCCAATCACATTTTGGGTGGATTTTGATTATAAGCATTACTTGATTAGAAAAGATGGCAAACGCGTAGGTTTTTTATTCTACTGGTCGGATTTCGATTCATATCCCATGTTCAATAACCCGGAGGGTATTCCTGAACTGTGCCTTGCGGTGCGAGATGAGCGTTGGACGATTGAAGAAATCCTGACGTCATTCATTGAAGCAATCATGTGCTACTATGCTTGGATCTGTAATGTAATTGATGATTCCTACGAGCCGGTTGACGCGGAGGTGGAAGAAGTTCTCCAAGAATACCTACGCTCTGGGAAAGCATTGGATTGACATGAGCGTTACATATTTTTAACGATAGCCTTTGTTTTGTTGAAATAGCAATCTTTAGTCAGGAAAAAAGCACTGCTGCGGCAGTGCTTTTTTCAATGATGTGTTCCGCTGCGCGGAATATGATGTGTCCTTCGGACATGATGTATGCATCGCAAATGATGTGCGCTTCGCGCATGAAACGGAACACAGCACACCATTGCGAGCAGCGCGAGCAACATCATTTCGGAGCGAAGCGAAGATACATCATCAGGCGCTTTGCACTGACAGCATTAGAAACAGCAGTCACGCGTCCGGCAGAGTTTCGTAACCCAGTGTTGTCGAAAAGAGCGCCCTTCACGCACGCTTGCAGTTTTTTCGGCTTGAGATACGTCAAGTATCCCTGCGCCGAAGAAATCCGCAATTGCACGCAAATTGCATCTCTTTTCGATGGTTCCCAGTGGACAGGTACTCATAAACCAGTAATTCAAAAAAAGATTTCAAATTAATTGTTGCGGGGCTGTCGGGCGGGTTGGTTACGGAAAA
>JAFZNN010000049.1 GCA_017550895.1 Clostridia bacterium
CTCACACGGCTGGATCAGACGATCATCCAGGACGTGCTGCAGCGGCACGAGCAGGACCAGGCGCTGCCGACGGCGGACTACACCGACGGCGATACCGCGGCGGAGCTGATCGCGCCGCCGCCGCATGACGTCATCTACGTCTACTGGCTCCTGGCGCAGATCGATCTGGCCGCACAGGAGCTGAACAAATACAACGCGGATCTGGTGCTGTTTCATGACGCGTACATGTCTTTCATGGGATGGTACCGGCGCACGCACCGGCCGGCGCCGATGCCGTGCATCCGGCTCGGAGGTGGGCTGCGATGAAGCTGAGCGGCGTGCCGGAGAACCGGGTCGACGCGGAATATCTGACGAGCTTCGGCGGGTATGTGCACAAGCCGTCGATCGCGGACGGCGAATTTTATGATATGAAAAACATGAGCGGCAAGGACGCGCCGCTCGCGGCCACGCGGCAAAAGCGCGGCGAGCTGCCGCTGCTGTATGACGGCGCGGAGGTGCGGCCGATCGGGGCGGTCGGCATGGATCAGCTGCTGCTGAGCTGGATGCAGACCGGCGACCGCGGCTACTGGGTACGGGCGGACCTGGCGGCGCACGACGTGGATCCGGTGGACGATCCGGAGCAGCAGGCGGAGCTGAACACGCTGCTGAAAGCATGGAACGCGGCAGCGGACGCCGCGGCGCAGACAAAGCTGCGGGTGCGGTTCACGCCGGATCCGGCGCTCGGGAGCGATCCCGCGACGGTGCTGCAGGGGCTGGAGACGCTGCTGACCGGCATGCAGGCGAGCGGCGCCGCGCCCTATAACGGCCTGTATGTCTTCACGGATTCCAGCTACGACAATCTGAAGGCCGTAAAAATCTATAAGTATCTGACGCCGCGCTATGACGCAGAGGAAAACCGCTGGTACTGGGAGATCAACTGGCCGTCAGCGGATCTGACGATCCCGCGCGGGGCGGCGCTCTATATCTACGCGGGCACGAATCTCTTCATGGACAGAGTTATCACAACGGATACGCTGAAATATCTCAGCGATTCAAGATTGAAAATGAGCGCGTTCGCGCAGGCGCTGAAAGGAAAAACCGCGCTCTTCGCAAAAATCACGAAAAAAGACGGCACGGTGAGCAACGGCGCGCATGTCTGGCAGGAGAACCTGACGATCCGGGACATCCGCGATCTGAACGCGGTCGAGCAGGCCGCGGCGCGCGTGAAAGGCGACGATCCGGCGGAGATCAAGATGCTGACCTTTGACCGCACGCTGAACATCAACAAAGGCCTCGGCCTGTTTGTCAAGATCGGCAGCTTTGACGCGGCGGCCGGCGGAGGGAATCAGGCCTTCACGACCAAGGCGGCCGCCAAAGAGGCGGCTGCGGACGCGAAAGACGCATATTATGAAAAGCTGGATGAATACACGAGCGACCCGGGCAAGATCTATTCCGTGCTGGGCATTTCCTATAAGACCGCGCAGCAGCAGGAGGTCAACGCGCTGACAAGCATCGAATATGACGCCGGCGCGCGCATCGAGCTGGTGGCAAGCCCGACGCCAAGCACACCGGATCCGGAGCCGGAAGATCCGGAGGCGGACGGCGTGCGCTGGGTCTATATCCAGCGGCCGCACGGGGCGATCTCATCCGGGTACCGCGGGGACGGCGAGATGCGGATCTTCATGGGGAAATACGATCCGGAAGATCGCACCATACAGAACGCGACGAATATCTGCGCGGCGCAGGAAGACGCAGAGCACAAGCTGGTGCGCATGGGCGCGAATCTGATCATCTTCCCGGAGAAGTACATGATCAACACCGCGGGCGGGGCCTTCAACGACGTCCAGGCGCTCGAGAAGGAGACCGCGATCCGGGACGGCGCGCAGGGCGCGGGCGGCACCTGGCAGTATCAGATGTGCGACTATCAGGGGACGGTCTACGATCAGACCGGCACGGCGTCGGCCACGGCGCCGACGGAGCCGAGCAACGGCGATCTGTGGCTGGACACGAGCGGCAAGGAGCCGCAGTGGAAGCAATGGAGCTCGACGCTCAGCTGCTGGAACGACATCACCTGTTATGTCAAGCTGCGCTCGACGCGGCTGCTGGTGACCAAGGACGGGGCGCAGGTCTGCCCGTGGGAGGCCGGCGACGCCGTGGAGCTGCAGCGCTGCGGCGCGCTCACGGCACTGCGCCCGGCCGAGGGGCAGACGCATTTTGTGCTGCTGCAGGCCGGCACGGAGACCGTGGACAGCGTCACATACGGCTATATCGTCTTTCTTTGCAATCTCGCGGGCGTGAACGCGAGCAACAAGCCGATCTTCGACACGCAGACGGATATCGCGGCGAGCGGGGACGTGGGCGTGGGGGAATATGAGGCGGTCACGCTGGCGCCGACGACCGGCGGCGGGCATATCGCGCCGGACGGCACCTTCACGCAGTCCACCGGCTACAGCAATACCTATTACACATCAGACGGTGCGGAAGAAAATCCGCAGCCGCGCAAGATCCCGGCAGTGCCGGGCGATCAATTCTTATTTGAAACGACGGAGAGCAATAAGATCCGCGCCGTCTGCGCCTATGACGGCTCAACGGTCAAATCCGGCAAGGGTCAGGACGGATGGAATGCAACCTATACTGTACCGGAGGGGATCGACGGCGTCGTGCTTTCCGTCTGGAAACCGGCAAAAGGCACAATGAAGCGCGCGCGGTCGCTGCGCAAGCTGGTGATCCGGCGCACGGTGCCGGAGCTGGACTATGTGATCGAGTGCAACAACCGCCTGTGGGGCTGCCGCTACGGCGAGCAGGACGGGAAATTCGTCAATGAGATTTTCGCCTGCAAGCAGGGCGATCCGACGAACTGGCACTACTTCGGCAACACGGCGCTCGACAGCTATTACGTCAGCCTGGGCGATCCCGGGCGATTCACCGGGGCGGCTGCCTATCACAACGGGCAATCGCGCAATCCGATCTTCTTCCGCGAGGACAAGCTGCACCGCATCTACGGCAGCTATCCCGCGAATTATAACCTGCAGACCGCGGACTGCGCGGGCGTGGCGCCCGGCAGCGACCGGAGTCTGACGGTGCTGGGCGGCGTGCTCTATTACCACAGCCAGACGGGGATCATGGCTTACACCGGCTATCTGCCGCAGAGCATCAGCGACGCGTTCGGCGACGTGCGCTATCATGACGCCGTGGCCGGCGCGATCGGGAACGAGGTCTACTTCTCCATGACCGCGGACGGCGGCGCGCAGGCGCTGCTGGTCTGGAATGACCGGTTGAAATGCTGGCACAAGGAGGACGATCTGCAGGCGGACGCCTTCGTGCCGCACGGATCGGAGCTCTACGCCGTCGCGCAGCGCACCGGCATCGTCGCCATGCACGGGCGGGCCGGTCTGCCGGAGGCGGATTTCGACTTCGCGATGCAGACCGGGGAGATTGGCTACGCGTCGCCGCTGCGCAAAAAGCTGCTGAAGGTGACGCTGCGCCTGCATGCGGCGCTCGGCACCCGGGCGCGGCTGCTGATCCGCTACGACGGCGGGGCCTGGATCCCGTGCGGCGAGCTGGAGGCGCGCGACGGGATGCACAGTCAGCCCCTGCACATCCGGCCGGCACGGTGCGACCGCTTCGCGCTGCGCCTGGAGGGACACGGCGCGCTGCAGCTGATGAGCATGGCGAAATACTATGAGGAGGGCAGCGATTATGATTGAGTTGCCGCATCCGGACTTCGGGGGCGCGGACGACAGCGAACGGCTGCAGAAGGTGCTGCGGTATCTTGACGGGCTGCACGCCGCGCTCGAGGTGAAATTCAGCAATATTGACACGCAGGATCTGAACGCTGCGACGGCGGCGCAGCTGCAGGGCGGCGGCGCGCAGGATCTTTCCGCCTACGCGACGCGGGCGGCTCTGGAGGCCGCGATCGGCGATCTGCGCGGATGGGTCCAGGAGCAGGACTACGCGACCGGGCATGACGTCGAGGAAGCGATCGGCACGGTGACGGACTATGTCGACGACCAGAATTATGCGCCGAAATCCTATGTCGACGACGCGATCGACGATCACGTGCGGCAATATCACAGCAGTTAAGCGTAATAATGACGAGGGGGATTCAGAAATGGCAGTGAACAGACGGAAACAGTACGGCGGCGCGGGCAGGGCAATCGAGCGCAGAGGACAGGAGCTCGGCAGCGGCCGGGTCGGAAACATCAACGGTCAGCGGCAGACGCGCAAGAACGGCACGTCGACGGCGGCGCAGGCATATCGCCAGGCCAGGCAGACGGATTCGCACCAGCGCGACTGGGATCGCCGGCAGGCGGCGGCCGCCGGCGCTGCATCCGGCAGCGGTACCGGTGCAGCGAACACGACGGCGCAGGCCTATGCGCGTTCGCGCGAGAAGAACGTGACCGGCAAGGGGAAGGACGTCAAGAAGCGCGGCAAGGGCCGCGGCACCGGCCCGGTCGGCAGGGATCGCAACTATACGAAGTAAGCAGGCACACGGACGGAGGGAGAGACCATGGCACTGAGCATCAGATATTCTCATCTCGGCGACGGATCGAGTTATAAGAAGCGGCAGACGACGCAGCCGGCGCAGGACACGTCGTTCAGTTCGAGCTGGAGCGACAGAATCGAGGATCTGTATCATCAGATCGAGGGGCGCAAGTTCTCATATAATCAGCAGGACGATCCGCTCTATCAGCAATACCGCTCGATGTACGAACAGAACGCGAAGCTGGCCATGCAGGACACGGTGGGACAGGTCTCCGCAATGACCGGCGGCTACGGCAACAGCTATGCGCAGACCGCCGGTCAGGCCGTCTATAACCAGCACATGGGCCAGATGAACGAGAAGGCGCTCGAGCTGCGCAACGCGGCGCTGAACGAATACCAGATGGAAGGCGACAAGCTGCTGCAGATGTACAGCATCAGCGGCGATATGTACAACCGGGAGTACAACGAGTACCGGGACAGCGTTTCGGACCAGCACTGGGCGCAGGAATTTGCGGAGAATCAGCGGCAGTTCAACGAGAACCTTGCATGGGAGAAGCAGAACGCCGCGGCGAACCGCGCCGCGAGCCGGAGCTCCAGCCTTGCAAGCGCCATGCTCAGCCGCAGCAGCTCGAGCGGCAGCAGCGCGCTCACGCCGAGCGAGCAGCTGGCACGGGAGAAGTTCGAATACCAGAAGGAGCGCGACGCGATCTCGGATGAGCAGTATGCGGACAGCCTGGCGTATAAGTACGCCGCGCTGTATGCGAAGGGCAGCGGGAGCACCGGCAGCAGCAAGAGCGGCAGCGGCACGAAGAAGAGCGGCGACCAAAAGAAGGTCGCAAAAATAAATGATGACGGTGAAAAGAAAAAGCCGTATCAGCAAAAGACGCAGACCGATTCGCACCAGCGCGATTATGACAGACGCGTGAAGGAAGCCGGCGGCGAGGATATCTACTACAGCCAGATGCTGAACCGACAGGTGGCGGCTGGGCAGATGACGCCGGAAGAGATGGAAGAAGAAATGGAAAAATTCTATGCCCGCAGGGCTTAACGAGGTGCAAGCATGACCGAGAAAGAACTGGAAGAGATGCGCAAACGCGCGAAGGCCAAAGCGCAGAACAATCAGACCGCAGCGGCAACGCAGACAGGTTCCAAGGCGGCCATGTCAGACCGGGAGCTGGAAGAGATGCGCAAACGCGCGCAGGCCAAAGCGACGGGCACCACGACGCAGCCGGCGGCGAACACGGCGTCAAAGCCGGCAGCGCAGACGCAGGCCAAGCCGTCGCCGGCGGAAGCCTATAAGCAGACAAAGCAGACGGATTCGCATCAGGCAAGCTGGGACGCGCGCCAATCCGCCAAGAAGAAGGAGCAGGAATACACGGAGCTGCGCGAGGAGAAGGCGGCGATCGAGCGCCGCAGGATCAACGAATCGGCCAAGCAGTCGGCGGCCGAGGCATACAAGCAGCAGAAGCAGACGGATTCGCACCAGCGGGACTGGGATCGCCGGCAGGAAAAGGCGCAGCAAAAGTCCTTGGAAGATCCGCGCAAGGAGCATATTGCCGTCCGGCAGAAACGGACCAGGGACGAGCACCGGAATCCCTATGCCTACGCGCAGCCGACGACCAGCGCAGACGCGGAAAAGGCAATCAGCAAGATCAATCAGAAGATCGAGACGCTCCGCGCTCCTGGACAGCGCTCCACGCAGGAGGGCAAGGACGCCTACAATCAGGCGCGCAGCGAGCTGAGCCGCATGGTCCGGATCCGTGACACGCTCAAGCAGCGGGAGGAAGATCAGGCGCTCTGGAACGCGACGCAGCTGATGACCGAAGAAGAATTCAATCAGCGCCGCAAGACGCCGAAGCAGGAGCAGCAGATGCAGGAGCAGCCGCAGATCGGATTCGACAGCACTGATTATCTGATGCTCAACGATCGCGACCGCGCGCTGATGGAACAGCGAAAGCAGGAGACTGAAAACAAGATCGCGCAGCAGGCTGCCGCGGATCCGACCGCGGGCGACGTCACCATCCACGGCGAGCGCTTCAAGACCTATCAGGAGTATGTGGAACGCATGCAGCCGCGCGTGCAGGGCAATGTCTACAAGCAGGAATATGCCGGGCTGGACGCTTCGGCAGTGGCTGCGCTGGAGGAATACAATCAATACCAGAATACTGCCGAAGCTGCAAAGGTGCAGTATTCCCAGGGGATCGGAGCACCGGGGACCGCATTGGCCAAGCAGTCGGTAATGCAGGAATGGCAGAGCAGCAACCATCAGGCGGAGCAGCTGCGTCAGCAGTTGATGAAACAATACGGATGGAGCGACGCGCAGTTTGCAGCATATGCACAACTGCAAGGCGCAGCAGATAATGCGCAGACACAGGCGGCACAATTCGCCGAGCTTGCGCAAGCGACCAAAGATCATCAGATCATCGCAAGCGTGGCAAGTGTTCCCGCGAGCGCTTACGGCGGTCTGGTCGGCATGCAGACGATGGGAAAACAATCCGTGCAGAATTGGTCCAACCGGCGGCAGGGCTTCGAGCTGGACGCCGATCCCAATGATCCCGGATTCATGCTTTCACGGGGCGCAAACACGATCCGCTCTACAGTGGAAGATGAGCATGACTGGGTGATCCCGGAGAATGTGCCGCTGGTCGGCGGCAAGGACGCCTTCGATTTTCTTTACAGCACCGGCATGAGCGCGGCGGACTCCGCCGCGGCGTCGCTGATCCCCGGCGGAGAGGTGATGCTCGGCGCCGGCGCCGCGTCGCAGGCCTACACCGACGCGCTCGAACGCGGCGTCGATCAGAAAGACGCGATGAAAACCGGTATCGCGGCCGGCGTGTTTGAAACGGCTTTCGAGCATGTTTCCATCAGCCAGCTGGACGATTTTAAAGAAGTCGCGCCGAACACGTGGAAGGACGTCATCAAGAATATCGGCAAGGGCACGGCCACAAACTTCTCCGAGGAGAGTCTGACCGAGGTTGCCGACATTCTTTCGGATTACTGGATCAACGGCGGGCAGAGCGAATACGAGCAGAACGTGCAGGCGTATCGGCTCAGCGGCATGACAGAAGAAGAAGCCCGCAAGCAGGCACGCAAGGACGCGGCGATTCAGGTCGCGGAGGCGGGCGCCTCCGGCGCGCTGATGGGCGCCGGCTTCGGTCTGGGCGGATCGACTGTCGGCAAGGTGCGCAACAATGCAGAAACGAACATCATCCGAAATGAGATCGGGTCCGCAGCGGCGGACGAGGGGATGCGCGGCGTGGTCTTGAAAGGGGCACTGGCGGCGCCGGAGGGCAGCAAGGCCAGGACCACGGCGGAGAAATACAAAGAAAAGACGCAGAAAAAGGAGCGGCTGCTGACCGACAAGGAGGTCGGCAAGCTGTATATGGAAACCCAGGAATACCTGGAACAGACGACGCCGAAGGGTTCACAGGCGGGTGTGACGACGGTCAAAGAAGCGCGGCAGCGCTATGCGGAGCAATCTGCGCAGCTGAATGACAGCGATCTGACGCCGAAGGAGATCCAGCAGGCCCGGAAGGAGCTGGCCGAAGAACGCGACGACGCGATCGCAAAGATCGAGCGCGGGGACGCGCAAAAGGCCAAGAGCATCGCGGACGTCTACAAGGCGGCGGAGCAGAACCGGCAGGCGCAGGCCAAGCAGGGGCGCACGCTGGGCGAAATGGACAAACTGAAGATCACGAATCCCGAGCTGACCGTCGACGGCAAGCAGACCGCGGTGGACGGCGGGAATCTTGACGTCAAAAATCAGAAGTACACGGCATTCAACGGGATCCTGGAACCGGAGAACGGCGCGAAAGACACCTCATCCGGCGCTGCGCGCCACCTTCCCCTCAAGGGGAAGGCGGAAAGCGCGGCGGAGCTGAAGGTCAAGCTGAGCGACGGGCGCACGGTGACGATGCAGAAGGTGATCGATTCCCTGGAGCAGGGCAGCCTGACGCGGGCGGTCTGGGAGCGCGCGGCGCAGCTGGGCAACGCCGAGGCGGCGAATCTCTTCATTGACCACTTCGACGGCGAGAACACGGTCGACCTGGACGATTACCGGAAGGCCGTGCAGGATCTGCGCGGGCTCGGCAGCACCGGTCTGCCGTTTGCGCAGCTGCAGGACATTACAATGAACAGCCGGAGCGTGCTGACGAAGGAAGCGCAGGAGGCGTTCTTCAACGAGGCGGCGCGCAACCACAAGGTGACGCCGGGTCTGACGGATCTCTCGACGCCGAAGAACGGATCCGCGCGCAAGATCTCCAACGCGGTCGTGGAGGCCGTCGGCAAGTTCGGCACGCTGGAATTCGTGACCGTGGACGATTATAAAGGCGTCAACGGCGAATATCTGCGCGGCCGGGGCGTGATCGTGCTCAGCCGGAACGCCGAGGGCGGTCTGATCGGGCGAACAGTAGGCCACGAGGTCTATCACTACCTGCAGGAATACGCCGGGGACAACGCGCAGGCGCTGGAGAACTTCGTGCTGCAGAAGCTCGGCGGCCGGGACAGCAAGGCCGTCGGGAAGATGCTGGAGAAGTATGATTCAGAGATCTATAAGACGCAACAGGCAAAGATCGACGAGCTGGTCGCGGACAGCATGTTTGAGGTATTCAACAATGAGGACGTGATCCGGGAGCTGACCGGCAGGCACGCGAAGCTGTCGGAGAAGCTGAGCCGCCGGCTCGGGCAGATGGTGCAGGTGGTCAACAAGACGCTGCGGGCCATGGGCGCGCTCAAGCGGGACGACGGCACGGCGCTTAAGCCGGAGATCGCGGCGCTGATCGACGACGCGGAGGCGCTCGCGGAGATCCGCAGGATGATGCTGGAGGGTCTGAAAAAGGCCGGGGAGAACCGGGCGGCGGGGATGGCTGCCGGCGAGCAGGCAGAAAAAAACACCGCCGGAGCGGTGGATTCATTTATTGATGCTGAAGCATTTGGACAACAGCTTCAAGATTGGATTGATGGCCAGGGAAAAGCCTATAAATCATATAATGGTAAATACTTCAATCTAGGAACAACACCAAGCATTCTTATTAAGCATGGAGCTAAAAAACTTAAGTTTATAATGCTGGAGAATGTTATAACTAAAGAAACAGGCGAGAAACATAATATCGCTCTGGAAGAGCTTGCAAGAATGCCGGAGGAACTTAATGACCCCATTCTTTTGATAAAAGGAAATAAGCCAAATCATTTTATTGCTTTAACGGGGATCAAAGACAAATCCGGATATGATGTCATAGCCATTATTAACGCTGATGGAAGATATCGTCGTGCGAAGGTTACAAAGCTATTAAGCGCATATTCAAAAACAGATAGATATGAAGATAATATTATCTTGGATTTTGTTGACAAACAAATTGAAGCAGGCAATCTTCTGGATGCAAGTGAAACAAAAGCACCAACGTGGTTTACGAATCAAGGGCGCGACTTGCCCAAGTTGGTTCAAACCATCATTGATGCCAATAATAGTATAGCACAGATCAATACGAAAAGTCAAGGCCCAAAATCCACCAAGGACGCGGATTATCTGGCGGCCGTAGAAAAGGGCGACACGGAAACGGCGCAGAAGATGGTGGACGCGGCGGCAAAGGAATACCATGTGCTGCTGAATGCGGACGGGACGCCGAGACAGTTTTATCACGGGACGCGCAATCAATTCTATACATTTGACAAGAAACGCATCGGAGAGAATTACGGCGGATATAACGCAGCAGGCGGCGCGTTTGATTTTACGGATTCAAAACGCTTTGCTGAGCTTTTGGGTGCCAAGGCCAAAGGCACGGCGCCGATTCGCGTGATTCCGGTTTATCTGAAGGCGGAGAAAACATTTTATTCCTATTATGGCGCCGTGGATCCGGCGCTTGCTTCGGAGCTGCCGGCAACGCTCACGCAAAAAGAACGGGAAGCCGCCATGAAGAATGGCGCCGAGTATCATCGGATCCTGAAGAAACACGGGATCGATTTTGCAGCTACCATTCAGAAATACGGCTATGATTCCTACGCGCAGTATCCGAGCGATCCGAACATGTCTGTTTATTCACAGGAACAGATCAAGAGTTCCGAGCCGGTGACGTATGACGACGACGGGAACGTGATCCCGCTGTCGGAGCGGTTCGATCAGAGCAAGGAGGATTTCAGGTACAGCAAGCAGGACATTACCATGGATATGGACGATGAAAAGCGCGCTGAGATTCTGCGTCATACAGTGATACATGTGGTTGATAAAAGCAATGCAGCGGATGTAAGTCTCAATTATGATCATCTGAAGAAAATGACGCTCAATGGCGTTAATGAGTATTTGCATTTGATATTCGATGATCATCTAATTAGAAGCTATCAATTGGATAAGCTGATGCAAGATGCGGAGGTTGAATTTCGATTTTCTAAAGGAGGTTTCGACGAAAGTATACATAAACAGACGCACCACAGAAGAGTTCTTTCGGATTTAGCATTGGCATTGAAGTATATGCCAGAGATTATTGAAGGCGCAGAGATCGTGGGGATTTTTAGCGACAAATACAAAGGAACACGTCGTGAAGATCCAAGTCTGGATGCAATGTACGTACTGTTGGGCGGATTGGAAGCAAAACAAGCAATCATTCCAGTGGAGTTTGAGATTAAGATATTCAACAATGGTCAAAAAAACAAATTGCATGTTGTGGCTACACTGGATCGTTTCGACAAAACAAAAATAAAAGCCAGCAAAGTGGGACCACCTGAGATCAAAAAACGATCACATGAGAATCCTGCGCTGACTTTTACACCTTACATGTTAACAGATATTGCTCAAAATGTCAACCTGAATAACGGCAATTTTTTGAAACGTTTGCCTGGTCAAATACTTACTGCAGAACAGAATACCAAAAGAAATGCAATTATCCAAACGGAATATATTAAATTGAGAGACAAGCGTTATGAATATGCAGTAAAGAAGGATCCGAAGCGGGCGCTGGAAATGCTTGCAGAGAAGCGTGCGCAGAGCAATCTGCCGGAGGGCGTTGTCAAGCTGGATGAGATCACATTTGATGACAATGGAAAGCTGATTCCATTATCCAAACGCTATGACGCGAGCAATCCGGACGAGCGGTATAGCACCAAAGACGACATCAACAGTTATTATGCCGAGGCGCTGCGGGAGAATCGCAACTTCCGGCAGATCTACGCGGCGCTGGGCGACGCCTACACCAGCCGCCTGGGCGACACGGTGCTGGACAGCCGGCAGATCGATCAGATCGCCGGGAAGATCCTGCGGCAGACCGGCAGCGGCTATGACCGCGGGAAGCTGAACGACCAGCTGACGATCCTGTATGATTTCGTCGCGAACAACCCGGCCGAAAGCTATGACGCGGACGAGATGCACGGCATCTTCGCCAACGTGGCAAAGCAGATCCTGAATGAGAGCAAGGCCAAGGACACCGAGCTCTTTGACCAATACAAGGACGTGCGCGATTACCTGCGCAACGTGAAGGTCTATATCAATCCGACGGTGAAAGCGGAGATCGAGAACAGCTTCGGCGATTACAACACCTTCAAGCGGGCGCTGACCGGGAAGATGATGCGCATGAGCACCACCGAGCGCGAAGGCCGCATGAGCCTCGACCAGCTGTGGCAGGAGCTGAACGAAATGGCGCCGGCCTACTTCCCGGCAGACACCAACGAGGGCGACATGCCGGAGAAGCTGACCTACTTCTTTGAGGCGACCGCGCCGCAGATCGTCAATCCTTACGAGCACTACGGCGCGAGCATCGACGAGGAGGCCGCGATCCTCGGCGCGGAGCTGGAGGCGGAATACTTCAACATCCAGCAGATCCAGACGCCGCAGAAGCGCGGCGCCAACGTCGCCTTTGAGGCGCTGCAGGAGATCGGCCGGGCAAAGAAGGCCATGCGTCAGGAGCTGCGCGCACGCGCGAAGCTGACAGAGCAGGAGCAATTCCGCGCCTATCAGGACCGGCTGCACAATTATAAGCAGGCACGGGCAGACGCCGACCGGCGCCGGATCGACCGGAACGCGACCGAGCGCGACGTCAATTATCTGCGGCGGCGGCTGAACCGGGAGACGAACACCGACCATATCCCGGAGGGCATGAAGGAACTGGTGCGCGCCTGGACGGAGGTGATCCCCGGCGGCAAGGGCAGCTTCACGCTTGCGCGGTGGGACAGCTTCGAGCGCGTGTATCGGCGATATATCGACGAGCACGAGCATCTGCAGGCCGGCACGCACGAGGACATCGGGAGTTATATGCTCTCCGAGATCGACGCGCTGCGCCGGCGCACGACCGGCGGCGAGCGCTACGACGGGCGGATCGCGCCCGGCGCGCGGCTGCAGGATCTGGACAGCATCGACACGCAGCGGCTGCGTGACCTGGCTGCGCATATGAAACATCTGGTGCAGACGGAGAACCGGGCATTCGACGCGCGCAACCGGGAACGCATCAGCACGCTCGGACAGCGCACGCACGGCGAGCTGGCGGGCAAAGAGTCCAGGCATCAGGGTCTGCACGTCAAATCGAAGCTCAACGAGAGGGCCGGGGCGTATTTCAATTCGCTGGCGCTTGGCCTTGCAAAGCCGGAATATCTGTTCAGCAACCTGGGCAGCGAGACGCTCTATGAAATGTACAAAAACATCCGGCGCGGCGAGAACACCGAGGCGAAGATCCTGCAGGCGGCGAAGGACAGGGAGCAGGCGATCAAGGCGGAGCACCATTATGACGAGCGCTGGGTCAAGCAGGAGGTGACGCTGCACGCGCGGCAGGGCGACGTCAAGCTGACCGTGGAGGACGCGATGAGCTTATGGGCCACGGCGCAGCGCGCGCAGGGCCGCAAGCATCTGCTCAGCGGCGGCGCGACAATTTACACCGAGAAGGAAGTGCTCAAGAACACGCGCACGGACATGAAGAACGAACGGCGCGCAGAAAAGGGCAAGGAAGCAAAGACGCGCATCACCAACAAGACGATCCTGCTGACCGAGGCGGATCTTGATACGCTCGGCCGGCTGCTGACGAACGATCAGAAGGGCTACGTCAACGCGATGGTGGATTACATCACGCATGACATCGGCGCGCAGCGCAACGAGATCAGCATGGCGCTGTATGGAATCGAGCGATACAAAGAGAAGTATTATTACCCGATCACGGTGGACCGCAACACGACAGACCGGCCGCTCGGCAGGATCGAGCAGCCGAGCACGATCAAGAACCAGGGCAGCAGCAAGCGGGTGCAGGACGTGGTGACGAACCCGGCGCAGATCAGCGGCTTCACGCAGACGGTGAACCGGCATATCTACGACAGCGCGCTCTACTGCGCCTACACGCTGGCGCTCGAGGACTTCAAGCGGGTCTACAACTACCGCGAGAACGACCTGGGCGATTACGAGACCGAGGGCGCGGCGTCGCTGGTGCCGCGCGGATTCACGGTGCAGGGCGACGTCGAGAAGGCGGCCGGTGTGAATACAAAGCGGCAGGTCGAAGACTTCCTGACGGCAGCGGACAGCGGCGTGCGCGGCAACGTGATGAGCCTGCAGGGCGCCTTCATGAGCAAGGCCAAGAAGGCGGCGGTGATGGGCAACCTGTCTGTGATCGTGCAGCAGCCGACGGCGGTCTTTCGCGCGATGCTTTACATTGATCCGAAATACTTCCCGCCGGTCGGCACGAAGGCCGACATCGAGGAGATGCGAAAATATAATGGGTGCGTGCTGAAGAAGGACATCGGCTACTTCGACGTCAACATGGGCCGCACCGTCGCGGACTGGCTGAACGACTACAAGAGCGACAAGGACGTGCGCGACGACTGGAGCTTCGGGGACAAAGCGGCCAACGCATGGGGCAAGGCCGGCAAGACCATGGACGACGTCATGGGCTGGGGTGCAAGCAAGGCGGACGAGCTGACCTGGGGCGGCATCTGGCACGCCTGCAAGAAGCAGGTGGCGGCCGAGCAGGGTCTGACGGGCGAGGCGCAGCTGGAGGCGGCGGCCGAGCTCTTCCAGGACGTGATTTCAAAGACACAGGTGTATGATTCCGTCTTCACAAAGTGCGACTTCATGCGGCGCAAGGAAGGCTTCGCGATGATGACCATGCAGTTCATGGCCGAGCCGGTCACGAGCCTGAATATGCTGGTGGACGCGGTGAAGAACAACAAATCACAGCACCACGCGGCGCGGGCGATCGCCTTCTACATGGTCTCGCTGGTGGTCAACAACGCGATGAAGTCCTTGGTCTACGCAGCACGTGATGACGACGAGGACAAGAGCTTCTGGGAGAAGTATCTGGCGAGCCTGGCGGAAGGCATGCCGGATGATATTGTCGGCATGATCCCATATCTGAAGGACGTGATCAGCGTGCTCAAGGGCTACGACCTCAAGCGGCTGGACGCGACCTTCATCGAGACATGCGTGCAGGCCTACAAATCCCTGCAGAATGACAACAAGAGCGCACTGCAGAAGACGCAGGACATTCTCAAGGCCATCGGGCAGACGACGGGGGTGCCGTTCTATAATGTGTGGCGCGACAGCAAGGCAATCTACAACAGCGGCAAGGCGCTGTATGACCGGATCGTCAACAAGGATTATGTGCCGACAACCGGCAAAGGCATTGTGAATGCGCTCAAGGAGTCCTATTCCTGGGCGGGTGCGAATCCTGACACCGACGCGAAGCTGCTGATGCTGGATTATCTGGACGGCGACGAGAAGGATTTCGCGCGGCGCGAGAAGAGCATCGATGCAATGGCCAATCCGAAGACCGCCATGACGAACGCGATCAAGGCGCTGTATCTCGACGACCGGATCGACGACGACCAGGCCATGCGCCTGATGCTCGAGGTGCGCGGCAACACGGAGAAGGACGCCAAGACGAACCTCGACAAATGGAAGAAGGCCAAGCTTCCGGACGCTCAGGACGATCAAGAAGCGGACGGCGCGCAGGAAGAGAGCGGGACGGGCTCCGGCGGCGGCACGGCACAGACGCAGGCGCTGCAGGACGCGATCCGGAACAATGACGCCGCCGGTATGCAGCAGGAATATCAGGCGCTGGTTGAGGAGAAGGGCGACCAGAAGGCCGGACAGGCCATGACCAAGCAGATCAAGGCGGCCTATGCGGACGGCTCGATCAGCTATGAGACAGCGGACCGTCTGATCCGCACCTATCAGCCGGAGAAGGATAAGGACGACGTCTATGATCTGCTGGAAGAAGCCGTCGGACGGGATAAATATACCGCCTTCAACGATGCGATCACGAGCGGCAAGAATTTGGACAAGACGATCGAGAAATACCGCGACCTGGGGATCAAGGATTCAACGCTGAAGAGCCAGGTCACGAGAACGCTCAAGCCGAAGGTGCTCAGCGGCGAGATCGACGAGGAACGCGCGATCGACGCCTTTATGGCGCTGGGCGACAGCTACGGCGAAGCGGCGAAGAAGATCAAGGACTGGTATGAATAAGAAAGGAGCTCGACATGGACAGCTACATCAACGAACCGATCACGCTTGAGCTTGCGCGCGGCGGGATCCAGAAGACACTGCACGCGCGGCAGGGGGACGCCGGTGTGCGCAGGCTACGGATCACCCTGACGAATCATCATCATCTTTACGAGCTGGACGGCGTGAGCGTGACGCCTTACGCGATCCTGGAGACCGGCGAACAGGTGACGCTGAGCACCGACGGTCTGACCGCCGAGGGCGACACGATCCTGTGGATCCCGCCGGCGGGACTCTTGGCGACGGCGGGTCTGAAGGTCATCGAGCTGAAGATCCAGGGCCCGAGCGACAGCCGGATCGTCTATACGCCGCAATTCGCCTTGCAGGTAGAGGCGACCGTGGGCGCAGGGAATCCCGGCTCGGTGGTGCCGGATCCGGCGCACTTCCAGCGCGTGATCAACGAGCTGGACGACGGCGCGTCTGTGACGCTCGACGACGCCGATCAGATGGCCGTCTATGACGCGAGCGAGAGCAAGACGATCCGCGTGCTGCTCTCAAAGCTCATCGCCAAGGTGCGCGCGGCCTTCGCCGGCTGGAGCGTGGCGGAGCTGGCTGACGCCGGCGATTATGTCAAAGAGAACGACGACAACACGCGTCTGGTCAACGCGGCGGGGTTCATTACCAGCGCGGCGCTGACCGATTATGTGGACGAGACCGCGCTTGCGGCGGCGCTGGCGGACTACACGCCGACGGCGCAGCTGCCGACGAATGTGTCGTACTTCACGAACGACGCGCAGTATGTGGATCAGACGGCGCTGAGCACCGTATCGGCTGAGGTGACGAAGATCAACACGACGCTCGGCACCCCGACCGAGCTGGTCGCCGGCACAACGTGGACCGCGGGCAAGGCGGTCAGCGCGGTCGACGGGACGGAGAGCGCGAACAGTTACATGCGATGCTCTGATTATATCGATATCACCGGGACGGACGCCATCGTCTACAGCCGCGTGAAGATCGGCAGCAGCACGCAGCCGAATCACGGCATCGCATTCTATAACACGGACAAGACCTTTCTCTCCGGCGTCAAATCAAACTACAACGCCGGCAGCGGCAATTATCTGTATACAGTCTACGCTGCCGCCGTGCCGAGCGGCGCAAAGTATGTGCGCCTGACGGCATGGAAGACGACCTACAACGCGAACGCCTGCACGGCCTATGACGCGGACGCCTATGTCGAGAGCTATCCGGAGATCCGGCGCGGCGTGACCGGGATCCTGCGTTATCAGGATCTGCCGCAGCTGCTCGCGATCGAAGGCACGGAGCGCAGCGGCAACATCAACAGC
>JAFZNN010000050.1 GCA_017550895.1 Clostridia bacterium
CCAGCCCTCAACGACGCTGTCCGGCGGCGAGGCCCAGCGCGTGAAGCTGGCCACGGAGCTGTCGCGCAAATCCACCGGCCGCACCATCTACGTGCTGGACGAGCCCACCACCGGCCTGCACATGGAGGACGTGGCGCGGCTGAACGAGGTGCTGCAGGCGCTGGCCGACGGCGGCAACACGCTCATCATCATCGAGCACAACCTCGACGTGATCAAGATCGCCGACTGGATCATCGACCTGGGCCCCGAGGGCGGCGACCGCGGCGGAACAGTCATCGCCGAGGGCACCCCCGAGCAGCTGGCGGGGATGGAGCACAGCTACACCGGCCAGTTCCTGAAACAGGTGCTGGAGCACGACGGGAAAAACTGACGAAACGGGATCGCCCCGTTTCCCGCAGGGCGATCCCTTTTCCGCTATGATTCCCCATTCCTTATAACGCTAATTTCCCGTATGCCGAACCGCTCGAACGCCGCCGCGACCTCTTCCGTCACCACCTCGCCGCTCACAGCGATGGGCACGGCGGGCGGGCAGGACACCGTGGGCGCGGCGCACACGCGGCCCAGGGCCTCGCGAACCAGAAGCGTCTCCGCCGGGGCGAACAGGGCCTCGCGGACGGTCATGCGGCGCGGCGGGCACGGCGGCGTCCATGGCGCGGGCCTTTCACAGGGCAGCTGCGTCGTCAGCGCCCGCTCGATCCGCGCGAAATCCTCCGGCGCGCTGTCCGGCGAGAACATCAGCACCACATGGCCCTCGTCCGCATACTCGCACTCCACGCCGCCCTCGCGCAGCAGCGCGGCGGCGCGCGGGCCGTCCGTGACGAGGGTCAGCTTCATGGGCTCGGTGTCCAGCACGTCGAAGCCGCGCCGGGCCAGCGTTTGCTTCAGCGCCGCCACGCGCGCCCGGCAGGCCGAAAGCCGCTCCGGCCAGTCCCCCGCCAGCGCCGCGTTGGCCATATCCAGCGACTGCAGGATGAGATACGACGGGCTGGTGGAGCCGAACAGCGCCAGCGCGCGCTTCGCGCCGTCGGCAAAGCGCGGATCGGCGGTCTTCGCGATGTGCAGGTACGCGCCGCCGGTGAGCACGGGCAGCGTCTTGTGGGCCGAATCGCAGCACATGTCCGCGCCCAGCTCCATGGGATGCGCCGCCTCGGGCAGAAAGCGCATGTAGGCTCCGTGCGCGTTGTCCACCAGCAGCGGCACGCCGCGCGCGCGGCACGCCGCGGCCAGCGCGGCGATATCCCGCACGCCGCCCAGGTAGTCCGGCGAGGTCACGTAAACGCAGAAGGGCGGCTCATCCATGCCGTCCAGACGCGCCGCTAGGGCCGCCGCGGAGACGGGGCACGCGCACGGCGACGCGACGTCTAGCTCCGGGTAAAGCCACTCCACATCGAAATCGCATAGCGCCGCCGCGTACAGAAACGCCTTGTGCGCGTTGCGCGCGGCCAGCGCCACAGGGCGGCCCCTTCCCCGCCCGCGCGCGGTGAGCGCCAGATACAGCATCGCCCGGATGCACTGCGAGGAGCCTTCCGTCGAATACAGCGTGCGCCGCGCGCCGAAAAGGGCGGCGGCGTTTTCCTCGCTCTCCGCGATGACGCCCGAAGCCTCGTACAGCGCGTCCGCGCCGTTGATCTCGGTGATGTCCATCGCCTCGCAGCCCAGAGGGCCCTTGCCCTTATGGCCGGGCATATGCAGGCGCGATATGCCGC
>JAFZNN010000051.1 GCA_017550895.1 Clostridia bacterium
GCTTGACGGCGATCGCGTGCGGCAGGAGCGGGATATTGATCTGCGGCACCTTTGTGAAATGGCTGAGCAGATTCACGACCGGGCCGACATACGGGAATGCCGCGAGCACGATCCGCGTGAGCAGCAGATTCGGCTTGCCGATCAGGAAGCCGGGCAGCACGGCGTAACTCGTGAACAGACAGCTGCCGCCGGCGGAAACGGATTCCATCAGGTTCTGGAACATGATGCCGATCGCCGCCTTGCCGTGGGGCGTAAGGGAATCGACGTCCAGACCGAGGCCTTCCACAACGACCATGTAGCCGGCGTTGAGGTGGCAGCCGCCGCGGTTGGCGGTCGCATAGCCGAGGCCCTGCCCGACGGCGTGGCGCGGCTCATAGGCCGCAAGCTCCATGCCCTTGGCGTGGATCGCGTATTCCTTGCCGCCGAATTTTTCGCTCATGCGCTTTGTGCCGTCGGCAAGCTCGTTGCCCTCGCCCCTGCGATAAGCGATGTCTTCAAACATCTGGGAGAGATTCTCCGTCTCGCCGAAATGCACGCCGAAATCATGCACGCCCTTTTCGGCAAGCTCCATGGCAAAGGCGACGGAGCCCGCGCAGGAGATCGCGTCCATACCGAGCTCATCGAGCTCGTAATTCCACTTGAGGATCTTTTCGATATCGTCGTTGAGAATGTTCGGGCCGAGCAGGCCGAGCGTTTCCAGCTCCGGGCCCTTGACGACCTTGCCGTCGACCATGACGCGCCGCGCGCAGCGGATCACGCAGCCGGTGCAGGCGCCGTTGGAAACCAGATGATTTTCCGCAAGCTCTTCGCCGGAGACCTTCTCGAAGCCGTCGTATCTGCCGGCGGAGAAATTCTTGGTTGCGAGGATGGAATGCGCCTGCATGGGCGCCACCAGACCGGCGCTGCCCAGCTTCGGCAGCTGCCTGCCGGTGAGCGGATGCGTGTGCAGGAGCTTGGTCCATTTGCCGTTCAGAACCTTCAGCTTTTCTTCATTGTGCAGCGCGGGAAGTTTTGTGCCGAACGCCGTGACGGCCTTGAGCTTTTTGTCGCCGAAAACCGCGCCGACGCCGCCGCGGCCCGCCGTGCGTTCATTGCTGAACACGCAGGCATACAGCACCTTGTTTTCACCGGCCGGGCCGATGACAAGGCGGCCGGGATACTTTTCCAGCTTCTCCTGCGTTTCGCCGGTGGTCAGACCCCACAGCGCCTGGGCGCTCTCAAACTTTACGTCATCGCAGGTGATGTGCACGGTCACGGGCGCTTCGCTCCTGCCGGAGAAAATGACGGCGTCATAGCCCGCGCGCTTGAGCGAAAGACCGAAATCGCCGCCGCAGTTGGACGAGGTGACGATATTGGTCAGCGGAGAAATGGTGGAAATATTGAAGCGGGAGGTATTCGGGCAGCCGCAGCCGGTCAGCGGGCCGGTCGTGACGACGAGCCAGTTCTCCGCGTCAAACGCCTTCATCCCGGGCGTGATATGATGCAGCAGAATATCGGCCGCCATGATTTTGCCGCCGAGCGTGCGTTCCCTGTCCTTATCGGTCCACGGGAACTCCTCCCAGGTCTGGTTCGTCAGGTCGACGAACAGCACTTTTCCCATATAACCCTGATACTTTGTCAAGATCATACCTCCTTTATAAGAAGTGATCGGATCTCATTGTTGTCATAGATGAAGAGCCTGCCGGCGCTTTGCCTGTGCCCCAGGAAATAATCGATCGCAAGCTTCGCTTCAAATGCGCCGATGACCGCGGCGGTCGTGCTCGGCGACAGATTTTTGAAGCCCGCGCCGTCCAGGCATCCGGCGGCAGCCAGATCCGGCGTTTCGCCGGGAATGCATAGATACGCCGTGCCGAAAAAGCCGTTGATGCTGCCGTTGACGAACGGCTTGCCGCGCGCCGCGCAGTCCGCGTTGACCGCGCTTCTCGTGTCGAGATTGTCAACGGCAATCAAAACGATCTCATACCCCTCGCAAAGCGCGGCTTCATACGCGCCGGCATGATACGCGATCGCCGTTTCCGGCGCGTACGCGCGCAGGCGCTCGGCGAGCAGACGGGCTTTCTCTTTGCCGATGTCTGCGCGGGTATAGAAATACTGCCGGTTGAGATTGCGCTCCTCCACCCGGTCATAATCTATCAGCAGCAGTTTGCCGATGCCGGCGCCGGCCAGATGGACCGCAATATTCGTGCCGA
>JAFZNN010000052.1 GCA_017550895.1 Clostridia bacterium
AAAGGATCGGTGTGCAATGAAAGAAAACAAACTTGCAGAATTATCCATGGATTTTTCCGTCCGGATCATCGAACTTGTAAAAGAATTGAAAGCGAAGCATGAATCTGTGATCGCCAATCAGATTGGCAGAAGCGCCACTTCGATCGGCGCAAATATCTACGAGGCGAACTACGCGCAGGGGAAAAAGGATTTCATTTCTAAACTTGAAATTGCTTTGAAAGAGGCGAGCGAAACCGGTTATTGGCTGGAGCTGTTATACCGCACGAACTATATCAACGAATCGACCTACAACGCATTGAATGACCAATGCTCGACGATTCGTGTGATGCTGATTGCTTCCTGCAAAACCGCAAAGCAGAACACTTAAGCAGAAATTACAACATATTCATAACAATCAGAGCGCAGCCTCCCGATTGACAAAGAAACGGAGAAAAACAAATGAATTCCGGTATTCAAAAGGGCATGATGAAATATTGCGTGGTCGGAAATATCGTTGCGGAGCATTGCGACGAAACCGGTGAGATCCGATACGGCACGGCCGTTTACCCCGGCGGCAGAAAAGTGTACATCAGCCGAAGGTTTTGGGGTGATGAGGTGACTGTGATCGGACTGAACCGGTTTAAAAGCAAGTATGCGATGGAGAGAGTGCCGCTGGCTTTGATCGAAAACATCCGATTCTCAAAAACGTTTAAAACCAGGGTGCTCGAACTGATGGAAAACAATTCCGAATCCACCGATATGTGGTGGGGATACAAAGAAGCGGACAGGGTCGGCGCGGAGCAATATGCGCAGCTTCTCAACCGCGTCAAAGCAGGCGACACACAGGCACGGGATCAGTATATCAATGAGGTCATGGCGCCTTTTATTTAGCCTCCCTTTCCCGAATCAAGGGATGCGCCCCTGATGGACAATAAAAGTTGCACTTTCGTATCGTAACCACAAAGAAGCAGAAAGTCGAACACTGGCTTTCTGCTTCTTTTTTATCCTAAAGGGACTCGAAGGGGAGGCGGTACAGAGCGACAGTCCGGGGGACTGTCGTGACCGCCGACGACCAAGCGCCGCAGCGCGCGAATCGAGTCCCTTCAAGCGCGCCATGAAAAAAGCACGCTTCGGCGTGCTTTTTTCAATGATGTTTGCCCTGTCGGGCAAATGATGTTGCCTGCAGCAATGATGTGCGCTTCGCGCATGATGTGTGCCTGCGGCACATGAAGGGCAAACGTCACATCATTGCGAGCGACGCGAGCAACATCATTTCGGAGCGAAGCGGAGAAACATCATGAGCCGCCAAGGGCAGCGACATCATGGAATCTTTTTTGGCGAGGATGAAATCGCTTCTCGATGAAACCCCGCTTCGCGGGGTGAAGGACGAATTTCATTTCATCGTGCGGCGCAGCCGGACGATTTCATCAAATCGTCAGCTTTGATTTCATCGCGCCAACGGCGCGATTTCATTCCGTTTGCAGTTCAATTCAGAATCTGCGTTTTCGTATCGCAAGCACATGAAAAAGCACTGCCGTGGCAGTGCTTTTGTCAATCTTGTGTTCCGCTGCGCGGAACAGGAAATGTCCATCAAACAGGCAAGTTGTTTGCCAGCGAGATTCACCTGTCGATCACTGCGCCGTGGGGCAGCGGGGCGGCGACGAACACCTGACGGTAGGTTTTTTGCAGCGTTTCGGCGCAGGCCGCGGCCGCCGCTTCGTCTTCAAACAGACCGAACACCGTCGGTCCGCTGCCGCTCATCTGGCAGAGCTTTGCGCCGTACCGGCGCAGACACTGCTTGATCTCAATGCGTTCGGGCACGTCGATGACCTGCTCAAACACATTCCCCGCCAGCCGGCAGATGCCGTCCAGATCCTGCTCTGCGCATGCCTGCAGCATGCGTGTGAAGGACGGATGATAGAGATAAACGCTGTCAGCGGCGGCGTATGCCTCGGCCGTAGAAACCGCGCGCTCGGGCTTGACAAGCACGAAGGTGCAGGCCGGGAGCGGCGGAAGCGGCGCAAGAATGCCGCCGGTGTGCTGCGCCAGGCAGGTGCCGCCGCGCACACAGAACGGCACGTCGCTGCCGACGGTCAGCCCGATCTCACACAGCGCCTGCAGATCATACGGCCTGCCGTAAAGCGCATTCAGACCGACCAGCACCGCCGCGGCGTCCGCGCTGCCGCCGGCAAGGCCGGCCGCCATCGGGATCCGTTTTTCGACCCGCAGCGCATGATGCGGCGCTTCGCCGAGCGCTTTGAAAAACGCCGTCGCCGCTTTGTGCGCCAGATTCTGTTCGTCACAGGGCAGCGCGGGATCACTGCAGCTGAGCCGCAGACCCGGTTCTGCCGTTTCCTCCAGCGTCACGGTGTCATACAGCGCAACCGCCTGCATCACCATGGCGAGGCTGTGGTAGCCGTTTGGGAGCCGGTCGAGAATATCGAGATAAAGATTGAGCTTTGCGGGCGCGTTGACAGAAAGCTTCATCGGTCTCACCTCTCAGATGATCGGGATCAGGGTGGGCGTTCGGTTCTGATAAAGCGCAATGCATTCAAAGCCGCAGCGCAGCGCCAGCTCATAGCCCTCCTCCAGACCGGCGCCGAGATGTTCGGCATAATGCGCATCCGAGCCGACGGTCAGCAGCGAACCGCCCAGTTCGCGGTAACGCCGCAGGATGCTTTCATCCGGCGAGGTCACGCCGATCGGCTGCCGCAGGCCGGCCGTGTTGAGTTCGAGCGCTTTATCTTTTTTGATCAGCGTTTCGAGAATCGCGTCAATCAGCTCCGCAAACCGCGTCATATCCACCGGCTTGTGATAATTGCCGACGATGTAGCGCAGCGGATAGGTCAGATGCGCCAGGGAATCAAACTGCGCCCACTGCGCGAGCGCAAGCTCCGTTTCAAAATACTGCTGCAGCAGCGCATGATAATCCACGGCGGGATCGTCATAATCGATATAGGAGAAATCCTTCATCTGCGGCAGATTGTGGATCGAGCCGAGCACGAAATCGTAATCCATCTTCTGCAGCAGCGTTTCCGACACCGGACGGTCATAGATCGCCTGCCCAAGCTCCGCGCCGTTGCAGACTGTCAGCTTGCCCTCGAATACCGCCTTTGCCTTGGCGACCTCAAAATAGGCCTGCAGCGCCGTGCGGTCAAACTGATCGCGGTAAAAAGCGTCCATTTCCAGATGATCCGTAAAGGCGACTGCCCGCAGGCCGTGTTCATAGGCGACCTCGCACAGGAACATGACCGAATGGTTGCCGTCAAAAGAATTGTCCGTATGCGTATGCAGATCCACTAGATGCCTGAATGCCATAGTGCTTCCCTTCTTTCGTTCCTATTGTATCATAGTTTTCACCGCTTGAACAGTAAAAAATGAAAAAATATTGTATCTTTCCCGATTTTGTGGTACACTGCTATCGGATGAAAATGTCAGGAGGGTCGCGCATGAAGGTGCTGGTCACGGGAGCAAACGGGCAACTGGGCACGGACGTCATGGCCGTGCTCGCGCAGCGCGGCATGGAAGCCGTCGGCACAGACGTCGATACGCTGGATCTCACAAACGCCGCGGCGGTCCGTGCGCTGCTTGCCGCAGAGCTGCCGGATGCGGTCATCCACTGCGCCGCGTTCACCGACGTCAACGCCGCCGAGCAGGCACGGGAGCGCTGCTTTGCCGTCAACGAGGGCGCCACGCGCAACGTGGCGGCGGCCTGCAACGCCTGCGGCGCAAAGCTGCTTTACACGAGCACGGATTATGTATTCGGCGACAACGGCACGGCGTTTCTCGAAACGGATGCGGAAAAGCGGCCCTGCAACGTCTACGGCGCCTCCAAGCTTGCCGGCGAGCTGGCTGTGCAGGCGCTGTGCAGCCGGGCGTTCATCGTGCGCATCTCCTGGGTTTTCGGCCTGCACGGCAAGAATTTTGTCAAAACGATGCTGCGCCTGTCCGAAACGCATGATACGCTGCGCGTGGTCGACGATCAGATCGGCTCTCCGACCTATACGGCGGATCTGGCGCCGCTGCTGGTCGACATGGTCTGCAGCGAGCGCTACGGCATCTATCACGCCACGAATGAGGGCGTGTGCAGCTGGGCGGAATTCGCCGCCGAGATTTTCCGGCAGGCCGGCAGGCCGACGGCGGTCGAGCCGGTGCCGAGCGCGGACTATCCCTCCCCTGCCGTGCGGCCGCTGAATTCCCGTCTGTCCAAGGCTTCGCTGGATGCGGCAAGCTTCGCGCGGCTGCCGGATTGGCGGGACGCGCTGCGCCGCTTCCTTTCGGACTTGTAATTATCAGTAAAATGTGTTATAATATATAGTTGACGATTTGTATTTTTAGTTTTTTGGAGCACCCGCATGGATCATGAAAATGAAAAACTGAATCTTCCGCAGGGCGCTGCCAATGATGCCGAAGACATCCTTGACGGCATCATTGATCTTGACGAGCTTTACGGCACGCCGGAGCAGCAGCGCCGCGCTGAGGAGCTGCGCGCGCGGGATGAATCGCGCCGCGCGCGGGAGATGCAGGCTGTGCGGGAGGATATCGAACGCCGCTATTCCATGACGGTCGAATCCATGCAGCAGCCGGAAAGCGAACGCCGCAAGCCGATGATCGATGTGGACGGCGACGCGCAGCGTCTGCGCGATTCCCTCACGCGCGAGGTGGAAGCGCTGATGCAGAACGACGGCTACGGCGGCGCGCCGCAGTCCGCCCAGCGTGAAAAGAAGCCGGCCGAAAAACCGGCGGCGCAGCGGGAAGCGCCTGCATCCGGCGGCGGTCTATATAATCTGATTTATCGGTTCGGCGACGCCATCTGCCGTGTGCTTGCGGCCGTCTTTGGCCTGCTGTTCCGGATCATCAGTTTTCCGTTCGTGCGCATGTTTGCGCTCTGGAGCGAAATGACGCGCAGCGTCAAGCTGCGCAGCCGCGCCTATATCCGCGAGCTGCTGCGCGACGTCGTGCGCTTCCGGCGGGAAGTGCGTTCCACGCGCAAGAATCTGCGCCGCGCCGCCCGGCAGCCGCTTTCCTTCCCCGCCGTGCTCGGGCACCTGATCCTCAAGGCGCTGCGGCGGCACAAGGATCTGTTCAAAACAACGCTGAATCTGCTGCTTCCGGCCGGCGCGCTGGTCGTGCTGCTGCTGACGATCCACTACTGGAACAGCGTCACATTCGCGCTGGATGTCATCTACAACGACAACAGCATCGGCTATATCAGCGATGAATCCGTTTATATTGAAGCGCGCGATATGGTGAAGGATCGCCTGAGCGCGACCGAAACGGTGGAGCAGACCACAGCTGCGCAGGCAAATCTCAACGCCCGCTATACGCTCTCTCTGGTTTCGCTCGAGGAGCTGGACGATGCGCAGTCGATCTCCGATAAAATCATCGAGAATTCCGTTGAAAACCTGACGCATGCCTGCGGCATCTATATCGACGGCGTCTTTATTTGCGCAGTCAAGAACGAAGCGGACGCAAAAACCGTGTTTTATGACATTATCGAGCCTTATGAAGCGGACGCGCAGGCCAACGGCTATGTGGTCGGCTTTGCCGAAAACATCGACTATGTGCAGGGGCTGTACCGCGATGACGACGATATCATGTGGGATGCGGCGCAGCTGGAGGCAAAGCTCACCGGCAGCGGCAGCGCCATCGGGCACACGGTGACGGAAGACGACACGCTGGAAAGCATTCTTTCCATGTACGGCGTGACGGCAAGTTATCTGCAGAAAAAGAATCCGGAGATGGATCTGGACCGTCTGCAGCCGGGCGATCGTCTGGTGATCCGCAGCGCCGAGCGCATGGTCAATATCAAAAAGACCGTGACCACCAGCACCACGCGGCCGATCGCATTCGACACGATGCAGCGGCGCGACGCCACCAAATACAGCGGCTACCGCAGCGTGATCCAGCCCGGCGTGGACGGCGTGGAGCGCGTGACCACGACGGTCACTTTTGTCAACGACGTGGAAATCTCCACCACGCAGAGCTTTGACACGATCCGCGACGCGGTCGACGAAATCGTTGTGGTCGGCACAAAGACCTCGGTCAACGGCGTCTATATCGGCTCTGTTTCCAATGCCGGCTTCCTGTGGCCGGCGCCGAGCTGCCACTATGTCAGCTCGCCTTACGGCTGGCGCAGCAGCGGCTGGCACAGCGGCATCGATCTGGTCGTTGCCGGCGGCGGCGCCTACGGCACGCCGGTCATTGCCTCCCGCAGCGGCGTGGTCGAGGTCGTGCAGCGCAGCAATTCCGGCTACGGCAACATGGTGCTGATCAATCACGGCGACGGCTACAAGACCCGCTACGCCCACATGATCACCGGCTCGATCACCGTTTCCGTCGGCGATTACGTCGAGGGCGGCCAGACGATCGGTCAGGTCGGCTCCACCGGCAACTCCACCGGCCCGCACCTGCACTTTGAAGTGATCTATAACGGTGAAACGCAGAATCCAAAGAATTATATTTTCTAAAGCACTGCAAAGATCCGGGGCCTGCGGGCGAGGTCATCGCTCGCAGGCCTTCCCTGTTTTTCGCTGCAATTGTTAGATTTTTGTAAGAATTCTGAACCCCGGTTTGTAAGATTCCCCTGCTATTCTTTGATTGAACCAAGGGAAAACCGATTTTTTCGTGAGGTGAAAGCATGTATACCGTATTGGTTTGCGACGACGATCTCGCCATTCTGGATTCGCTGCAGATCTATCTGGAGCTGGAGGGCTATCAGGTGCTGCGCGCGGAGAACGGCCGGCAGGCAATCGAGCAGGTGGAGACGCACACCGTCCACTGCGCAATCCTCGACATCATGATGCCGGGGCTGGACGGGCTGCAGGCAACGCTCCGTCTGCGGGAGAAAAACAACATTCCGATCATCCTCCTTTCGGCCAAAAGCGAGGATACGGACAAGATCACCGGCCTGTCCTTCGGCGCGGACGATTACGTCACGAAGCCGTTCAACCCGCTGGAGCTCATGGCGCGGGTCAAATCGCAGATCCGCCGCTACACCGCGCTCGGCGCGATGGAGCAGAAGGAGGGCGTGATCACAACGGGTGGCCTCTCGCTCGACACGCTCGCCAAAACGCTCACGCTCGACGGCGAGCCCGTGCGCCTGACCGCCACGGAATACGGCATTGTCAGCGTGCTGATGGAAAACCTCGGTCGCGTGCTCTCGACGGCGCAGATCTATGAGGCCGTCTGGAACGAGCCGGCCTATGCCGCTGAAAAAACCGTCACGGTGCACATCCGCCGCATCCGCGAAAAAATCGAGATCAACCCGAAGGATCCCAAATATTTAAAGGTGGTGTGGGGCATTGGATACAAAATGGAAAAGTATTAAAACCTCCCCGTGGGCAAAACTGATCGCGCTGCTGCTGACGGCGGTGCTGCTGTTCTGCTCCGGATATTACGCAAGCCTGTTTCTGCGCAGCGTGCTGCTTTATAACTGCGGACAGGCGAAAAGCTTTGTCGAAACCTATGCGTTTCACGATCTGATGTCGGCCTACGAGCGCGCGATCCTTGTCGGCGCAGAGCAGGCAAGCGTCACGAGCTACGACGACTGGCTCAAAACCGACCAGGGCAGTGGTATAGAAAAAAACGATAAAATCATTGCCGAGAAAATCAACGCGGCCTTCGACCTGCTCGACGGATCCGGTCTGGATACCTTTGTGACGGATGATAACCGCTGGCGCTATGCGCTGGATGAAAACGGCGACGGCGTTTATGACGTCTATTTCAACTATCAAGGCACCGTCATCTCCAAAAGCGCGTTTGAAGAGCTGCAGTACAGCGGCTTCGATCCGGAGGAATCCGCGGACACGGACGAGGAAGACGCGACCGCGCCGACGCGAGTTGCGATTCTGATGGATGAGAACGGCAAGGCATATGTCTTCGATCCGGACAAAGACACCTATGTACCTGTCGATGCAGAGGGAACGGCCGCAACGACCCTTCCGCCGCAGGCACAGGAAACGGACGGTCTGAACAAGCAAACGGCCGCGATTTCGCAGGCGCTGTATTATCTGGACAGTCTGGGCGGAGACACCTGCTACGGTCTGGCCTCGCGCGAGATGCTCCTTGACCGGTATACGACGAAGAAAGACAACTGGTCCAAACCGGATACTTCCGCGCCGGGCACGGGCATTCGCTCCAACGACGCGAGCGCGCATTACGCGATCTTCGTTTCCTCCACCGGTAATCTGGTGACCAACTGCGGCGTGACGAAGGCGGACAGCGAGGAGGAGATCCTGGCAAAGCTCGGCGGCGCCTATGCGGAATCCTGGGTCAACGGCGTCTATACCCGCATCAGCGGCGAGCAGGCGCAGGCGGCATACGGCCTGCTGGGCAATCTCCACGCCGCGCTCTACGGCAGCGGCGATACGCTCGAGCTGCTGCGGGAGGACGGGATCATGCAGCCGATCGATCGCGCGTATTTCTCCTATACGCCCTCGGAAGCGGAGGACGCCTTCACCCTCGCAAAGCTCGGCTATGACAGCTTCAGCGCCCGGGCGGCGCAGTCCCCGACGGCCTGTCTGGTGCTGGCCTGCGCGCTGTTCCTGCTGGCCTGCATCTGCGGCATCTGGCTGAGCGTTGTTTCCGGCGAAACGGCGCAGGGCGTGCGCGTGCGGTGGTTCGACAAGATCCCGCTTCTGTTCCGCGCGGCGGTGCTGCTCGGCATTTCCGCGTGCTTCATCGCGCTGCTCTGCGGCATCTGTTACATCTCATTCTTCGCCAGAGATACGATTTACGGCTATTCCTTCTTCCAGGCGGCGCGCTTCATGGCGCAGGCGCCGAACGGCTTCACGGCGCTGACGGTCATGCTCGCCGGCCTGCCGCTGCTCGCGCTGCTGTGCAGTGTTGTGCGCACCGCACGCACGCGGACCTTCACGCGCTACACGCTCTGCCACTGGGTGCTCGGCAAGCCGCTGCGCTGGCTCTGGGGCAAGCTGAAAAAGCTGATCGATAAAATCAAATATATCATCGCGGTCGATTACCAGAAGGACGGGGGCAAAAAGTTCAAGATCCTGTCTCTGGTCGCCGTTGCCGGCTTCCTGATTCTGAGCAGCCTGCTGTTCTTCCTCAGCGGTCTGGAACGCGCGCCGATCCTCTTCTTCCTGCTTTGGGTCTGCAACGGCGCGGTCTTCCTCTTTGCCGGCCTGCTGATCGTTTCGCTGGACCGCATCATGGCCGGCGCTTCGCAGATCAAGCAGGGGCAGCTGGACGCGAAAATCGATACGCGCTTCATGCCCGGCTTCATGAAGCAGTTCGCGGAGGACATCATGTCGATCCGCGACGGGCTGAATCAGGCCGTGGACAGCGCCATCAAGGATCAGAAGATGAAAGCGGAGCTGATCACGAACGTGTCGCATGACCTGAAAACGCCGCTGACTTCGATCGTCACCTATGTGGATCTTCTGAAAAAATGCGAGATCGAAGATGAGGACGCCAACCGCTACATCGGCATTCTGGATGAAAAATCCCAGCGGCTGAAAACCCTGATCGAGGATCTTGTGGAAGCCTCCAAGGCCTCCTCCGGCGCGGTGGAGCTGCACCCTGTCAAGCTGAATCTGAACGAATTCGCCGCGCAGATCGTCGGCGAGCACGCGGACGCGCTCGAGGCGCAGGGCATGGAGCTGATCCTCAAAACGCCGGAAACGCCGGTCACCGTGACTGCAGACGCGCAAAAAACCTCGCGCGTGATGGAAAACCTCTTTACCAATATCAGCAAATACGGGCTGGAAGGCACGCGCGTTTATCTGGATGTGCTGGAAAGCGAGCAGTTCGGCTGCATGATCCTGAAAAACATCTCCCGCTTCCAGCTGGATACGCCGGCGGAGGAGCTGACGCGCCGCTTTGTACGCGGCGACAGCGCGCGCGGCGGCGAGGGCAGCGGACTGGGCCTTTCGATCGCGGATGATCTCTGCGCACTGCAGGGCGGGCAGTGCATTGTCAGCACGGACGGCGACCTCTTCAAAGTGACGGTCGCCCTTCCCCGCGCATAACTAATTAAACTGAAATAAAACACAGCAACCGGGCGGGTCTGCGGTATGGCAGCTCCGCCCGGTTCTTTTGCGTCTTCTTCCTTCTGCCGCGCGGCCGTCGTCTCCGGCGTGAGGGCGGCAGATCCTGTCTTAATATGCAGTCTGCGGCGCAGGAAGCATCCGGCCGCTGAATCCATCGTTATCAGGCGGCGCTATCCGTTGCTTGCTGCACGATACAGCATGGCAAGGAAACCACGACACTCTGCCCCTGGGGACGCGGGCCGCAGGCTGTGTTGCGCCGCGCCCTGCGCGCCGCTTGCGTCGCGGGCTGCGCATGAAGAAAGCCGGGCAGCTCGCTTGAGCTGCCCGGCGCGGGGTGATTTGGGTTTTGGTATTTCGGATCAGACTTATTCGAACGTCACGTTCGAGGGTCTCGGGTTGATTCTGTACATGTCGTTGGTGCCGTAGTCATAGGTGTAGTAATGCTGAATCATGTTCGCATCCGCCATGGTGACTGCACCGTCGTGGTTGACGTCTGCCGCCTGTCTCTGCGCGTAGGTCAGACCGGTGGTCATGTCGCTGCTGTCAAGCGTGTAGCGATAGAGCAGGTTGCTCATGTCCGTACCGTCGATACGGCTGTCGCCGTTCAGATCGCCGAAGATCACGACATAGTATCTGAAGCTTTCCGAACCGCCCTTTCTGCCGATCGCGTAAGCGCCGGTACCGTAGCCGCGGGAGCCTTTACCCATCTGGATGTAGTTACCAAGGTCAGGATTGAAGTTCATACCGACCAGGCTCAGCGCGCCGCCGCTCAGAACGTTGTTTTCATCGGGCGTGCCGATCAGCATGTCGGACGTCACGGACGTGCCTTCGTCGAAGCCGTAGATGATACCGGTCGGACGGCCGTTGGCAAGCTCGGTCTGGTCTTCACTCTGATAGATCTGAACGCCGGTCGTCGCCGAGTTATCCACCAGGTTCGCGATGTTCTTATACTGGAGGTTCAGGATGACAGTACCGAGTTCCGCCGCCATGGCGTCGACCAGGTGCTGACCCTCGCAGTCGATCGTGGTATCCGCGCGCAGCGTCTGCGCAGCATTCTTCGCGTTGGTCAGATCGGTAATGGACTGCGCGGTCAGACCGTCGTCACCGTAGGTCAGATCGCTCGCAAGGATCGCAACTGCCTGCGCGATCAGCGCATCGAGCGCTTCCCAGTCAGCGTCGCCGGTGTAGGGCACAAGCGCCTTATAGGTGTCATACACACCGCGGTAAGCGGCGGTCACCTGCGACTGGGTCAGACCCGCATCGGAGCCTGCGCCGGAGAGCGCATAGGTGTTGAGCGAAAGCGCGAAGTCATAAGCATCGCGGAACTTATCATAGGAGCTCTGCGTGTAGACCTTGCTGTAAACAGGTTCGCCGTTGAAGAAGTCGACAACCTTCAGGTTGCGCAGGCCGGAGGTGGTGTTCGTGTAAGCCGA
Organism: Clostridia bacterium; assembly: GCA_017550895.1. Classification (GTDB taxonomy): domain Bacteria; phylum Bacillota; class Clostridia; order Oscillospirales; family Acutalibacteraceae; genus CAG-177. The sequence continues at coordinate 11,426 of JAFZNN010000052.1, forward strand.
GTCAACCTTGCGCAGCACCCATGCCAGCATGGTGGTATCAATGTTGTGCGTACGGCCGACATTCTCGAAGCGCTCCACACGGTAGGTGATCAGGTCGATCATGTTGTAAAGGCTTCTTCTGTTCTGCGTGAGGTTGGTCAGATAGCTGACATACGCTTTGTAGATCTTGTTTCTGATCTCATCGCTGTCGGAAAGATCGTTGCCGGAGATCTGCGCGGTCGGCGGAACCGGGGTCACACCGCCGAGGTTGGTGGAGCTGGTGAACTGCTTGAAGTACGGTCTGGAGATCGTGTTCTCCGCCGTATCATAGACAAGACCGAGACCGGAGCAGAAGGAGCTGATCGTGCTCTTCTCCGCAGCCGTCAGGCCGCCCCACTGCTTGGAGCCGGAGTTGTAGTGATTATCGGCATCCGGCGTGATATCGAACGCCAGCGTGTTCAGCGCGAGACGGACGACTGCTTCCGCTCTGTTCGCGGGCAGCACCACGTCGTTATCGTGGTCGTTGCCGAGCGCGAGCGCGATCCGGATCTGCTCGTAGTTCGTGCCGTTGATGGAATTCATCGCCACGGTGACGTTGTTGTCGATCTTCGGATCACGGAAGGTGATGTTCGTCGAATCACCGACATACGGATAATCGGAGCCGGGCACGCCGGGCGCGCCGTCGGAATCATTGATGGTGCCGTCGTCATTGGAGTCATACTTGCCGGCTGCATACAGACGGGCGTTGATGGAGTAGTAGAGCCAATCCGCATATGCGCCGCCGAGAGAGGATTCCGCATATTCATTGTAGGTCTCAACGAAATCGCCGGCATCCTTCAGGGCATCCTTGCGGTTGTTGAAGTAGAAGTTCGGGTTCGCGTCCTCATAGCGGGCGAAGATGTAGCCGTCCGTCCAGGAGGAAAGCGGATTCGCCTGCGTTGCGGTGGTGGCGGAGGCATGGTTGAAGGCGCTGAAGGTGTAGCCCACGGTGCCCGCATTGCCCGGCTGGCTCTTGGCGTCATAGATCGGCTGCGATCTGGTCGCGCTGGTCAGATAGGACTGCTCCTCATAGACGTTGTAGGTAGAGGTGGAGCCGATCGTACCGTTCTGTCTCTCGCGGACGATGTCAATGTAGCGGTTCTCGCCGGCGTCTCTCACTTCCTGCGCCGCGTTCAGGTTGGTGTAGGAACCGATGAGCGTGGCGTTGAGGTTGTCGCTCCAGACCTTGATATAATTCTCAAGGTCGCCGATGCCGTAGGCCGTCATGTTGTTGCCGAGGATGGAGGTTCTGTAAGGAAGCTCCAGGCTGCTCAGCAGCAGCGGGAAGAGCGTCTCGCAGATTTCCACTCTGTAGTTATAGAGGTAGGTGACCAGCTGATAAATCAGCGTGGAGAGCGTGCCCTCGCTGAGCAGGTTCGTGAAGGTGGTCACCGTGGTGTTGGTGGTCCAGACGTTGGATCTGGAGGTGTCAGGCAGAATCGCATGGTTGCCGAAGACCGTCGCAAGCAAGCGGTCCACCACGCGCAGCAGCACGATGCCGAGCGGCTGCGTCAGCTCGCCGCCTTCATTGACGGAGAGGATGCTCATGACGCCCTGAAGATCAAAGACCGCGACATTGTGGAACAGCCAGCCGTTGATCAGCTTGAAGGTGGAATTATAAGCCGTCGGGATCCAGGACGCCGGGATCAGCTTGAGCAGGGAATTATCGATCATGGTGTAGATGTAATCCCAGTTCGGGCTGGCCTTGAGGGTCCGGTTCGCGAGGTCGGAATAGATCGCGTTCGCCATGTTGTTGGTGTAGGCGGAGAAGGTGCCGGTGCTGTAGGTGCCGTTCGACTGACGGGAACCGAACAGAATGGGCATATACTCCGTCGCGCCCCACATCAGGAACTCGGTGGCGAAGCGCTCAAAGGTGGAATCAGTGGTGAGATAGCGGTTGTTCAGCTTGAAGAAGCTGTTGCAGTAGTAAGCAAGGACGGAAGCGCCGATATCCATGGCCGCGCGCGGCAGGCTGTAGGTCACGCCGTTGAAGGTCTTGTCAGCCATGTAGGCGAGCGTCGACACCGTTACGCCGGTCTCGGGGATCGTGTAGGTGGCGGCGCCGTTGGTCAGATGCCAGCCGTCCAGTCTGTCGAAGTAGTTGTTCTGCGGGACAATGGTCGCAGCCAGGGAAGCAAGCGCGTAGGCGCAGGTTCCGGCAACGTCATCGCACCACTCGGGGAAGTAGCAGCCGGCGATGAAGTGGTTGAAGACCATCTTCAGCAGGCAGGCGTAAATGTTGTGCGAGGTGAGGATATAGGCGGGACGGGCAAGCACCAGGTTGTAATCCGCGCTGTCCACGATTCTGCCGGTGCTGCAGTAATAATAAATCGGATTTTCGTTGGTGAAATTATCCGCGCGATAGATCAGCGTGCCATCCTCATAGGTCTGGTAGGCGTTGCAGTCCCAGGCGGGATCATCGGACGCAACAAAGGTCTTGGTCTCCTTGTCGTAGCCGGTGACCGCATTCAGCTCATCCTGCGTATAAGCATACTGATCTGCGCCGTTCAGCAGGCCGAGACCGGGGATCAGGTTGACCGCAAGTCTCGCCACGTCGTTGAGCAGGGAGACCAGGTTGTCGGTCAGGTTGATGCCGTAATAGTTGACGTCGATGAAAACGTCCAGCGCGCGGTTGGAGCCGGTGAAGAGGTAATCCATCAACGCGTCGATATAGGTCAGCGGGTACTGCTCCTGCGCCTCCGTCGGCTCAAACTCAGGCGCGCCGTTCTCATGGAACAGGCTGGCGACGAGGCTGGCGATATTCTTCAGCGTGAACATATCCTGGGACGGCGCCATGATCGCGGGATCACCGTAGGGATACTGATCGGTTGCTTCCGCGCCGACCAGGCCGGCGATCAGTTTCTTGAGCAGCGGCGCAACCAGGGTGTTCAGCGCGCCGTTGATCGCGTTGGAAACCAGCTGATAGGTATCCATCGTGGTGGTGGTCATCACCAGGTTGCCGGAGCCGTTCTTGCGCAGCGCGCGGATGCTCGTCGCGGTGATGGAAGCGCCGCCGGGCTCATCGCCCATCGCGGGCAGCAGGCCCTCAAAGTTGGAGCCGAGCACGGAGTTGCCGCCGGTGGCAGCGGATTCGCCCGTGCCGTCGATCAGCGCCCAGTTGATGAGGTTCTGCAGCGCGCCGTCGATCGTGGTGCCGCTGGGCAGGGAATCCTGGTCGCTGTCGATCAGCTTGGAATAAAGCAGACCGCTGATCCAGCCCGGGATATCCTTGATCATGTCGGGCAGTGCGCTGTCAAGCACACCGAAATCAAAGTCGCCGGTGATGATCTTCTGCAGGTCGCCTCTGAGGTCGAGGAGCCAGCGCAGAACCATGTAGAGCACATCCAGGTCGGCAGAAGCGCCGGTGTAGTTCGGACGAAGACCGCGCTTGATGCCGGTATTCAGGTTGCCGTAGGGAAGATCTCTAATGTCGCCCAGCAGGCCGCCGGCGATCGCAAGCGCCGCTCTCCAAAGGATATTATCGTTATCCTGGATCGCGTGGCAAAGCTGCCAGATCGTCTCGACTGCATGGTCGATGCTCGTCAGATCGAGATAATCCAAGCCGGAAGCGCTCTTAACAGCGCTCGCCGCCGTGCTGTTGTCGATGAGGTCGCCCCACGCATACTTGATGTTTGCGTTTGCGAGCAGGTTGTCGAGCAGGTCGAGGATATAGGCGCAGCCTTCCTCCGCAGTGAAGAAGAATTTTTCATCACTGCCCTTATGCGCCGCATCATAAGAAGCGGGCGTATAAGTGGTACCTGCCTGTCTTGCGTAGACTGATACGCAGGCTCCGGATGCGAGCATCACGAAGGCCAGGATCATCGCAAGCAGTCTTTTTGCTTTTTTCATTGCCATACCTCCATAAGTATAGATTCGTGTGAGGCGCCCAGGCGCCGTTTTACATTCATCACTTTATAAGGGACTTGTTGCGCCTCGCGTGTAAAAATAAAAACATTTTTTGAATCTTTTATGAACAATCTGTGAACTTCCACGGTTTTTGGATGGGTGCACAGATCCGGTGATCCGAATTTGTGCAGATTTGCCAATCTCCGCCGCGCTGCGTTCGCGGGGCGCCGTTTCCCGCGCACAGCCCGCCAAACGCAAAACAGCCGCCTTTTCAGGCGGCTGCAGCGTGGTTTTCTTTATTTTACGAGCGACCAGTATTCGTTTTCTTCATCGTAATTTTTGACAAGATCCTCATAAGTGAAACCCTTGCTCGAGGTGCTCTTATAAACAAGCAGACGGGCGTCGTCATCATGCCGGATCAGTTTGTCATTCGCATTGTCGCCGTAACTCTTGATCGCGTCATAATGGTCGCTGTCATGGAACGTATAGGTCGTCAGATACTCGCACACGCCCTTGCGGTCGATTTTATAGACGCGGTAGGTGGTGTAAGTGTCCTCTACGCGCACCGCGACCACCTGTTTATTCTTCTCGGTCTTGCCGATCTCCTTCTTGACATAATCGTTCATTTCCTGCGCAACAGCCGATTCCACCGCGGCGGACGCGGCCTCCTTGCTGGAAACCTCCGCCTCCTGCGAGGAAAGGATCTCATCCTCCGAAAGGATCTTGCCCCCTTCGTTTTTGACATGGCAGGCAGAAAGCGCAAGCACCAGTGCAAGCGCCGCAAGCAGCGCCGTCAACCGTTTCAAACTCATGGCGATTCCTCCCAATCATTCATTACATACCATTTTAATCGTGAACAATCCGACTGTCAAGAAAAAAAGAGAAAATTTCATGTTATTTTACAGTTTGCTCATAAAGCGACGCAGAAACGAAACGCGGGCCCGCAAAGCGACGCTTCGCAGGCCCGGAATCTCATGGTTGTTTCAATTATTCGGAAACTCTGGCCTTGAGGTCTTCCAGCTCCGCCTTGAGCACCGGCGGCAGACGGTCGAACTTCGCATAGAATTCCTCGATGCCGGCAACCTCGTCCTTCCACAGCGCGTTGTCGACGCTGAGGATCTCCTCGAGCTGCGCGTCGCTCACGACGCCCTCGAGGCCTTCGAGGTTGATATCCGCTTTCCTGGGCACGAAGCCGATCGCGGTCTCCTCGGCGTCCGCGGTGCCTTCGCAGCGGTCGATGATCCAGTCGAGCACGCGCAGGTTGTCGCCGAAGCCCGGCCACAGGAAGTTGCCGTCCGCATCCTTGCGGAACCAGTTGACGTTGAACATCTTCGGCGCTTTTTCGGGATCGAGGGTCTTGCCGATATCGATCCAGTGCTGCCAGTAATCGCCCATGTTGTAGCCGCAGAAGGGCAGCATCGCCATGGGATCGCGGCGCACGACGCCGACGGCGCCGGCCGCAGCGGCCGTGGTCTCGGACGCGACGATCGAGCCGACGAACACGCCGTGGTTCCAGTCTCTGGACTGATAGACCAGGGGCGCGAGCTTCGCGCGGCGGCCGCCGAACACAAACGCGCTGATGGGCACGCCGTCCGGATTCTCAAATTCGCTGCTGATGCACGGGCAGTTCTTCGCAGGTGCGGTGAAGCGGCTGTTGGGATGCGCGCCCTTGACGTCGCTGGTCTTGCCGTTCCAGGGCTTGCCGGTCCAGTCCATGGCGTTCTCGGGCGGATTCTTGTCGAGGCCCTCCCACCAGACGGTGTTGTTGTCGAGGTTGTGGGCCACGTTGGTGAAGATCGTGCCCTGACGGGTGGAGGCGAGCGCATTCGGATTGGATTTCTCATTCGTGCCGGGCGCGACGCCGAAGAAGCCGTTCTCGGGGTTGATGGCATAGAGACGGCCGTCCGGACCCTTGCGGATCCAGGAAATATCGTCGCCCACGCACCAGACGCGGTATCCCTTCTTGTAGTATCCCTCAGGCGGGATCAGCATGGCGAGATTCGTCTTGCCGCAGGCGGACGGGAACGCCGCGCAGATATAGCGGATCTTGCCGTCCGGACGCTGCAGGCCGAGGATGAGCATATGCTCCGCCTGCCAGCCCTCCTGCTTGCCCTGATAGGAAGCGATGCGCAGCGCAAAGCACTTCTTGCCCAGCAGCACGTTGCCGCCGTAACCGGAGTTGACGGAGATGATCGTATTATCCTGCGGGAACTGGCAGATGTAACGCTTCTCCTCGTCGATCTGGCACTTGCAGTGCAGACCGCGCACCCAGTCGTTGCTGTCGCCCAGCGCGTCGAGCACCGCCTTGCCCGTGCGGGTCATGATGGCCATGTTGAGCACAACATAGATCGAATCGGTCAGCTCGATGCCGATCTTGGAAAACTTGGAGCCGACAGGGCCCATAGAATAAGGAATAATATACATGGTTCTGCCCTTGTAGCTGTCGCGGGCAATATCATAAAGCATCTTATATGCCTCGGCGGGATCCATCCAGTTGTTGGTCGGGCCGGCCTCTTCCTTTGTCGGCGCGCAGATGAAGGTCCGGGCCTCCACGCGGGCGACGTCGTTGACCGCGGTGCGGTGCAGATAGCAGTCCGGCAGCAGCTCTTCGTTGAGCTTGATCATTTCGCCGGTGCGCATGCCTTCGGCGCGCAGGGCCTCGATCTGCGCCTCGCTGCCGTCGATCCAGACGATGTTGTCGGGCTTGACGAGCGCAATCTTATCCTCGATCCAGTCGAGCACGCTTTTGTTCGTTGTCAGCTTTTCCATGTGGTTTCTCCTTTCTTTATAGAAAAACAATCATTATTATATGAACTCCGGGCAGGGCGCGCGCGGCGCCGGCGTTCCGGTCCGCACACCCTAACTTAACCCATTTTAAGAGTATATCACAGTTTTATAAAAAGGTCAAGATTTGCAGCGAAGAAATGCGGGAAATTCATTTCGCGTCTGTTTCGCAGAAATTTGCCGCGTCGATCGGCATGGTTGCGAATGCGTTCAGCTCCAATCCTGCAAAATGACCGCTTTTTGCTTCGTAATAGCCCTGCGCGCCGATCATGGCGGCGTTGTCGCCGCACAGGTCGAGCCGGGGCATCCAGAGCCGGCGTCCGGTTTCCGCGCAGGCGTCTGTCATCCGGCGGCGCAGACGGGTATTTGCCGACACGCCGCCCGCAAGCACGATCCGGTCGAAGCCGAATGCATCCGCCGCTGCCATCGTGTTGCTCACCAGACAGTCCGCCACGGTTTCGATCAGCGCCGCGCCGAGATCCGGCACGGACACCTCCGTCCCCTTCTGTTTCGCGTTGTGGATCGTGTTGATCACGGCGGTTTTCAGCCCGGAAAAGCTGAAATCATAGGCCCGGCCGTCCACGCGCGGATGCGGCAGCGCATAGGCCGACGGATCGCCCCCGGCGCTCACGCGGTCCAGATTGACGCCGCCCGGGTAGGGCAGCCCCATCGCGCGGGCCGCTTTATCCATGCATTCGCCCGCCGCGTCATCCTGCGTGCGGCCGATCACCTGAAAGTCGGTGTAATCCCGCACGGCAACAATATGGCTGTGACCGCCGGAGACTACGAGCGCCAGAAACGGCGGCTCGAGCGCAGGATCCGTGATGTAATTCGCGGCGATGTGCCCGCGCAGATGGTGCACCGGGATCAGCGGCAGACCGGCGGCATAGGCCAGCCCCTTTGCGTAATTCACGCCGACCAGCAGCGCGCCGATCAGCCCCGGCGCGGCGGTAACCGCAATGCCGTCCAGCGCGGCAAAGGTCAGCCCCGCCTGCTGCATGGCTTCGGCCACAACGCCGGAGATCGCTTCGGTATGCATCCGCGACGCGATTTCCGGCACCACGCCGCCGTAGATGATATGCGCCTGCACCTGCGAGGCGACGACGTTCGAGCACACCCGTCTGCCGTCCTCCACAACGGCGGCCGCCGTTTCGTCGCAGGAGGATTCGATTGCAAGAAGCTTCATATTACGTCCTCTTGATTCAAAGATTTGATGCAGACGACGCCGTCCTCAGGCGGATCGTCATACAGTCCGCGCCGCACGCCGGCTTCCGTGAAGCCATGCGCGGCATAGAGCGCCCGCGCGGGGCGGTTGCTCGCGCGCACCTCCAGCACGGCCGTTCTGCACCCGCGCGCAAGCGCGCCGGCGCAGGCAGCGTTCAGCAGCGCGGATGCCGTGCCCTGCCGCCGCGCCTGCGGCGCGACGGCGAGATTGGAGATATAAAGCGTTTCGCCGTCCTCTGCCGCGCAAAGATAGCCCAGCAGCGTTTCACCCTGTACGGCGGCCAGGTCGTGCGCAAACCCGCTTTCGAGCTCCGCGGCAAACCCCGCCGCGCTCCAGGGATCGGAGAAGCAGCGCTGCTCCAGTGCGGCAGCCTGCGCAAGATGCGTCTGATCCAGCGGCACGATTTTCATTCCGCCGCCTCCCCGACCAGCTGCGTCCACTGCGCCTCCAGCGCGGTTTTGATGCGGTTGGCGCAGATCATATAGGTTTCCAGATCGCCGCCGTAGGGATCGGGGATCCCGTCGCCGAGCACGGTCAGCTTTTCCGGCGGCACATAGAGGCCGAGCGTCGCCGCATGCTCGCGCGTCATGCAGACGAAAAGATCCGCTTCATCCAGCAGATATTCCGTCAGCCGCCGCGCGCGGTGGTCGGAAAGATCCGCGCCGAAGCGCTCCGCCGCCCGAACCGCGTTCTCCGTCGCGGCGTCGCCCGTCATGGCAAAGATCCCGGCGCTTGACGCTTCGACGTCCGTAATGCCGCGTTCGGCCAGCAGTTTTTTGAAAATGCCTTCTGCCATCGGGCTGCGGCAGGTGTTGCCCGTGCAGACGAAAACAACATGTCTCATTTGATCACTCCGTCAGCTTTTCGCATCGTACCAGGTCGCGCCGACGCCGACGTCCGCGCGCATGGGCACCGCCAGCGCCACCGCGTGCTCCATCTCCCGCTTGAGCAGCGAAGCCACACGGTCCGCCTGATCGGCCGGCGCTTCGACGATCAGCTCGTCGTGCACCTGCATAATCAGCTTCGCGGCGGGACATTCCCTGCGCAGCGCGGCAAACACACGGATCATGGCGATCTTGATGATATCGGCCGCCGTGCCCTGGATCGGCATATTCATGGCGACCCGTTCGCCGAAGGCGCGCAGCATGGCGTTGGAGGCGTTCAGCTCCGGCAGATAGCGCCGCCGGGCAAAGAGCGTGGAAACATAGCCGTCCTGCTTTGCCTGCGCCACGACGGTCTGCATATACCGCTGCACGCCGCTGAAATGGGCAAGATAGCCCTTGATATACTGATCCGCTTCGGCGCGCGTGACGCCGATATCCTTGGCGAGCGAAAACGCGCCGATCCCGTATACGATGCCGAAATTGACGGCCTTCGCGCGTGAACGCATCAGCGGCGTGACCATTTCGGGCGGCATGCGGAACACCTGGGAAGCTGTGATGGTGGGGATATCCTCACCGTTGGCAAAGGCCGCGATCATCGCCGCATCCTGCGCCACGGCCGCCAGCACGCGCAGCTCGATCTGCGAATAATCCGCGTCCACGAGCACACAGCCGGGCGCGGCTTTGAAGAATTTCCGCATTTCCCGTCCGATCTCGGACCGCACGGGGATATTTTGCAGATTCGGCTCGGTCGAGGAGATGCGGCCGGTCCGCGTTTCGGTCTGATTCAGGCTGGAACGGATGCGCCCGTCCGCCTCGATCTCCTTGAGCAGGCCGTCGCAATAAGTCGAACGCAGCTTCGCATAGGTACGGTATTCCAGAATCTCCGCCACCACGGGGTAGTCTTCCGCCAGCCCTTCCAGCACTTCGGCGTTCGTGGAATAGCCGTTTTTCGTTTTCTTTTTTGCCGGCAGTCCCATTTTCTCAAACAGGGCTTCGCCGAGCTGCTTGGGGGAATTGAGGTTGAATTCATAGCCGACCTGTTCATAAATAGAAGCGACCAGCGCGTCAATGCGCGTTTGCATCTCCCGCCCGAAGGCTTCGATGCCGTCGGCGTCCACAAGGAAGCCCTCGCGCTCCATCGCGGCGAGCACCTGCGCGAGCGGCAGCTCGATTTCGGCAAGCAGGGCCGTCTGCCCGTTGGCTTCGACGGCGTCCGCCTGCGCCTGCACGACTGCGGGCAGATACGCGGCGCAGAGATCCGGATCCTCCGCCTGCATCGTCAGGCCGCCGTATTCCTCCGTCACGCGGCGCAGGCTGTAATCCCCCGCCGAGGGATTCAGCACATAGGCGGACAGCATCGTATCGCCGCGCACGGCGCGCACGTCGATATCCGTCCGGTACTGGTAAAAGAATTTATAAATCGCCTTGCAGTTGTAGGTGTATTTCTCAATGGCCGCGTCGGACAGGAATTCCGTACAGAACTCCACATAGTCCGGATGCGCCGGCTCCACGGCGGCCACGCCCTGCGGCGTCGGGAAGCGGAACACCCCGCTTTCGGCGTCGAAGAGAAACAGCGCTTTCCCCTCTTTGCGCAGCCGGTTGTAAAGGAGTTTCAGATCCTCCTGCGGGAACGGCGCGGCGTTGACCGTTTGCTCCTGCGGCGCGGCTTCCGCCGGCTGCGCGGGCACGGGCAGCTCCAGCCGCTCGATCATTTTGAACATCTCGAGGGAAGCGAGCAGCGTCGTGACCGCATGCGCGTCGGGGGCGGCGGGGACATAGGCCGCGTAATCGCAGTCCACCGGCGCGTCGGTGCGGATTGTGCCGAGGGTCCTGCTGAGATAGGCCATTTCTTTATCGTTGACCAGCTTGTCGTGCACACCTTTTTTGATATCGATCGTTTCCAGGTTCGCATAGATATCGTCGATCGAGCCGTATTTGCTCACCAGCTCCCGCGCGGTCTTTTCGCCGATGCCGGCAACGCCCGGGATGCAGTCGGAGGCGTCGCCCTGCAGGGCTTTGACGTCGATGAGCAGCTCCGGACGCGGCACGAGGTATTCTTCTTCGATCCGTGCCGCATCGTAGCGCACGGTCTGCGGCCGCCCCATTTTCGTCGAGGCAAGCAAGACCTGCACGTTCTCCCGCACGAGCTGCAGAGAGTCGCGGTCGCCCGTGGCAATATAGCAGGCGTCCGCCGCGCCGCAGTGCGCAGCGAGCGTGCCGAGGATATCGTCGGCCTCCCAGCCGGGGGCTTCGAGCAGCCGATAGCCCAGCGCGGCCAGCAGCGTTTTCAGCGGCTGCATCTGCTGCGCGAGCTCCGGCGGCATCCCCTTGCGGTTGGCCTTGTAGCCTGCATATAATTCATGCCGGAAGGTCGGCGCCTTCACGTCGAAGGCGATTGCCACGGCATCCGGCTGTGTTTCCTCCTTCAGCCGGAGCAGAATATTCAGAAACCCGTAAATCGCATTCGTGAACTGCTTGCCGTCCTTCGTGGTCAGCAGCTTGATGCCGTAGAACGCACGGTTGACGATGCTGTTGCCGTCAAGCACCAGAAGTTTCATAGGCGGTGTCCTTTCTACCAAAGAGTACGATTCTCAAATCTGTTAAATGATTGTCTGTTTCAGTTTTTCGTCGATCCGCCGATCGATCGGTCGAAAGACCAGTGTACGAATCCATTCCGTCAGAATACCTGCGGCAAAAATCGCAATGACCGCGCCGATCATCACCGCTATAAACTTTAAAGGTGTATCAACAAACCGATCAAAGCAGACAAGCTTATTCCATATGATCGGCCGCAGATACGGGTGCTCATGCAAAAGATATACGCCAAATGTCAAAGAGGCAATCTTGGAAATAGCTTTTCCCATTTTTCCCTTGCTTTTAATCGGATGCTGAAGAAAGAACATAAAAAGACTGACCGCTGCAGGAAAAACAAGGATGGAATTATAAGATGCAAGCGATGCCAGATGGTTTTCCGCATTCGGATGTTCTTTCAGCCCCACACGCAACAACATCACACCAAACTGCAGCAGAGAAAGCGCGAGATAAATCCATCCATAAGGAAGCTTCCGCAGAGGATGCTTGCGCAGATAGGATGCCGTGAGATAAAGGATAATGAACCAACAAAGGCTGTATCCGCCGTTTGCTTCTGATTGATCACCGAAAACAGAGGTCAGAATGACGAAGAGAACGAACAGAATCATGAGAAGGATACGGTGATCCCGTTCTGAAATCGAAGAAATCAGACGGTTCAGAAAAGGCGAAAGAAGATACAGAATAATATACGCGGTAAAGAACCAATACCCCCGATTCACGACAGGGAAAGCGCTTCTGATCGCTTCGTCAAAAGAAAGCTTTGTGCTGCTGAAGGGAACGATACAAAGCAGAAGATAAAACCCAAAAGAATAAATAAACACCGTAATCCACAGCTTCAGCGCCTTGGAAACCCGTGCATCCGCCGTGCAAAGAAAATAGCCGGTGATCAACACAAAACAATCAACCGCGACAAGAGAGACTGCCCGCAAAAGCAAAGAAAAAACCGCGTGCGGCTGATAAGGATCGGCAAACGCCACACTCCCCAGTCCGTATTCAGCATTGGTATTTGTAGCATGAAGCGCCACAACCATCAGCATAGAAATACACTTCAGCAAATCAATTGACCGGTTCCTTGTTTGCTCCTTCACTGTCAGAATCCTCCATTTTGTTGGTTATTATCTGGATTGTACCATAATCAACTTTGAATATCAACCTTCACTTTCTTTGATTCTTACCGTTGATTTTACCCACTTGAAGTTCTGTAAAAAACATGATAAGATAAATCACAGAAACGGAGGCAGATCCATGCACATCGGCAATCAACAATTGAACGGGGCTGCGGCGCTCGCACCGATGGCGGGCGTGACCGACCGCGCCTTCCGCGCGCTGTGTCTGGAATTCGGCGCCTCCTGGGTGACGAGCGAAATGGTCAGCGCCAAAGGGCTGACAATGCACGACCGCAAGTCCGGCTTCCTGATGACGCTCGGGGAAGCGGAGCATCCGGCGGCGGTACAGATCTTCGGCTGCGAGCCGGAAACCATGGCGCTGGCCGCGAAACAGGCGGCGGCGACCGGCTGCTTTGCCGTCGATCTCAACATGGGCTGTCCCGCGCCGAAGGTGGCCGGGCACGGCGGCGGCGCCGCGCTGCTGAAGGATCCGGACCTCGCCGCGCGCATCACGGAAGCCTGCGCAAAGGCGATTGACCTGCCCGTGACATGCAAAATCCGCATCGGCTGGGACGAAACGAGCGTCAACGCCGTTGATCTGGCAAAAAAACTGGAAGCCGCCGGCGCGGCAGCCCTTACGGTGCACGGCCGCACCCGCCGGCAGATGTATGCCCCGCCCGTGGATCTTGCGGCGATCCGCGCCGTCAAAGAAGCGGTGTCGATCCCGGTGATCGGCAACGGCGATATCACGGACTGCGCTTCGGCGGCGCAGATGCTTGCGGAAACCGGCTGCGACCATCTGATGGTCGGGCGCGGGGCGCTCGGCGCGCCGTGGATCTTTGCCCAGCTCAACGAATTCTTTGCAAGCGGCGCTGAACTGCCGCCCCCGCCGGTGGAAACGCGCATGGAAATCATGCTGCGGCATATCTCCGCGCTTTGCGAAGACAAAGGCGATTACGTCGGCATGCGGGAGGCCCGCAAACACGCAGCCTGGTATGTCAAGGGCATGCGCGGCGCTGCAAGCCTGCGGCAGGAGATCGGCGCGCTGGAATCTTTGGATCAGCTGCGCGCCGTTGCCGAAAAGGTCATCGCCGCCGCAAATCAATAAAGGCTTTCATCAGCGCCCTGTGCGGTTTTCCGGAACTGCGCAGGGCGTCTGTTTTGATTCATGCGAAACAAGTGAGAAGAGCGAGTCGATCAGCGGCACGCCCGCCGCCTGCAGGCGCTCCGGCTGCTCGTGCCCTGCTGTGAGCAGCACGCAGCGCGTGCCGAGGCTGCGCGCCATTTCCGCGTCATGCGCCAGATCGCCGATCACCAGCACCTGCGCGGGATCCGCGCCCGCGGCGGCAAGATAGGCGGCAGCGCGCCCGATCTTGGAATCCGCCTGATAATCGTCGGCGCCGAGCAAAGCGTCAAAGCGGTCCGCCACGCCGTATCGCGCTGCGTTTTCCTGCAGCTGCGCCTGGTGGGAGGAGGAAACGATCGCCTGCCGCACGCCGGCCGCCGCAAACGCATCCAGCGCTTCCAGGGCGCCGGCCGCCAGTCTGCACTCCCGCAGATGGAGCAGATAGCCCGCGTTGTATTCCGCCAGGATTGCATCATAATCCTCGTGCTCCAGATCGAACACCTGCGCATAGAATCCGCGGATCGGCACGCAGATGCAGGCCTTGTAGCGCGGCAGACCGATCGGCGGCATCCCGCGCCGCGCGAGCATATCGTTGACGCTCGCGAGCGACGCTGCGACGTCGTCGAGGAGCGTGCCGTTCCAGTCCCAGAGTACATGGGTCAGCTGCATGGATTCAAATGGCGTCTGCCAGAGCATCCGGATTCCTCCTTCGGCATATGCGGCCAGAGATTACAGAATTACAGAATGATTATAGTATTTTCCATTATAAAAAGCAAGTTTTTTTCAAAAGAGCTTTATTTTCGGCGGCAAGTGTGCTATATTGGTTTTATATTGCAGACAAAGGGGCATTTTATGAAACGAAGACAAAGCGGCATGCTCATGCATATCTCCTCGCTTTACGGCGATTACTCCATCGGCAATTTCGGCAAACCGGCCTTTGAATTCATCGATTTTCTCAAGGACGTCGGGTTTTCGGTCTGGCAGGTGCTGCCCTTCACCGTCACGGACAGCTACAATTCCCCTTATAAATCCTATTCCGCGTTCGGCGGGAATCCCTTTTTCGTGGATCCAGAAACACTGTTCGCGCAGGGGCTGCTGACCCGCGCGGAGCTGGACGGCGCGCGGCAGAAAACGCCCTACGCGGCGGAATACGACCGCCTGCACGCGGAGCGCTTCGCGCTGCTTGCGAAGGCAAGCGCCCGTCTGAAGGATCGCGCAGATATCGACGCCTTCCTCGCGTCGCATCCGCACATCGACAGTTTCTGCCGCTTTATGACGCTGCGCGCGCAGAACGGCGAAGCGCCCTGGCAGGACTGGACGACACAGGAAATCACGGATTTTGAAACGCTGCAGACCTGGCAGTTCATTCAGTATGCGTTCCTCACCCAATGGGCGAAGGTCAAGGCCTATGCCAACGGCAAGGGCATCCGCATCATCGGCGATTTGCCGTTCTATGTTTCGGACGACAGCTGCGACGTCTGGGAGGATCCGGGTCTGTTTGACGTCGGCCCGGACGGACGGCCGACCAGCGTTGCGGGCGTGCCGCCGGATTACTTTGCGGCGGACGGCCAGCTCTGGGGCAATCCTCTCTATAAGTGGGAGGCCATGGCCGCGGATAATTACGCCTGGTGGCGCGCGCGCATGGATCACGCGCTCACGCTGTTTGACGGCGTGCGCATCGACCATTTCCGCGCCGTGGAAGCGTACTGGGCCGTGGACGCCGCCGAAACCACCGCCCGCAACGGGCAGTGGCGCAAGGGGCCGGGCATGGCGCTGGTCAACGCGATCAAACAAGGGCATGCGGACAAGCTCATCATCGCGGAGGATCTGGGCGACATCACCGATGAAGTCCGCGCGCTGGTGGAGGAAAGCGGCTTTCCCGGCATGCGCGTGTTCCAGTTCGCCTTCCTCGACGACGGCGACAGCCTGCATCTGCCCCACAACCATATTTCCAACTGCATCTGCTATTCCGGCACGCATGACAACAACACGCTGTTCGGCTTCCTTTGGGAAAGCGACGAGGCGGTTCGCCGCCGCGCGCTGGAGTATTGCGGCTTCCCCGGCGGCGACTGGGGCGGCGCGACCCCTCTGCTGCTGCGCGCCGTCTTTGCCAGCCCGGCAAAGCTCGCGATCATTCCGGTGCAGGATTTCCTGATGTACGGCTCCGACACGCGCATCAACACCCCCGGCGTCGCCGAGGGCAACTGGCGCTACCGCATCACAAAGGAGCAGCTGCTGCGCGCCGATCTGCCGTATTTCCGCGATCTGCACCGAATTTATAAAAGATAAACAAAGGGAACAACCATGGATCCTTCGATTTTTCATTTTGATCCGAAGCTCGAGGCGGCCGCCGCCGCGGCGCAGAACACCGCGTCCGCGCAGTTTGCGCGCATCGAGGCGATCACAGAATACAATCAGCAGAAAATGCTCAAAGCCTTCATCGACGCCGGCGTCAGCGAGTCGGATTTCGCAGGCTCCACCGGCTACGGCTACGGCGACCGCGGCCGCGACAAGCTCGACCGCATCTATGCCGCCGCGTTCGGCGCCGAGGACGCCCTCGTGCGCCACACCTTCACCTGCGGCACCCACACGCTGGCCGTTGCGCTCTTCGGCGTGCTGCGTCCGGGCGACACCCTGCTTTGCGTGACCGGTACGCCCTATGACACGATCCACAGCGTCATCGGCCTGTCCGGCGAAGGGATGGGCTCGCTGAAGGACT
This sequence comes from Clostridia bacterium, assembly GCA_017550895.1. GTDB lineage: Bacteria > Bacillota > Clostridia > Oscillospirales > Acutalibacteraceae > CAG-177. The sequence continues at coordinate 27,726 of JAFZNN010000052.1, forward strand.
TCGGCGTGCAGTACCGGCAGGTGGAGCTGTCGCCGGAGGGCAAACCGGATCTGCCTGCCATCCGCGCCGCGCTGGACGCTTTTGCTCCGCGCATGGTTTATCTGCAGCGCTCTCGGGGCTACAGCCTGCGTCCGAGCCTTTCCGTGGCGGAAATCGCGCAGGTCGCCGCCCTTGTACACGCGCAGAGCGACGCCGTTGTCATGGTCGACAACTGCTACGGCGAATTCACGGAAACCACGGAACCGACGGCAGCCGGCGCCGATCTGATGGCCGGTTCTCTGATCAAAAACCCGGGCGGCGGCATTGCCCGCACGGGCGGCTATATCGCGGGGCGCGCCGATCTGGTGACGCTCTGCAGCTACCGCGCCACAACGCCGGGGCTCGGCCGCGAGGTCGGCTGCACGCTCGGGGAAAGCCGCAATCTGTTCATGGGCGCGTTTCATGCGCCGCAGGTCACGGGCGAGGCGCTCAAGGCGATGGTCTTTGCCGCAGCGCTGTTTGAATCCTTCGGCTTCTCCGTCTCCCCGCGCAGCGACGAGGCGCGGCACGATATCATCCAGACGCTCTGCCTGGAAACGCCGGAGCGGCTGATCGCTTTCTGCCGGGGCATTCAGTCCGGCTCGCCGGTGGACGCATTCGTCACGCCGGAGCCCTGGGATATGCCCGGCTATGACAGCAAGGTCATCATGGCGGCCGGCGCGTTCATTCTCGGCTCCTCCATTGAGCTGTCCGCCGACGCGCCGCTGCGTGAGCCCTACGCCGTCTGGATGCAAGGCGGCCTCAACTATCCCAGCGCCAAAACCGCGATCCTCATGGCGGCGCAATCTTTGCTGGAAAAGGGGCTGATTCCGTAATGGCAGACTATGACGGCATCACGCGGGACGCGCTGTTTCTGCTGGCGGAAAACCGCTTTCGCGATTCCCGCGCGTTTTATGAAGAACACAAAGAAGCGCTCAAGCAGGGCGTTACCGTGCCGATGCGGCAGCTGGCCGGAATCATCGGCGGGGAGCTGCTTTCGCTTGACCCGCTGATGTGCACCGTGCCCACGAAAATGGTCTCCCGCATCCGGCGCGACACGCGCTTTACAAAAGACCAGTCTCTCTACCGCGAAAACATGTGGATCATGTTCATGCGGCCCAAGCACGAATGGGAAAACTACCCCGCCTTCTGGTTCGAGGTCACACCGACCGGCTATTCCATGGGCGTCGGCCTTTACGGCCACGCGCCGGGACTGATGCAGGTTTTCCGCGAACATATCTGCGCGCGGGAAGCGGACTTCCGCGCGGCGGTGCGGGATGCGCTCGCAAGCGGGGCCGTGCCTTACGGCGAACGCTACAAACGCCCGCAGCCCGGCTGTCCGGCAGGGCTGGAGGCGCTTTACAACTGCAAAAACTTCGGCTTTATTTACGAATCCTCCCGGGTGGAGGATCTGGCGGATGAAACGATCATCGGCATTCTGCGCGGCTGTTTCCGGCAGCTTGCGCCGACGTTTCGCTTTCTGCTCGCCGTTTCGGACGATTACTTTGCCAAAACCATCTTTTGAAGGGAGCGCTGTTCATGGATTACCGTCAATTCAAAAGCGGCAGCGACATTCGCGGCATTGCCATCGGCGATCCGCAGGATCCGCTCTACATGAGCGATGAAATGGTCATGCGTACCGCCTGCGCCTTTGCGGACTGGCTTGCGGCGCGCAGCAGCCGCAGACCCCTGCGCATCAGCGTCGGCCACGACAGCCGTCTGTCTGCCGAACGCATCAAGCGCGCCGTTCTCTCGGCGCTGGTCGCCAAGGACGTCGAAGCCGTGGATCTCGGCCTTTGCTCCACGCCCGCCATGTTCCTCTCCACGCTGGAGGCGGATCTAGACGGCGCGATCCAGATCACGGCCAGCCACCATCCGAAGGATCGCAACGGGCTGAAATTCTTTACGCCGCGCGGCGGCCTGGAGGGCAGCGACATCGCGGCGCTGCTGGAGGCGGCCGCAGCCATGCCCGCGCTGCAGGCCGGCGACCCCGAAGCGTGCATATGCGGCGATTTCATCGACCGCTATGCGACAATCCTGAAAGAACAGATCATCAACGGCGTCAACGCCGCGGACCGCGCGCACCCGCTGGCCGGGCTGCGGATCGTTGTGGACGCCGGCAACGGCGTGGGCGGCTTCTATGCCAGGCAGGTGCTCCGGCCGCTCGGCGCGGACGTCTCCGGCAGTCTGTATCTGGAGCCGGACGGCAACTTCCCCCACCACGCGCCGAACCCGGAGAACGCGGAAGCCATGCACTGCGTTTCCGCCGCCACGGCAGCGGCCGACGCGGATTTCGGCGTGATCTTTGACACGGACGTCGACCGCGCCGCGCTGGTCGGCAAGGGCGGATTCGAGATCAACCGCAACCGTCTGGTCGCGCTCGCGGCCGCCGTCGCGCTGCGGGACTGCCCCGGCGGCGTCATTGTGACCGACAGCGTCACCTCCGACGGCCTGGCGGCGTTTATTGAAGAAAAAGGCGGAAAGCATCTGCGCTTCCGCCGCGGCTACCGCAACGTCATCAACAAACAGATCGAGCTGTGCGAAGCCGGCGTCCCCTGCCCGCTCGCCATGGAAACCTCCGGCCACGCCGCCTTTGCGGACAATTACTATCTGGACGACGGCGCGTATCTGATCACGCGGCTGATTATCGAAGCGGCGTCGCTGGCAAAGCAGGGCAAAACGCTCGAAAGCCTGATCGACGGGCTGGCAGAACCTGCGGAGGAAACCGAACTGCGGTTCCGCATCACGCAAACGGAATTCCGCCCGGTCGGCGAGGCCGTGATCGCGCATCTGACCGCCGCCGCGCAGACGCATACGGGCTGGACGCCCGCCGCAGACAATCATGAAGGCATCCGCATCAACTCCGCGGCAGGGCAAGGCTGGTTCCTGCTGCGCATGAGCGTGCATGATCCGATCCTCGTGCTCAACGCCGAAAGCGATGCGCCCGGCGGAATCAAAAAGATGCTGCGGGAGGTCGCCGACGCGCTGCGTGTCTGCCCCGCCATGGCGCAGGTTGACGCCGCGTCGCTGGACGCCGCGCTCGCGAAGGAGGCCTGACGATGCTTGACAAGATCATCATCGCGATTCTTTCCGCCGTCACGGCACTGCTTTCCGTCGTTTATGTCCCCTCCAACGTCACGCCGCTCACCCGCGAGCCGGCCGGCACGCCGGGCGTGCAGCAGGAAGTGACCGTGATGAGCTACAACCTGCGCTGCACCGGCAGCGACGAGCAGGCGCCCGCCGCCCGCGCACCGCTGGTGGCGCAGGATATCGCCCGCTATGCGCCGGATTCCTTCGGCGCGCAGGAATGCACGGCGGAATGGTTCGATCTGCTGGACGAGATCGCTCCGGCCTACGCGCACGTCGGCGCGCCGCGCTACCTCTTCTTCGGCGAGGCGTCCCCTGTTTATTACCTGAAAGATAAATTCGATCTGGTGGACAGCGGCACCTTCTGGCTCTCGCTCACCCCGTCGATCCCCTCCCGCTTCCCGGATGCGCAGTTCAACCGCGTGTGCACCTACGCCGTGCTGCGGGATAAAGCCACGGGCTTTACCTATGCGCATTTCAACACGCACCTGGATCATCGCGGCTACTACGCCCGCATGGAGGCCGCCGCGGTCATCTCCGAAAAGATCGCCGCCGTCTGCCCGGATCTGCCGGTCGTTCTGACAGGCGACCTAAACCTGCGCGAAGGCACCGAGGAGGCCGCGCGCTTCCTGAGCATCGGCTTTGAAAACGTGCGTGTGACCGCAGCGGAGCGCGAAAACGCCGACGCCTCCACCTTCCACAACTACGGCACGGTCGAGGGCGAGATCATCGATTTCATCTTTACCAATCCCGCGTTCCTGGTCGAGGCGGAGCGCTATGTGACGGATCTTTCCTGCTATGACGGGATCTATCCCTCCGACCACCACCCGATCGCGGCCACGATGATCCTGCAGGATTACGAAACGGAGGCGAACTGAGATGCTTGCATCCCTCTGGTCGAAGGCCTTTGCCGCGCTGACGGCGCTGGTGCTGCTGTTCCACACGCCCGCGCCGGTCACAAACGTCAATCCACCGCAGCCGGTCACGCCGGTCGCGACGCAGGCGTTCACCGTGATGTCCTACAACCTCAAGGTCTCGGGCGTGGGCAGATACGCCCCGGCCGGCCGGGTCCCGCTGCTCGCGGAGAACATCCGCGCGTGGCAGCCGGATTCCTTCGGCGCGCAGGAATGCAGCGTGTTTCTCTATCAGGCGCTGCGGGAGGCGCTGCCGGAATATGAGAGCGTCGGCCTCGGCCGCGATAAAGACAACACAGGCGAGGCAAGTCCCGTTTTTTATCTGAAGGAGAAATTCGATCTGATTGACAGCGGCACTTTCTGGCTCTCCGAAACACCGGAGACCGTTTCCAAGGGCTGGGACGCCGCTTACAACCGCGTGTGCACTTATGCCGTGCTGCGCGATAAGGACACCGGCTTTACCTATGTGCATTTCAACGCGCATTTCGACCATATCGGCGCGGCCGCGCGGCTGGAATCCGTGGCGCTGATCAGCCAGAAGGCCGCCGCCCTGTGCGCGGCGCTGCCCTTTGTTTTCACAGGCGATCTCAACGATGAGGAAGGCTCCGTAATGTATCAGCGCATCCTGGAGAGCGGCATGCGGGACAGCAAGTTTCTCGCGGCCGAAACCATGGACGCAGGCACGTTTCACGGGTATTCCGCGCTGACGGAGCGCATGCGCGTCAAGCCCATCGATTTCTGCTTTGTCAATGATCTTTGCACCGCCGTGGCAAGCTACACGGTGGATCTGACGAAATATCAGGGAATCTACCCCTCCGATCACCATCCGCTGATCGTGACGCTGACGCTGGGGAATCCATAAAGAGGTGTACAATTATGTTCCGTATCATTTCATTCAATCTGCTCTGCTCCGGCAAAGACGAACGCTGGTGGGAGAACCGCGTGCCGCTCGTCTGCCGCGTGATCAACGAGTATCAGCCGGATTCCTTCGGCGTGCAGGAGGCGCATATCGGCTGGATGAACGCCCTGCGCGCCAATCTGCCGGACTATGACGACGTCGGCGTCGGCCGCGAGGACGGCAAGGAGGACGGCGAATTTGCCGCCGTTTTCTTCCGCAAGGATCGTCTGCGCGCGCTGAAAAGCGACACCTTCTGGATCTCCGAAACGCCCGACCGTCCCTCCCGCAGCTGGGAAACGGCCTGCACCCGCATCGCCACCTGGGCGCTGCTCGAGGAGATCGCCACCGGCAAGCAGTATGTCCATATCAACACGCATCTCGACCATGTGAGCCGCCTTGCGCAGGTCAACGGCGCAAAAATGCTGCAGCAGAAGGCCGCGGAATTCCCCGGCCTGCCCGTCGTGTGCACGGGCGATTTCAATGTGCTGCAGGGCTCCGACTGCTATGAAACCATGGTCAGCGCAAACATGGGCGACGCGCGCATGCTCGCGCCGGAAACCGACGGCTGCTTCACCTTCCACGGCTTTGAACCCGATCACATTCAAGAGATCATCGATTTCATTTTCGTGGACCGCGCCGCCGTCCGGCCGCTGAAATTCCAGACCATCAGCAAAACCTATGACGGCGCGTTCTATTCCGATCATTACGCCGTGTGCGCCGACCTCGAATTCTGAAAAAAACCGGCTCGGATCCTCTGTTATGCCGGAGGATCCGGGCCGTCATCTTAACAGGAACTGCAGCAGCAGCGCGCCGATCACGCCGGGCATGCCGAGCAATGCCGCGGCGCCGAGCGACCAGCCGTTGAGCGCGATTGTGACGCCGCTGACCAGCCCGACCAGGTTCACCGCAAACAGCGCGGCGACGCCCTGCAGCGCCGAAAGCAGCCAGCTGCGTATGCCGTGCGCGTGAAACAGGACCCAGCCGGCAACAACAGCCGCGCACACCACGGCGGCAGCGACGCAGGCTCCGTGCATCCTCAAGCCCCCTCCCGCCGGAAAATCTGCACCTTGCCGCATTCAATGCCCAGCGTGCGTGCACGGCTGAACAGATAACGGTACAGCGCGCGCAGCGACTGGATCTCATAGATCACTGCGTCCAGCAGCTGCTCATTCTGTTCATATTCGAAGCGGGCGTAGGCGTTTTCGAGCTTGCGGGCGGTCTCCCGCATCTGCGCGAGCAGCGCGGTCGCCTCCTGCTGTGTTTTCGCCGTTTCCCTGCGGCGGCGTATGCGGTCCGGCAGCGTTCGTTTCATGTATTTCATCCCCCTGTCAATATTCTATAGCAATTATGGGACAAATATGCTAGAATCATACACGGAATCACAGAAAACCGGCCGCACGCCGGCCGATCCATCCCGGAGGTCAGATTATGAAGCCCTATCCGATGCTGCTCGCTCCTTATGTATCCGAAACGATCTGGGGCGGACGAAAACTGATTGACGCGTTCGGCGTCAAAACCGAAAAATCCAACGCTGCCGAAGGCTGGATGCTCTCATGCCACCCGGCCGGGGCGTCCACGGTCGTCAACGGCCCCTTTGCCGGCCTGCCGCTGCCCGAAGCGCTCAAAGCGGCGCCCGGATTCTGCGGGACCCGCGCCGCGGCGTTCGCAGATTTCCCCATCCTGATCAAACTCCTCGACGCGCGCGACGATCTCTCCGTCCAGGTGCATCCGACGGCGGACTACTGCCGCCGCACCGGCCGCGGCCAGAGCAAAACCGAATGCTGGTATATCATCGACTGCGATCCCGGCGCATCGCTTCTGCTCGGCTTCCGCGAGGAGATCAGCGAGGCGGAATTCCGCAAAGCGATCGCGGAGAATACCCTGACCGATCTGGTGCAGCGCGTGCCGGTCAGACCGGGCGATTTCTTCTTCATTGAATCCGGCACGCTCCACGCGATCTGTAAAGGCATTTTACTTGCCGAGGTGCAGGAGAGCTCCAACACCACTTACAGAATCTATGACTATGGCAGGACGGGCGCGGACGGAAAGCCGCGCGAGCTGCATGTGGACGACGCCGTCGCCGTGACCCGGCGCGCGCCCTTTGTGCAGCCCTCCTTCTGTAAAGGTGAAGGCCTTTACAAAGAAGGCAAGACCCTGCTTGCGGACTGCCCGCTGTTCAGGGTCTGGCATGTGCAGACGGCGGGCGATTACCGCGATGAAGCCGGCGAAGATTCCTTTGTCTCCCTGCTGGTGATGGAAGGCGGCGGCAGCCTGACCTGCTGCGGCGAAACGCTGGCGCTGCAAAAGGGCGCGAGCGTCTTCCTCCCCGCCGGCACGGGCGCTTACCGTCTCACCGGCGCGATGACACTGCTTGAAACCAGAATCTGAAACAGGAAGCAATCCTATGACCATTGTCAGTATTCAAAACCTGAAAATTGAATTTGCCGGAAAACTGCTGTTTGAAAACGTCTCCTTTGACGTCAACGAGGGGGACGCGGTCGGTCTGATCGGCGCAAACGGCACGGGCAAGACCAGCCTTTTCCGCGTGCTGACCGGCGAACTGGAGCCGGCGGAAGGCGGGGTATACATCTCCAGGCTGACCCGGGTCGGCTATCTGGAGCAGCATGCCTGCCGGGGCTCCCGCCGCACGGTCTATGACGAGGCGCTGACGGTCTTCGCGCCGCTGATCGAAACGGAGCTCACTCTCGCGCATCT
>JAFZNN010000053.1 GCA_017550895.1 Clostridia bacterium
CGCGACCTGATCGATCACCCACTGCTTCATATTCTTGCGGATGACCGGATAGCCGCCACGCTCGCTCTTGCCGTCGATGACCTCGTCGTTCGCGAGCACCGTGCCGAGCTCCTCGCACCAGTTCACGGGGATATCGACGAGCTTCGCGTAGCCCTTGAGATAGAGCTGCTTGAAGATCCACTGCGTCCATTTATAATAAGACGGGTCGGAGGTCGCGATCATCTTGGACCAGTCGTAGTCAAAGCCGAGCTCCTTGAGCTGCTTTGAGAACGTCTGAATATTATCCTGGGTGAAGCCGTTGGGATTGTGCCCGGTGGAAACGGCATACTGCTCCGCAGGCAGGCCGAAGGAATCATAGCCCATCGGGTGAAGCACGTTGTATCCCTGCATCCGCTTCATGCGCGAAACGATGTCGGTCGCCGTATAGCCCTCGGGATGGCCCGCGTGAAGGCCCACGCCCGAAGGATAGGGGAACATATCAAGCGCATAGAATTTGGGCTTGGAAAAATCCCAGACGTCGGTCTTGAAGGTTTCGTGCTCCTCCCAGTATTTCTGCCACTTCTTTTCTATCGCTTTGTAGTCATACTGTGCCATAAATCTGTCTCCTTCTCAATTCAGTTCTTATATGTATCGATTTGTTGTCAGAATTGTAGGGAACGCTGCCCTCAGCGTTCCGGTGCAGCGTCAGCTGCACAATAATAAGGGTCATCCAGCCATTTTAACGGATTGCCCTCAATGTAATTGCGAACGCGGAAAAGCATTTCGTCGTCCCGGATGATTTCATCATAGAAAGACGCTTGCCACAAATACCGGCCTTTTCCGCACATTGCCCTGTATTCCCGCGTCGTAATGGATTTGAATCCGCGGATCAGCTCCGAAAGTGATTTCGGATGAAGCGCATCGGCTTTTTCCGGATCCTGCGCAAGAATCAGAATTCCATGAAAATGATTGGGCATGATGCAGAAAGAATCGATCCGCACCCCGTCATAACACTGCGGCATGCGCTCCCAAACAGATTTCACAAGCTGCCCTGTCGGCGTCAGCTCTGTCAAAAGGGCGGACACTTCGGAAAGACAGTCCGTCTTAATCGGCTGATCTTTGCGCACAGAAGAAAGGAGCGGTTTGTGATCTTTCGTGCAGATCGTTACAAAATAGCAGCCCGCACGATGATAATCCCAGCCGGATAAGCGATGGCGTTTTCGCTGCGCGTCTGATTGCTGCATACAACCTCCAGATCATCGTTGCTGCACACGCGGCGTACCGCCGCGCGGAACGCTGGGGGCAGCGTTCCCTACAGCGCAGGGACGAACACGGCAAAAAGATGACCGGCTTTAATCCGGGGAAATGACGTCGCTCAGGTCGATCTGCTGCGCGTCTGCCCACAGGCGCTCCAGGTTATAATATTCGCGGCTTTCGCGGTCGAACACATGCACGATCACGGTGCCGTAATCCAGCAGGATCCAGCCGGTGGCGCGGCCCTCGATGTGCTCGGGCGCGAGATCCAGCCGCTCCTTGATCTCATACTCCACGTCATCCGCCAGCGCGCGGGTATGGGTGGAGGAGGCGCCGGAGGCCAGCACGAAATAATCCGAAACGATCGTCACTTCCTCTGTCTTGATCGCGACGATGTCCTCGGCCTTCTTTTTATCCAGTACGGCGGCAATGGTTTTTACGAGGGTGATGGGTTCCGTCATGCGGTGTCATCCTTTCCGTTGGGCAATTTTTCTTTTATCAATCCGAAGTGCCGCAGCGTATCCGCATAGCAGGCCAGCGTTGCGGAATGAAGCGGCCGCTTCATTTTTGTCAGGGTCACGACGGTGTAACGGGACGTGTAGAGGATCGCGTGCTCGAGCGAGAGCGCCGCGAGCCGGCGCACGACCTCGACATCCGGGTAATCGCGCTCCGCGGATATGAAATCCGCGATGTACAGGATTTTGTCCGGCAGCGTCATGTCGGCCTTGCCGGTCGTGTGGCAGGCGACGGCGTTCAGAATCTCCGGATCCGTCACCAGCCCGTTCAGCCGCAGGAACGCCGCGCCGGAGCGCTGATGCCAAACCTTCGGATTCTGCAGCTCGAGGGCGGAAAGCACGCCGCCGTCCGCTTCGATCAGCCGCTGCTGCTCAGACAGCGGTTCATTCTTTGTAATATCGTGCAGCAGCCCTGCCAGCCGCGCTTTTTCCGGATCCCAGCCGTACTGCGCCGCAAGCATCGCCGCCGCGTCGCTCACGCATTCGCTGTGGTGCAGGCGTTTTTCATCCAGCCGGTCGCGCAGCAGCGCGCGATATGCGGAAAGGCCGTCTGCATACAGCCCTTGCGCCTGAATATACGCCAGCACCTGCGGCTGCAGCAGCGCGGTCGTCCGGCCGCTGCGCAGCGCCTCCCGCACCTCGGTGGAGCTGGCCTCCAGCGGCGCGATCGGCAGCACGGTGATGCGGGCCCGCTGCGCCGGCGTGAAGCCGGAAAGATCCGGCACGAAACCGGCCGCGCGGGAGGCCGCGCACAGGCGCGCGAGCGAGAGGATCTCCTCCCAGCGGTACCATTGGCGGAAGGTGGCGAGCATATCCGACCCGGCGATGAACCACAGCTCCGCCGCGGGGTACTCCGCATGCAGCGTGCGCAGCGTTTCCACGGTATAGCTCCGGCTGCCGCGCCGCAGCTCCAGATCGGAGACCTCAAAGCGCGGATCCTCGCCGAAGGCCAGGCGGCACATCTCCAGCCGGTCCGCGCCCGCGGCCAGCGCCGCGGGCAGCTTGTGCGGCGGCACGCAGGCCGGCATGATCAGAACGCGGTCAAGTCCGAGCGCGTCCGCGGCCGCAGCCGCCAGGCGCACATGGCCGATATGCGGCGGGTTGAAAGTCCCGCCGAAGATGCCGATTTTTTCCATTATTTAATGTTGATGCGCTTGTGCATGATATCCGCCGTCAGGAAGAAGAGCACGATATTCAGCACCGTGAAGAAGATCAGCGGGATCAGCGAGAACGACGTGCCCGCATAGTTGTCATAGCCGAACACAATGGAGGGCGTGTTCTTGTCGCCGTAGAAGATCAGGTTGACGACGAAGGCCTTCTCCAGCAGGTTGATCGCAACGGTCATCACGATGAACAGCGCCACAAAAATCACGATCGCCCAGAACAGATTCGCTTTCTGGAAGGCGCGCATGTGCGAGGCGGAGATCGAGAAATAAATCATCGAAATGAAGGTCAGCACGAGGATGAAGAAGAACAGAATGATATAGGTGGCGTAAATGATGATCTGGCTCTTGGTCGGCAGATTGAACATCGTCAGGAACACATCCGCCGTGTTCATCGTTTCCTCGCCGATGATATCCTCCTGCAGATAGTTGCTCATATACCAGATCACGCCGAGGAAGACGGCGTAGCTCAGGATCATCCACAGACCGTAGACGATCATCTTCGAGCCGAGCAGCTGGCGGCTGGTCACCGGCAGCGAGAAGCTCAGATAGCCCTGCTGCGTGAAGAGCGATTTGTAGAAATCATAGACCACAAAGAAGAAGGTCACAAAGATCAGCAGTATGGAAACGACCGTGCTCACGGCCATGCCGATGGCAAGGAGCTTGTTGTTGTTTGTCTTCGTCCCGATCAGGAACGCGGCCATGGCGGCGATCAGCACCAGATAGAAGAACGGGATCACGCGGGCGCTGGCCAGAAAGTCATTCTTGATCAGCTTGCCCATCTTGCTTTTGATTTTTTCAGATTTGCCAGTCACTGCTGAACACCTCCTTGAAGATCTCGTTGATGGTTTTGCCGGTCGCGCGCAGCTGCGGCACCGTGCCCTGCATGAGCAGCTGACCGCGGCCGATCATGATGATCGAATCCAGACAGCCCTCGATATCGTGGATCAGATGCGTGCTCATGAGGATGGTGGAGCCCTGCGGGCGATTTTTGAGGATGGCGTCCAGAATGAAGTCGCGCGCCGCGGGGTCCACACCGCCCATCGGCTCATCCAGAATATAGATCTTGGCGTTGCGGCACATCACGAGGAGCAGCTGCAGCTTTTCCTGCTGGCCCTTGGACATGGTCTTGGCCTTCTGCTTGTGCGGCAGCTGGAACAGGTCGAGCATCTTCATGGCTTTCGCCTTGTCGAAATCGTCATAGAAATCCGCAATGTAGTTGATCGCGTCATCCGCCGTCATCCAGTTGGCAAGATAGGTTTTCTCCGGCAGATACGCCACTTTGGATTTGCTCACCGGGCCGGGACGGGTGCCGTCCACAAGCACTTGACCGGAATAATCGTTGATCAGGCCGGTGAAGATTTTCATCAGCGAGGTCTTGCCGCTGCCGTTGGGGCCGAGCAGACCGATGATCTGGCCGCTCTCAAGCGCAAATGATACGTCATTGAGCACCTGATTGCTGCCGTAGGATTTGCTGAGATTTTTGACCGTAATAATGTCTGACATACACTTCTCTCCTTCTGCCGCCGCGCTGCGGCGGAATTGCAGGGCGCGCTGCGGCGCCGAATGATGCAGATATATGGTTCATTATAGCATCTGTTCTCTTAAAATAAAAGATTTTTTTTAAGATTTCATGCTATAAAAATAAATTAATTATGAATGCGCGCCCCGGACGCCGGCGGATCCTGCCGCATCCGAATTATTTTTCATGTTTTTTCGGTTTTTTTCAACTTTTTTGCCGTTTGCTGCATCTAATAAGTGAACGCGGTCGGCAAAGGAAGAAAAACGGAACGCCGGCGCATCCCCCGCCAGGAATGCACCGGCCTTCGGTTCGGCTGCTAATCGACGATTTCACAATGATCAAGCGCAAACTCCAGCAACAGGTTGATCACTTCGTTTCGTGAACGGTTGCTTTTTTCCGCAACGGCTTCCAGCCGGGCAACGGTTTCCTCACGCACACGGATGGAGAACACCTTATGGCTGTCGTCGCCCTTGAACTTCTTTCTGGAGATCGTCAGCTGCAGCGCGGGCTCTTTCGCTTGCTTCAAATCGAATCACCTCCGTTCTCATTATAACTTGACACGCAACTTCATTATATGTTATTATCATATCATATATTATTGTAACATAAATGAAGCGGGTTCTCATGTTTCCCATGCCGGCCGCGTTCAACCGGCGCAGGCCGCACCACGCTGAAAAGAAAGGAGGAGGCCTCCATGTTTACGCTTGGATTTTTCACCACCCTCGCAGCCATGCTCAAGCTCATTTCCATCCCGGCGACGTTTGTTTTTCTGATCCTCTCGCTTTCGGACTGACCGCTATTAGAATATCGTAGTCAAAATGAACGGAGGTATTGTCTGTCATGAAACTTTTTGAAGATGTAGCAAAAACGCTTCGTGTTGTTTCCAGAATCAGTCTGATCCTTGGCATTCTTGAGCTCATACCAGGCGTCATCCTGTTTCTGATCGGTCTTCTTTCTGATGATGATTTTCTGATCCCCGGCGGTGCCCTGCTCGGCGTTGCGATCGGTGCAATTTTCTTTTCGATCCTTATGTATGCGGCGGCAGATGCGCTGGAGACCCTGCACAGAATTGAGCACAACACGCGCGTCAAGCCGCAAGCCGCCGCACAACCGGCCGACGCCCGGCCGATCGCTGCGCAGCCGACGGCACAAACAGCCGCGCCGGCATCGCATGCATCGGCGAAAGATCCGCGTGAAAGCACTTATGCAAACCTGATGAAGCAGCTGAAACAAACTGCTTCGCCCGAGGATTACATGGCGCTCGCAGAAGAATTCCGCCAACTCGGCGATTATGCGGACGCGGCAGCGCAATCCGCCGCCTGCGCCGAAAAAGCTGCCTGTTGGGGCACTGTCACCGTGGAGTTTCCGAAAGCGGTGCGGGATGACGGATTCCAGATTTTTATTGACAACACGCCGCATCCTTTCCACATGCCGCAGGCAAACACAACCGTCAGCATTGCGGTATGTGCCGGCAGGCACACGTTTTCCGTCGGCACTTATTCCGGTTACCGTTCAATCAAAACAGACTTCGATCTGATCGCCGGCGAAACCGTACGTTTCAGCGTTCAGAGCGGTTTGTCGGCCTATCTCATCCAAAAACTTTGATGAGTTCGATAAAACGGACAAAAGGAGGTGACACGCTATGGTATCCGCGCTTTGGGAATATGCACAGATGGCGATCAAGGGCTTCCCGATCCTGATGAAAATGCTGTTCTCGGAAGAGATGTTCAATTATTTCTTCTATGGCGGCGGCTGGATGGTCTTTTTCGGCGCAATGGCGCACGGCTGGCACGAGGCGCATTACGGCTGGTAAGCAACACGCTTTCTCCCGGATGGCCGGCGTTCTCACACGCCGACCGCGTACCATTAATTATTATTGACTATTATGCGGCGCCGCATAATGCGCGGCGTTGTGATTGATGAGGTGTTTCAGTATGGATAAAATGTTCTGCCCGCACTGCGGCAAAGAAATCGAGGCACTTGCCTTCTGCCCCCACTGCGGGGCAAAGCTCGCGACAACAGCTGAGCCGACGGAAACGGAAGCCCTGCCCGCCGAAGAAACAACTGCGTCGGCATCCGAAGCCCCCGTGCCGGTTGAAGGCCCTGCGCCGGTTGAAGCTCCCACCCCTGCACCGGAAACCGAGGCTGCAGCCACACCGGAGGAAGCTGCTGCGCCGGAGGACCCGGCGCAGCAGCACCTCACCCCGGAACAGATCGCAGCACCGGCGCCTTCCGCCCCGCCGGCGGGAAACCCCGTGCCGACTTATTCCTATCCGGCATATCATCAGCCCGATGCCGACAGGCAAAACAAAAAAAGAAAAAGGCTGTTTGCCGGAATTGGCGTGATCATCGGTTTTCTGGTGCTGATTTTCGTTATCAGCTCTGCTCATAAAAACGCGCTGCCGGACAACGAAAAAGCTGCCGTGAATGAACTGGTAAGCAAGATCGACGCCCTGCCCAATCAAATATCAGTGGATGATGAGAAAACGATTCTCAGCTTAAGTCAGGTATACTCCGGCATGAATGAAGACCAGCAAAAAAAGGTGAAGAATTATAAAAAGCTTGAAAAAGCCGGCGCTTCCCTCAATTCCGCCAAAATCAAAAAGGTTGAGGACGCAATCGCCGCAATCGGCACGGTCACTCTGGATTCCGGCGAGCTAATCAAAAAAGCAACCAGCGCCTATCAGGGTTTGCCCGACGAGCTGAAGGATCAGGTCAGATCCTACGCTGCTCTGACTCAGGCGCAGTCAGATTATAACAAGCTTTGTGCAGACAAGGTGTCCGGACTGATCGACGGCTTGGGCGAGATCACGCTTTCGAGTGAAACAAAGCTCAACGAAATCAAAAAAGAGTATGCCGCGCTTTCAGAGGACAGCAAGAAGCTTGTTACCAACTACAGCAAATACGAAGCTGCGGTCAAAAAGCTTAATGAACTGGAAGCAGCTGAAAAGAAGCGCTTAAAAGAAGAACGTCTGAAGAAGTTTAAAGCCGCTTTGAGCGGGTTCAGAGCGCATAAGGATGATATCAAAGGCTATACCTGGTATTATCCGACAAGTTTTCCGGAATATATCGACACCAGGTGCTATTTTTTGCCGTACATTTGCACCGATTCCAAAACCGGCGAATTTGTCGCTCTGCGCATCAAAGCAGATTATACCGGCAGCAGTTGGCTGTTCTGGAAGAAGCTCACAATCAATATTGACGGCGAAAACCATTATATTACAGCGAATTACTTCGACGTTGAGAGAGATAATGCGCACGGCGACGTCTGGGAATACTATGATTTTTCCGGAACAATTTATGTGGACTTGCTCAGAGATATTGCAAAATCCAAGAAGACAATCGTTCGATTTGAGGGTGACCAGTATTACAAAGACGTCGAGATTTCCGCCGCCGATAAAGACGGCATCAAGAAAATCCTTGCGGCATATGACGCATATAACGCAGACAGCATCTGATGCCCTATGAAAAACCGTAAGCAAAAGGAGTGTACCCATTGACCAGAAGAATTCTACCGCTCATCATGGTTCTGTCTTTTGTTCTGCTTTCCTTCTCCGGCTGCGGCTGCAGGCACGAATGGAAGGAAGCCACCTGTGCTACGCCGAAGACTTGCATCCTCTGCGGAGCAACCGAGGGCACAACACTGGCGCACACCTGGAAAGCAGCCACCTGCACCGCACCGAAAACCTGCACCGTTTGCGGCGCAACAGAGGGCGAATCGCTGCCGCACTCTTGGAAGGCAGCCACCTGCACCACGCCGAAAACCTGCTCCGTCTGCGGCACAACCGAGGGTGAAGCACTCGGCCACACCCCCGGTACATGGGCTGCAAAGGATGCATCCGCCCTCGGCGGCAAAGAAATCCTGACGTGTGTTGTCTGCGGTGAAACCCTTGAAACGCGCAATGCCGCGCGCGCTGAAAAGAAAGAAGTCACCGTTCTGACGCCCACCGGGCTGGTCATGAACGCAGAGGAGTTTGCGCAGCATCTGCTCCCTTATTTACCGGAGGACTGCTATATCACCGACATTGAATCCGACGGCTTTAAGATCCGGGGCTCCGCTGATGTGGATGTCTATTATGACGACGAGATGCATAACTACAAAGACAACATCGGCTTCAGCGCCGATAGCCCCTCTGACATCATTGCCCTGCTCCCCTATCTTATTCCCGCGGTGGATCCCGCCGTCAAGGGCAGCAAACTGGATTCTGCTGTAAAAGACGCAGAGGACAATCTTGATTATCATATCGACGCAATGGTACCTCTTTCCACCGGTGTTGGATATACGCACTATACCGAACCCATTCATCTGACCTCCATGACGATTCCCGGAAGCTATTGGTTCTATTTCTTTACACTTCAGCAAGCCTTAAGCTGAAAAAGAAATCCTGTGATTCCGTTGTATGCATATTCCGAAATCCGATGTGCTTGCAGAAACAGCCGGGCGAGATCGACAAACCGGAATCCAAAAAGCAACCACAAAGGCGACTGAATCCATTCGGAAATTGAACCACTGCAAATTCCCCGGTAAACCAGTCATTAAAGAATTGATTGCATTTTTTTACGCGCTGCAGCATTTTGCTGCGGCGCGTTCTTTTTTGCCTGCCGGCGCCGGAGGCGCGCCGTTTTCTTCAATATCGAACACTTCTCAGCTTGAATGTCCGACTTCTACTCCCGGTAGAGTGCGATTCCCGCGGTCATAGAGCGGTTTTCCGTCCGGTAGGGTGACTTTTGCCGCCGGATCGGGTATACTTCATCTTGCCGGGCGGCCGACGAGCGACGCAGATCAGGTCGATCTTCCGATCCCGGCGCGGGCCGCAGACGCCGAACGTTTCCGGCGCAGATTGTCCCGGACGGCGCGCCGAACGCCGCAGCGATTCCTCTCCGGTTGAGAGCACCGCCTGCGCGTTTTCTCCGTTCCCGGCAGCTGCCGACCGGTCGGAACAGCATCACCCGAACACACAACGCGTCGTCTTCGCGGCATTTGCCCGCGGACCATTCAGAATTTCACATGCGGAGGTCATAAAGATGAATAGAAATAAGAAAGACCAGATGAACACCCTGCCGAACGCCTATCCGGCGCATCAGCTGCCCTCGCTTTACGCGCTCACGCCCGCGCTGCTGAAAAGTTACGGCGCGCAGGCTGTGGCGATCGACCTTGACAACACCGCCGTGCTGGATTCCTCTTACCGTGTGCCCGCCCGCACGCTGGAATGGGTCGATTCCATGCGCGACGCCGGCATCCCGGTCGCGATCATCTCCAACACTTATCTGCACCGCGGCTGGTATCTTTCCAGAAAAATGGGGCGTCTGCCCTTCATCGCCCTGGCCAACAAGCCCAGCGTCAAGCCGATCCGCCGCATGGCCGCGCGGCTGGGCGTGCCGGTTTCCGCCCTTGCCATGGTCGGCGATCAGCTCTTCACGGACGTGCTCGCGGCCAACCGCGCCGGCGCGATTTCCGTGCGGACAGCGCCGATTGCAGAGGAAAAACGCATCTCCTGGTATTTCCGCCGCCTGCGCGAAAAAGAGCGCCGGTTCCTGCAGACCTATGCCCGCAAAAGCAGCATTGCTTGACAATTCAGGCGAAAAGCGGTATAATATGAAGCACATTTATCCCTGCCGCGCCTTCGGCGGCAGCTGTTTGACGGACGTGCGGAGCCCTGTCTCCGCCCCGGCCGGACCCGATTCCGGCAGAAAGGATGCTTATGTTTCATTCCGCTCGCACGACGCTCCGGCGCGCACTCGCCGGCCTGCTCTGTGCCGCCCTGCTGTTTGCGCCGATGACGTTTGCCGGCGCCGAAACCGCGGGCTACGTCTATGACCCCAACGCCGCGCTCGCCTATGCCGCCAACCACTGGAATGACGGCGTCGGCCAGTGCGCCGCCTTCGTGGCTGCCTGCGTCACCGCCGGCGGCATTCCCTCCACGTCGCCGTCAGTCTACGGCCTTTACCGCCATCTGCTGCCCTACGGCACACCCTACCTTCTGACGCCCTCCAACGGCCGCTATTATATCAACGGCACCGTGAACGCCGGCAAGGTCGCGCCGGGCGATCCGCTCTTCTTTGTCTGCGAAACCTGCGGCAACACCTATATTCACGCCGCGCTCTGCAGCAGCATCGACAGCGACGGGCTGCATGATTACGCCCACAACAACCCGCACAACAACAAGATCGTATATGAGGATCTCAAGCACTACAGCCACCCGCAGCCGTCGCACAAGGTGGTGCTTTACGCGCTGCACATGAGCTGCGAAGCGCCGACGGTGGATCCCGCCGGCATGGGCACCGCGACCCTGACCTGGGACGCCGTGGCCGGCGCGGAGAGCTACTGCGTGAAGATCTTCCCCACCGGCAGCACCTCGCCCCTTCTCACGGAGGACCGGATCAGCGTGACGTCCTGCACGCTGACGCTGCCCGCCGGCGCCTATACGGCAGAGATCTCCGCCAACGGCGTGACGGCTGCCGCCGCGCAGACCAAAAGCTTCACCGTGACCGCCGCGCCGATCACCGAAGAACCGTCGGGCTCGGATACGCCGCTGGTGGATGAAGAGACCGCCGCGACGTTCATTCGTCTCTGCGTGCAGGTGTTCACTTTCCTAATCAACCTCGTGATGCGGTTCATTCGAAGCCGCTGAATCCGCTGAAAAGAATCAGGGAGCTTGCCCCGAACCGGGTGCAGGCTCCCTGTTTTTATTCCGCTGTGTTGCCCTTGTTCAGCGCCGCAAGCGGATCCACAAATTCCCCGTCGATCAGCGCCTCGAGATGCAGGTGGTCCGTTTCCATCTCAATGGGGATGTGCCCGAGCGCGGCGATACGCGCGCCTTTTTCCACCGTGCTGCCTTCGAGCAGACAGCTGCCGCTCTGCAGCCCGCAGTAGCGCAGCACCAGCCCGTTGCCGTGGTCGATTTCCATCACCGTGCCCCAGAAGCTGTCGTCATAAACCTGCAGCACCCTGCCCGCGGCCGCCGCATGCACATCGTTGCCTACGCTGCCGGCGAAATCCGTGCCGTTGTGCACCCGCCAGTCCCCCATTGTTTCGGAATAGACCGGCTCGTCGCCGCTGAACGGCTTATGAATATCGCTGCCCATCGGCAGCTGAAAATCGCCGGAATAGGGCTTGTTCGGCGCAACGGTCGCAGCCGCTTCGGTCTCCCGCAGATCGGCAACGTCCGTTGCGGGCACGGCGGCGGCATTTGTCGGCTGTACCGTCCAGCTTGCGGTAATGCGGGTAAAGGTCGCTTCCTCTTCGGCCGCCTTCTGCGCGCGGCTCACCCGCGCATCCACCGCCGCGCCGACTGTCATGGCCAGCAGACACAGGCCGGCGGCGAGATACAGATTCGGATACTTTCCTTTCTTTTTCATCGCGTTCCTCCCCGGGCTCAGCCCTCCGTCTGTTTGCCCAGAAAGGAGGCGGCGATCTGCGCAAGCTTGATCTCCGTCTGCGTCGGGCAGGCGCCGTTTTCCTGCAGCAGCAGAATGACCGCGCCGGAGACATCTCCGCTGCCGACGATCGGGAACGCCGCCGCCGCTTCCCGGTCCATGCCGTCGATCGGGCGCAGACGCTCGCTGTCCTGCCTGCAGATATACTGCGCACGCTGCTCCATGAGCTGCTCGAGCGCCGCGCTCACGCGCCGGTCCAGCACCTCTTTTTTCGGCACGCCCGCACACGCGACCGCCTGATCGCGGTCCGTCATCACAACGGGCAGACCCGTGCCGCGGAACAACACGTCGGCATACTGCTCCGTGAGCGCCGACAGCTCTCCGATCGGGGAATACTTCTTGAATATGACCTCTCCGTCCGCATCGGTGTAAATCTCCAGCGGGTCACCCTCGCGGATACGCATGGTGCGGCGGATTTCTTTCGGAATGACGACCCTGCCGAGGTCGTCGATCCGTCTGACAATACCGGTTGCTTTCATTGCGCTTTCTCCTTCTTTTCGTGACGTTTTGCAGCCATAGTATGCGCGGATTCGGCGACAATATGAAGCCACGCCGGAATTTTCCGTCGCGCACAATCAAAAAAACAGCGCAAGCGCTTTGGAGGGCGTTCAACTCCCGCAGAAAGAAACGGTTTCCGTCCCTTTTGCCAAGAAAAGGATTCGCCGCCCTTGACCGGTAGCTTCGGTTTCACTTCAGATGTTGCCTGCTCTCCAAGGCAGCAAGCAGCATCTTTGCGTCGCGCGCCTACGCGCGGCGCAAAAAGTGTCCCCCGCAAACAGCAAAGCCGCCCGTTTTCGGGCGGCTGCGTTGACGTTGATATGGCATCCGTCGGCGTCTTGCGTGCGCGGATGTGCTTCGGGGCAGGCTGCCGTTTGTTCCGGCAGGGAGACGGATCAGGCGTTGAAGCCTGTTCGGAGAACGATTCCGAACGGCGCTAAACCATCATCGCTTTGATGGATTCAATCAGGCTGATGATCTGATATTTGACCAGAAACGCCGCGTCGCTGTAGGCGGGAAAGCTGTTTTTGATCTTTGTCAGGACAGGCAGGATATAGGTTTCTGTTTCGTCAATATAGTCGGCAAGCTTTTCCCGGCTGAAGCAGCCTGCCATCGTGGAAACATTATTGCATCTGTCGATAACTTTCACGATGCAGGCCTTTTGATTTTCCATGATTCTTTCATAATAGACTTTTTTGCTTTCCTCTTTCGTTTTGCCGGGAAGCACTCTGAACGTAACAAGGTCAACAATCTGCTTCGTTTCCTCCGAAACGGGCAGCTCCTCCAGCCGGGTACCCGTGTCTTCCACAACATCGTGCAGAAGGATCGCCGCAATCACCGCGTCATCCCGGATTCCCATTGCAAATGCGTGGCACGCCATCATCAGCGGATGATTGATATATTCCACGGCCTCGGCTGCAAATTTCGAGCCCTTGCGGAATTGCCCGTTGTGTTTTTCACGCATGAACACCAGCGCGGCAAGCGTATCCGTGAGCTTCTCCATTTGCGCAATGGTTTTCACCCTTGTAAACATATTGTTTTCATGAAAAAGCCGGCTTCTGAAATTCATAGACAGTTCGCCTTCTTCATCCCCGACCAGCGTTGCATACGGAATTTTCAGAATCTGCGAAACAGCCAGCAGATTGTCAATATCGGGCAGATTGCGTCCGTTTTCCCATTTGCTGACCGCCTGCGGCGAAACGCCGATTTTTTCCGCAAGCTGTTCCTGTGTAAATCCAAGTTTTTTGCGGCGATCGGCGATTCTTTTGCCCACGACCTCTGTATTCATGGTTTCACTCCCCTGTCTACCAAAAGATATGTTTGCCCGGAAACTCGTTTTCCAGCTGCTCGCCGTCATACTTCTCGTTGAGTTCGAGCGCCTCCTGCCGTGACGCGACCGGAAAAAAGTCGGTGTAATACGAATCGTTTCCATCTGTGAACGAATGAAATTCCGAGCGCTGAACGAGAACAAGCGCATCGCACGCAGGACACCGCTTCAGCACTCTGCAGCCGTCATCCCATGTATGAAGCAGATGCCCGTTGCAGAAATCGCCGAATGACTCCACCGGAATCAGCCCGCGCAGATGCTTTTCCTGTTTTCTGGCATTTTTCATGCTGAACGCCTTGCATTCCTTCATCCGGATCACTCCTTCCGCTTTCATCCTATCAGAAAGGAAAGCACAGCGCCATAGATCGGCGGTTGATACGACTTGAGCGTTTGTTGAGAATCGCTTTTCATTTTCTCAGGATACGGATATTTCGGAGCCGCTGCAAGGCTTTGCAGCGGCTCGTTCCGTCTGTTTTTTTCTGTTTCGGTGCGTGTTAATCATTCCAGCCGGTGACGAGGTATTCGCCCCGGTCGTTTCGCGAGCCGTCCATCCAGTAGCCGGTATAGGATTCGAAATCGGTGATCGCTTCGGTCCGGGCGCCGTTCCCGTTGCTGACGATGACGCTGACCGTATCCGCGGGAATGTAGCAGCGGAACTGGGTCTCGCCGTATTCGTTGACCCGGGTCTCCGCCATCGTCGTGCCGGGCCATTCACCGGTCAGCGAGTTGCCGTCGGCGTCCATGGCATACACATAGGCGCTGCCCCAGCCGAAGTTATCGGTGAGCAGGAAGGAGTTCGTCTCCTCTTCGGGGTCGTCCTCGGGCCCCTGCGCGGGGAAATACGCGCTTGCCGCGTCATAATAGACAGCCAGCGCCTTGACCGTCTCCGCGAGCGCGTCGCTGACGGACGGATCATTCGCTTCATATTTCACGAGCGCCTTTTGCGCGTAGCTCAGCGCGGCGTAATGCCAGGTGTCCAGGGTGTACCCGATCGCGGGGGAATACACGCTGACGGTCTGCAGATCGCCGAGCTCGGCGGAGGGGATATTCGGAATCTCGACGTAATAGGAGCTTCCGCTTGCCTGCGGCGTCAGTTCGACGGCGTTCGCGCCTTCGCCGAGCAGGAAGACGTAATCCGTGAGCGTCGCGTCTTCGGACAGCGTGAAATAGTGGCGGATCGCCGTTTCACTCTGAAGCACAAGGCTCGAGCCGACGTAGGTCACGCCGCTGTCCCCGCCCGCGGTCCACGCCTCATACGGCGCCAGGGCGGCAGACGTCACGTTTTCCATCTCCGCCGCGGCATTCGCCGCCAGCGGATGCGCGATGAAATCGGGATTGTAGGCAAAGAGCGCGTTGGCGCAGTCGCCGTAATTTGCAAGCGCGCCGGCAAGCGCCATGAGCGGTTCGTTGGTGCTGTACGCCGGATCCTCCTGCATTTCAGTCAGATAGGTCTGCACGGAATAGACGAAGGGGGCGCTGCGGCTTTCACCGTCATGGATCACGCCGCTGATCAGCGTGTCGATCTGCGGGGCGGCTACGTTGCAGGTGAACTTGAAGTAAGGCAGTTCGTCCATCACGATCAATTCGTTCAGATCGATCGGCGCTTCGACGGTCTTGCCGTCCACGGTGAAGGCCGCATAGGCGTCCTCTGTGGCGTCCGGAATATACGCATAGAAGTTCACGCCGATGTCGCCGTCAAGGGTCAGGGAGTGCGCGCCGACGATGATCGGATAATCCGGAAGCAGCATGGGGATCGTTTCCGTCGTTTCGTTCGTGAAGGGTTCGCCGTTGATCGTAACGGCGGCGGTATAGGTCCGAACGCCGGGGGTCGTTTCGGTGGGTTCGGTCGTCACGGCGCTCGTGACGTCGGCATTCACCGTTTCCTCGTGCGAGCAGGCGCTGCAGAAGAGCTTCGCCGCGGCGGTGTGCTCCGCCGTCCAGATCCATTCTTCTACGAAATAGCTGTGATCGAGCGCGGTGCCCGGCACCGGCACGCGGTTTTCTTCCACGTGGTCGCCGTAGCACGCGAGATA